>CAZZMI010000003.1:0-32588 GCA_964655275.1 uncultured Anaerolineae bacterium | reverse complement strand
CTTGAAAATCCCAGGCTTGATTTTGTAGTGATGTATATTCCCAACGAATATATCCTGAGCGCCGCTACTGAAGCAGATGACAAATTACTGGAATTCGCATTCAACAGCCGGGTATTGCCCGTAACTCCGATAACCTTTTTTGCACTCCTTAAAATAGTTGCCCTTGTATGGCAGGAGCAACAAACTCTCAGTAATGCGCATGCCATTATAGAGAGAAGCCAGGAACTCTTCCTGCGCATGCGTGATTTCGCCAAAAACTTCTCCAAGCTTGGAGAAGAATTGAAGCAAACAGTGGAAAAATATAATAAAGCAGTGTCTTGTTTCGAAAAGCAAGTGTTCCCTGCACTGGATGGAATGCAGAGGCTTCGAGGCATCCAGGAGGAGTTCAATCTTCCAAAGCCCATCAATGAAAGACCAGAGGATATAAAAATTGATGCTTGAGAAGACGGTGCTTTTCGATGCGATTTTGGGGGACGATGAAACGTCTGCTTAGCAGATTGCTCATCGCTCTTAGTGCGATCCTGTTGATCTTGCTGGTGGGCCCATTCTTTGTCCCTATTCCACCGCTGGAGGGCACTGTCCCACCGGAGCAGCTGGCCGACCCTGACAGCCGGTTCATTGAGGTAAATGACATCACTGTACATTACAAAATTGCCGGTTCAGGCCGCCCGGCTTTCTTCCTGCTGCATGGTTTTGCATCCAGCACCTTCTCCTGGCGAGAGGTCATGAGGCCAATGGCAGAGTGGGGCACTGTTGTGGCCTTTGACCGGCCTGGCTTTGGCCTTACGGAACGGCCGTTAAGGTGGGATGGCCCCAATCCCTACAGCCCTGAAGCCCAGGTCAATCTGACAGTAGGCTTAATGGATGCTCTCGGGATAGAGCGGGCTCTGCTGGTGGGCAACTCCGCCGGAGGAGCGATTGCCCTCCTGACTGCGCTAACTTACCCTGAGCGGACCGAAGCGCTGGTGCTGGTTTCCCCTGCGGTCTATGTAAGCGACAGAGTGCCTGGCTGGATGCGCCTGCTCTTTAATACACCCCAGATGCGTCGCCTGGGACCGCTCATGGCTCGTTCGGTCCGGAATTGGGGCATAGACCTCGCCCGCTCCGCCTGGCACGACCCGACTAAGCTGACGCCGGAAATCTGGGAGGGGTATACCAGGCCGTTGCGGGCAAAGAACTGGGATCGGGCTTTATGGGAGGTCATCCGCGCAACCCACCCCCTGGGGCTGGAGAAACGGCTGGGGGAAATCCGTGTTCCCGTCCTTGTAATAACCGGCGATGACGATCGCGTCGTCCCCACCGAACAGAGCATCCGTCTGGCGAGGGAAATACCCGGAGCTCAGCTCGTTGTCATCCCAGAATGTGGACATGTTCCGCAGGAGGAGTGTCCGGGGCCATTCCTGGAGGCTGTGGGAGCATTTCTGCGGAACCTTAAAGCAGCTCTGCCATAAGTTTGGCCTCCCAGGAAGCCAGTTCATTAAGGTATTTCTCGCGAGGACGGGGCAAATCTACAGTGAAAATTGCCTTAATGCGTCCTGGTCTCGGCGTCATAACCACAATCCGGTCGGCTAAGATTAGAGCCTCCCTCAGACTATGGGTAACGAAAAGGATAGTTTTCCTGGACTCACTCCAGAGGCGCACAAGCTCGGCTTGCAGTTCTCTTCTTGTCAAGGCATCCACCGAAGCAAAGGGCTCGTCCATAAGGAGCACTGCTGGATCAATGGCCAGTGCCCTGGCGAGAGCTACTCGTTGCTGCATACCACCGGAAAGCTCATGGGGATAAAGGTTTTCAAACCCCTCAAGGCCGACTTTCCTTATAAGTTCGTCCACTATTTTCAACCGCTCTTCAGGCCTAACTCCGGCCATTTTCAGGCCAAATTCCACGTTGCCCCGTACTGTCAACCAGGGGAAGAGGGAGTAATCCTGGAAGATCATCGTGCGATCCCGCCCCCATTTGTTCACCCGCTGGCCGGCAATCCTGACTTCTCCCTTTGATGGTTCTTCAAGTCCTGCCACTATCTGAAGGAGGGTGGTTTTGCCGCAACCTGAAGGTCCTATAATGACCACGAGTTCGCCTTTCTCCACTGAAAGGCTTACACCTGCAAGGGCCTGAACCCTTCCCTCATCGTTGACAAAGGTTTTATGGACGTCCAATATTTCCAAAAAGCTCATAGGCTCTGAGCCCTTTCTGCCACCTGAGAACTCTGTGTTCAATAAGCCTGAGGATTGAATCAAGGCCCAGCCCCAGAATTCCCACCACGATCATTCCCAGGAGGATGTCTTCGGTTCGGAACAGATTGCGGGCCTCCATCATCATGAAACCCAGGCCCCGGCGTACAGCTACCATTTCAGAGGCGATCACGCACATCCAGGCCAGGCCGATCCCTATCCGCAGCTGGGCGAAAATGGCGGGACTCAGGGACGGCAAGACTACGTGCAGGATTACCTGGCGGGGCGTGGCCCCAAGAGTTAATCCTGTTTTAACCAGCCTTTTATCCACACCTTTTGCGGCTGATAGGACCCCCGTGAACATAGCGAAGACGGTGCCCATAAAAATGATGAAGATAGCTGGCTTATTCCCTATGCCAAACCACAATATGGCCAGGGGGATCCACGCTGGGGGCGCCAGGGGACGAAGTGCGTGGATAAGGAGGTCCATATATTCCTCAAGCCCGGGCAACAAACCCAGGACAATTCCAGCCGGTACAGCCACTGCTGAAGCCAGTGTAAAACCGAGAAATACCCTCCAGAGGCTTGCCCACATATGGGCAAGCAGGACGCCATCGGCAAGAAGGGCCACGCCCCGCGCCAGAACTCTGCTTGGTGGTGGGACCAGAATTGGGTCAATTAAACCTGCCTGGGGGAGAAATTCCCAGAGCAGCAGAAAAACTATCAGCGAACTTGCTCTTTTAAGCCAGCGTTTGAGCATGCGATCCTACTCCCCCAGGACTTTACGCAGGAATTCCAGATTAACCAACTCTTCTTCAGCCAATGGCCTTTCGGTAAGGCCGTAGCGGTGCATAAGCTCAGCCATCCGGCCTATTTCGCCGGGTTCAATCTCGCAGGAAATAAGCATCTTTTCGGGTGAAAGCGATTTCTCTACCAGATCCGGATTAAAGGCTTTCAGGTATTCCACGATGATCTTTGCCGTCTCCTTCGGATGCTCGTTGGCGTAACGGACTGCCCTCACGTGAGCCCGGATGATCTTCTCCACAAGGTCGGGATGCTTCTTCGCAAAATCTGTGCGGGCGACCACAACGCAGCAGGGGTGGTTTTTCCAGTAAGCTGTGAAGTATAGCAAGATTTTACCCCATCCGGCGCTTTCGGCTTCAGTCATGAAAGGCTCGGTGTTAGCAGTGGCGTCCACTTGTCTGGTTTTAAGGGCATTTATCATATCCCCGAGGGTGTTGAAGTAAACGAGTTCAACGTCTTTCTGCGGGTCAATTCCCGCTTCCTCAAGAGCCATGAGCAGGAGGACATCCAGGATAGAGGCGCGTATGGTGGCAATCTTCTTCCCCCTGAGGTCCGCCACGGATTTGATGTTGCTATCAGCCCGGACAAGTATGCCATCGCTTCCACGGCCGGTCATCGCTACAATGCGTATAGGGGCTCCCCGGGCGATGGCGGCTATGGCTGTGGTCACGGGTATGGCTCCCATCTGAAAGTCCCCGCGCTTCAGTCCTTCAACGATTTCAGTGTTGGAGGGAACAAGCATAACCCTGGCCTGAACCTTTTCTTCCTGATAGAAGCCCAGCTTCTCAGCAATGTAGAAGGGAGAGTGATCGTTCGCCGTTCTAACCCCGATCGTAACAGTTTGGGGTGGCGAGGAAGTGCAAGCCAGCAGAAATAGGACAAGGGCAAGTCCGGTAAGGTGTAAAGCCTTCCGCATCGTTCACCTCCCAAGATTAAAATTAAAAAAGGCACCCCGCCCCTTAACCTGGCTGGGTGCCTTTCTCAGGCTGACATACCAGGCATAATTTATTGTATCCACCTCCTGCCGGATGTGCAACTTAGAAAGCAAAGGGTGGCGGCTTTCTCTGAGCCCTGCGAGGCTTCCTTTGGCGATTCCGGTGCCCATGCCTATAATAAACGAGAGAGGGGAAACGGAATGGATTACCGTCTGGAAGCAGGGCTTTGGGTGGTTCTCTCAGTGGGGCTTTTCGGGCTCTGGACCAGTTACCTTGCCCGGTTCCTGAAAGCCATAAAGCTGCAGGCATTCTGGGCTGAAGTTCTTCAGGAGCTGACCTCTGGATTTTATTTTCTGGGGATCCCGGCCATCGCACTAATCAGGGGAACTGTTCTTCCCCGCTTCATGGGCTTCACTCACCTGGATTGGCTCGGAGGAGTTGGCCCCTTAGTCCAGAGCACATTATTTTTTGGCTTGCTCATTCTGGCCTTAAGGGTCATTCGCGGCCGAACTGACCCGGGAGATCCGGGCACTGCCTCGCCTCTGGCTAACTTCAAGGAGGCCCTTTACTTTCAAGTGCACTGGGGCTTGTACCGCGCTTTCGCCGCACCGGTATTGGGCCTGTCTGGCGGGGTTTTGATCGGATGGGCTATATCCCTGGCGGAAGGAATCCTTTATTTCCTGGGTGAGCGGCGGAAAGGTGCGGAACATTATGCTACCATTTTCCGCTTCGGTAGCCTGGCAGTGGCTACAGGTGTGGTTTTCCTTCTTTCGCGCAATTTTTTCTACTGCCTGGCCCTGCACTGGCTTCTTGCTGAATTGATGGGGAGGATGAAGGTTTGATTTCTTTTGTTATTGTCTTTGGCACCGCTTTCTTAACCTCCCTCATCCTGACTCCCCTCACTATAACCCTTGGGTTCAGGGTGGGCGCTGTGGATGTGCCAGGCGGGAGGAAGGCCCACGATAGGGCCAGATCGCGCCTGGGAGGGATAGCGCTCTTTGTTTCCTTCATGCTGGCTGTATCCCTGACCCTGATCCTGCCCCCTTCTTTGCTCCCACCCCGCAATGACCCTAAAGAGCTCACCAGGCTGACCGGAGTTATGCTGGGTTCGCTTTTCATGTTTGTGGTAGGCATACTGGATGATAAATTTGACCTCAGGCCTTCTTTCCAGCTTATTAGCCAGCTTGTGGCTTCGCTTATTGCCATAGCTTTCTTAGTTTTCATTGAAAGGGTGATGAACCCTTTCACCAATCGGCTGGTGATTTTCCCTTTCCCCCTGGTAGTGGCCTTCACCATCTTCTGGATTTCGGGAATGATTAACACTGTCAATTTCCTGGACGGACTTGATGGCCTTGCGGCTGGGGTTGGGGCCATAACCTCGGCTGTGCTGGCTCTGCACATGTGGAGGGAAGGGCAACTGAGTGTGGTTCCATTGCCTCTGGCCCTCCTGGGCGCTACCCTGGGCTTTCTTCCTTACAACTTCCACCCCGCCCGGGTCTTCATGGGCAGCTGCGGGGCTTTCTTCCTGGGCTATGCTTTGGGAACTCTCTCCATCGTAGCTGGAGCTAAAGTAGCCACCATCCTTCTGGTCATGGGCGTGCCGATAATGGATGTGGCCTGGATAATCTTCCAGCGGCTTCGTTCCAGAAGCTCCATCTTCCAGGCTGATAGACGTCACCTCCATCACCGCCTTTACGACCTGGGCTTCTCCCAGAGGCAAATTGTGCTGGCTTACTACGGTATAAGCCTCTTCTTCGGCATCCTGGTATTCGTGCTCCCTTCCCGCCTTTACAAACTTCTGGCTCTGCTGCTCCTCTGGGCCATGACCTTAGCCCTTTTCCGGTTTTTAACCCCCGAAGGAGGTAGAAGGTGAAAGTCGTTGTAGCGTGGAGCGGCGGGAAGGATAGTGCTCTGGCGCTTGAAGAAACGATTGAGGCTGGTAAAGCCGAGGTTGCCGGGCTTTTGACAACGGTAAGCTTGCCTTATGACCGGGTGACAATGCATGGCGTAAGACGTAACCTTGTTCAAAAGCAAGCAGAACGCATCGGCCTGCCGATCCACTTCGTCCTTTTGCCACCTAACCCGAGCAATGAGGTTTACGATAATTTAATGGGCGAAGCTTTGCTGAAGCTTAAGTCACAGGGCATTGAAGGGGTTGTGTTCGGAGATATATGGCTTGAAGATGTAAGAACATACCGGGAGGCTCGCCTTTCAGAGGTCGGCATGGCGGCCATTTTCCCGCTGTGGGGCAAACCCCCGGAGCAGCTAATCAGCAAATTTCTTGCCCGCCATTACAGTGCTTTAGTAACCTGCGTGGACACCGAAATTCTGCCTGCAGATTTCTGCGGCCATCCCCTTGACGAAAGCTTTTTCACCATGCTTCCTCAGGGTGTTGACCCATGCGGTGAAAGAGGCGAGTTTCATACGTTTGTGACTTCTGCCCCTTACTTTTCCCGGGCAATTCGGGTTAAAATTGGCGAGCGGGTGCAAAGGGGACGGTTCGCCTACTGCGACCTTGTGGAGGAGGAGTAGCGGCGGGGGAGGAGGCATTGAAGATCGGATTTGTAATCATGGTGGCTCAAAAAGGCGAAGGCCAGCTAAGCCGGCTCCTTTCCGAAGCACGCCTGGCTTCAGCTCTGGACGCAGTGGATAAAGCCCTTAAGGCGAACTGCTTTGACCCTATCATTGTGGCGACAAACTGGCCTGAAGCAGCCGAGGCCTTTCGCAAAATTGGGGTCATAGTGGACCTGGACCATGAAGATTTCCACTTTGGTAAGAGGCTTCTGGAGCTTGTATCCCGCTACAAGCTTAAGAAAGTTTTATATACCGGAGCCGCCTCTATGCCCCTGCTTTCTATTGCCCTTTTGTCCCGAATAGCCTCAGCTTTGGAGAGGGATGGAGTCGTAGTAACCAATAACCTCTTCTCCTCGGATTGGGTTGGTTTTTCTCCGGCGGAAGCTCTGGATAAAATCTCATCCCCCGGCTCGGACAATGACCTGGCCTGGAGGCTCTGGGATGAAGCCGGCCTTACCCCTATCATCCCGCCTGTTTCCACGGCCACGGTCTTTGATATAGATACGCCGTCGGATTTGCTCATCCTAAAGGCTTACCCTGGCCTTGAGGGGAGGCTGGCTTCTTTCCTTGAAAGTTTGCCTTTCAGCACTAAGCCTGTGGAGGAAATAGTCAAGGTCTTGAAGGACGAAAATTCCTTCATTCTGGCGGCTGGGCGGATCCCCACTTATGCCTGGGAGAGGCTGGAAAAGGAGGCCTTATGCCGGACAAGGGTCATAAGTGAGGAAAGGGGGATGCGCTCCAGCGGCAGGCTGGCGAGGGGGGAAGTGCATTCCCTCCTCGGATGCCTGGTGGATGCCCTGGGGCCGGAAAGGTTTTTCCAGAAGCTGGCGGAGATGGCTCAGGCAGCCATCCTTGATACCAGGGTCATCATGGCTCACTGGAAAATATGGCCTTCGGATGAGGAAAGGTTCGCTTCTGACCTTATGCTGCTGGAGGAAATCCGGGAGCCAAGGCTAAAGGAATTCACCAGGGCGGCGAAAGAGGCACCTGTTCCGATCCTGTTGGGCGGGCATTCCCTGGTCTGCGGCGGGATAATGGCCCTTGTGGATGTAGCTGGCCATCAGGGGCTGAGGGGCAGGAGGATAGAATCCTTGCCCTCTAAGGTATGTAGCCTGGGCAACCCCTCCTTTGATGGGTCGTAGAGCCCAACTTCAAGGAAGTAACGGCCGGATTTAAAGTTCAAGGGCAAAGGAATTTTGTGCACATCCACTACGAATTCCCCCGGAAGCCAGGAATTGGTCGGGGCGCTACCCCCTGAGGGTGGGGAATCATGGCCGGATAGATAACGGCCTCCCTCGTCCAGAAGGTGCGTGAACACGGTATAAGAAGCTTCAACCTTCTCACGACACATCCATAGCAAGGTTACTTCAAGATTATCACTTTCCCGGCGGACCTCGTAACCCTTAAGCACAATGCCCGGGCCAAAAGCTATTTCCAGGGGATTGGAGATAGGAGGAGGGGAAAACAGCCTCGGTTTCCCCTTTATGAGGATTTCCCCGGGGACAGCTCTGCCACCTATTGCCAGCTTGTATTTTCCAGGAGCTATCTCCGGGGGAGTTGGAAGCTCAATCCATTCCCACCAGGCTTCCCCCTTCTCTCTTGTTTCGCCTTTCAGGGTTACCTCCCAGCGGGCTGCAGGGTTATCCGCCTCGTCCGACAAAGTGAAATCCACGCGCCAGGCTTTCCCTGGTTCCAGGGATTCCCAATAGGTTCTGAGGAGCAGAGGTTGACCGGGGGCAAGCTCCGAAGGCATCCCTCCATGCCCAAGAAAAACGAGGTTACCCAGTTCAACCCGCAGGGCAAAAGGGATTTGCAGTTCGGAAGGGGAAACGACCTTTGGAGACTTTATGATTTCCACCTCTCCCAGTTTCAGTTCTGTCCCCAGCGGATTGCCGGCCTGGTCCAGGAGTGGGAGCCTTTCCCCGGATTTTTCACCGTAAACGGCGATGTAAATCCGGTAACGACCAGCTACGGTTCCACGGGGTATTGGTATGGAGAGGAAAACCCAGGAGCGGTTAACCTCACCCCAGAAAGGCGTTCGCAGGTGACGGTCATTCAGGAGCCAGCGGTCATCCTGGCTCAGGGGCAAACCTTTTTCGTCCCGGATATAGCCTGCTACCTTAAGGGATTCGGTGGTGGGACAGGAGAGGTGCCAGTAAAGGGCAATCCAGAGGCTGTGGCCTGGCGCTACGGAAGGAAAATCAGGGGAGAGTGATACAGGCTCAGGCTCCCTCCCACCCCAATCAGCCTGTTCCAGGGTGAGGCAATGGCCAAATCTGGCTTTCGCCTCTTCAGGCGAGGGGGCAAGGGAGAAGGGGATTTTACCCTCCGGAAGGCGGTATCGCCATACCTGGTAACCGGTAAAAGAAGCTTCTTCCAGAAGTTCACCGTGCTTATCCAGAAGAAGCTTAATTAGCCCCTTAGGGTCGGCATCGGATTTGAACCAGTGAACCAGAACCGCCTGCTTTTTCCCTTCCGTTACTTTTGAAAGGGTTTCGGGGAGGGTGTAGGGGTCGGCAAAAAGGTAGTAAGCGCGTGCGAACTCCCTTTGTTTCGGGTTGAAGCCAGGCCAATACAGGTTTAGGGGGAAGGGGGCATCGGTGATGATAACATCGGCTGAGGAAGTGCGGGAATAGAGGTAAAGGGCAAGGGTGCGCGAATCTTCGCGTATGAAGGAGGGGTGGTGCGTTTCTTCCCATAAGCCCATGGAGAAGAGGCCAACCAGCAGGAAACCGAGGGCCATGGCAAGCCTGCGCCTTCCCGAGACAGCTGCTCCCGTTAAGAAAAATAGGGCCGGGGATATTCCGGCTATGTAGCGGGGTTCAAAGGCTCCACCTTTCCGGAAGAAAGAAGCATAGTAGAAGATAGCCGGCCACACAAGCCAGCTGATTAGGAAGAAAGCCTGCTCTCGCAGACCTGAAAATACCAGGATAAAGGCTCCTGCCAGAGCAAGGGTGCCGATCAGCCATGGGTAAACTCCCCATGCCCTCAGGAGTTCTTTCAAATAGGTGGAAAAGGGGGGGATCGAGAGGTTAAGGTTGGCATAGCCCATGATCTGGTGAAAAGCTCTGGAAAACTGGGGCAGGAATAAGGCCAGTGCCGTCAGGAAGGCAAGTCCTGCCAGGCGAAAACCCTTCAAGCCTTCCCTGAAGGTCCACGGAACCAAGAAAATAGCCCACCCTGCCAGAACCCACAGGGCTGAATAATGGGCTAAAAGGCTCAGGGCGGAAAAGACCCCAAAGGCAGCAAACAGCCACGCTTTCTTTGTCCTTGTCCCTTCCCAGAGCATTAATCCGGAGGCCAGGAGGAAGGCCAGGGTGATGGTATACATCCTGATCTGCTGGGCTTCGGAGACCCAAAAGGGGGCTGTGGATAAGGCGATCGTGGCCAGCAGGGCGAGGGTTTGTCCTCCGAGCTTTGCCCCAAGCCTGAAGCAAAGGGGCAAACTTACAACCCCAAAAATAAGGGAGAAGAAACGCAAAAAGAAAGCAAAGGCCTGGTCATGGGGCAAACCTTTCTCATCCAGAGTTATGGCGGACTCAGCGGAAGACCATCCGCCGATGCGCATCCAGAAGTGCAGGAGCAGAAAATAAAGGGGTGGGTGTATATCCAGTTCTCCCGAGGCTGGAATTTCCCTGAGGGGTTTAGAGGCCACGGTGATATTGCGGGCTTCATCCCACCATATAGGCTGGGATGAAAGGCCCCACAACCTCAGGCCGAAGCCCAGCAGGATTACTATGATGACAATCCATCTGGCTTTCATTACCTTTTTTGCAAAAATTTTAACACACTTGCCCAAATAAAGCAAGTTTGCTTAATGAGGAGGTTGAGCCTTTGCTCCTGGATAGTTTGGAGGCCTATCTCAAACTTATTGCTGTGGGGCCCTGCCGCTTGCCAGTGCTGTTTGAGCTCATCACCTTTTCTCGGCTGCCTTATGGGGCTTTTACACAAGCAACCACTTAGCAAATATCAAAAGGTCGTCCCCTGGGGCATAAAAGTCACGGATTGAGGCTTTTAGGTAGAAGCCGCAGGCTTCGTAGAACTTTCTTGCAGGAAAGTAAGAAGGAATCCCTGAAGTTTCCACCACAATAAGTCTTCCCCCCTCTGCTTTCACCCTTTTCTCAATTTCGGCCATGAGGAACTTTCCAACCCCTTTTCTCTGAGCTTCTGGTGCTACAGCTATCCAGTAAAGGTCAAAAGTCCCGGAAGTCAAAGGATGAGGGCCAAAACATGCGAACCCCATAACCCTGCCGTTCTGGCGATAAACCAGAAATTCATAACCGCTTGCCCTGCCTTTGTTCAGATATTCTCTCAAAATCTCTCCAAGGGCTTTTATCTCCTCCGGCTTGAAAACCCCAACATTTATTGCAATTTCAAGGATTAGCGGTTCATCTTCTTCTTTCGCTTCCTCTATTTCATTCATACATCCTCCAGGGCCATGCGAAGGATACGCAGCACCATTTCGGAGTAGGTGTAACCGGCAGCCCTGGCTGCCCTGTAGAATCCAGCATCGGGGGAAAGGTCAGGATTGCAGTTCACCTCTACAACGTAAGGGTTACCACCCTGGTCAACCCTTATGTCAACCCTGGCATATCCCCTGCAACCTACAGCAAACCAGGCTTTCCTGGCTATTTCTTCAATCCTTTCTTTAAGCTCCGGTTCCACAGGGGCTGGGCAAAGGACTGGGGTATTCTTATATTCAAACGACTCTGGTTCCCATTTGGCTGCAAAGGATACAATCCTTTCCAGGGGGTTAGCAAAGGCGCTGAAATCAACCTCGGCTAAGGGGAGAACCTCTGGCTCCTTTCCCCATAGCGATACATTGAATTCACGCCCAGCGATGAATTTTTCGGCCAGGGCCGCCTGACGGTAGCGGTTCAAAATGTAAGCGACCCTTTCTTTAAGCTGGGAGGTATTAGTTATAACTGCTTCAGGCCCTATCCCTATGCTCGCATCTTCCGAAACAGGCTTAACGATGATGGGGCTATCCGGTTGCCATCCATCAATTTCGGCCGGATCCCTGATGAGTTTCCAGGGCGGAGTTGGAACTCCCGCTTTTTCCAGAACGACCTTGGTTTTAGCTTTGTTAGTTGATAAAGCGATGGCTTCACCCGAAGAACCCGTAAAGCGGTATCCCATAGCCTCCAGAGCCCAGGCTATGCGTGCTTCCTCAAAAAGCCGGCCCTCAAGCCCCTCCCCGAGGTTGAAAACCACCCATTCTCTCGGAGGGTAAGGGGCAAGGGATGCTTCTATATCAGTGCTGAAAGCCACAATCTCTACGGTGTAGCCAGCTTCTCTCAGAGCCCTGGCCACAGCCTGGGCACAGGCCACTACCCCTCGCTCAGCCAGGATATCTTTTGGTTCTCCCTTAACCAGAGTTTGGCTGTAATTGTAAAGGACAAGGACTTTCCCGGCCCCCATTTTTCCTCCTTATGCAAGGCCATATCTTATTAAAGCCAGGTTAAGGATTTCGTTTATCAGGCGCTCGTAAGATACCCCTTCCGCCCTGGCCACAAGGACCATATCGCTGTAGTGGGGGTTAAGGCCAGGTAGAGTGTTTATTTCCATAAGATAAGGCTTCCCATCAGAGCCAAGGCGCAGGTCAACCCTGGCTACGTCAAGAGCCCCTATAGCTTCAAAAGCGGCCACCGCCAGCCTTTTGAGCTCCCGTTCCAGTTCCTCATCAATGGGGGCCGGGCAAAGGTAACGAGGAGCTAAAGGCTTTTCGGTTTTAACCTGGCTGGTGTAGAGGCCTCCGGATTCAGCTACCGGACTCAGGTCCACCTCCATCGGCGGGAAGACATGAAACCCCCTCTCATCGTAGAAGTCAGAGGGGGGCTTAACTCCCGGCTGGAGGGTGTTACCTATTAGGCCAACGGTAAACTCGCGCCCCGGGAGGAATTCCTCCACCAAAGCTGGCTGGCGGTAGGTCTTTATAAGCCACCGAACCTGTTCCCTCAACTCCTTTTCGTCGTGAAGGATGGAGCGCTCATTTATACCCATCCCTGAGCCTTCCCGCGAGGGTTTGGCAAAGAGGGGAAAGCGAAGGGATGGGTCAAGGGGTTCATCTCCGCGCACGAAGACCTGGAAGGGGGCTGTGGGAAGGCCGCAATCCCTCCATACCCTCTTGGCCATGGCTTTGTCCAGTGAGAGGGCGTGAGCCAGAATTTTAGAGCCAGTGTAGGGTATCCCCAGCATCTCCAAAAGGGCCGGGACTTGCGATTCCCGAGCATCTCCCCTGTGACCTTCGCATATGTTGAAGCAAATGTCAGGCTTGACCTGGCGGATGGTGTCAAGGAGGGTAACATCTCCTTCCAGCGGTATAACCTCATGTCCCCCTGCCTCCAGCGCCTTCTTCAAGGCTTCCACCGTCTCTTCGGTATCGTATTCGGCCAGGGCATCGGGAGGGGCATCAGGTGGCAGGGGGACATTGTGCTTGAGGTTGAAAAGGAGGGCAACCCTCAGCCTTCTCATCCTTCCACCTCTATGCTCTTGGAATGAGCATGGATTTCCAGCTGGCGGCGGTGAACCTCCTCCCAGCCCTGGGGGGCGAGAGAATTCCTTTTCCCGGCCAGAAGTCCGGCAATACCTTCCTGCCCCCTTTCGTCTGCTTTCTGGCAGTAAGGACAGGTTCGTGGGTCATGGGGCTTGTAAGAAGAGGGCTGGGTATAGGTTCCGATGAAGCCTTCATAGTTCCGGAGGACTACCCTGCTTTCAGACATGCTCAGGAGGTAATTCGGGGATACGGGCACTTTCCCGCCACCTCCAGGCATATCAATCATATAAGCAGGGACTGCGAAGCCAGAAGTGTGACCTCTCAAAGCTTCCATAATCTCAATGCCTTTGGCTACCGGGGTACGGAAGTGGGAAGTGCCAGGGACAAGATCGCACTGGTAAAGGTAATAGGGGCGAACGCGGTTCTTAACGAGCTTGCGGACAAGCTCCAGAATTATGTTGGGACAATCATTTATCCCTGCCAGAAGCACTGACTGGCTTCCCAGAGGGATCCCGGCATCAGCCAGGAGAGCAAGGGCTCTTTCCACCTCTGGTGTTATCTCCCTGGGGTGGTTGAAATGGATGTTCATCCACAGGGGGTGATATCGGCGGAGCATCTCCACCAAATCTTCAGTAATGCGCTGAGGGAGGAAAACCGGAACCCTGGTCCCAATGCGGATGATCTCTACATGGGGGATTTCCCTCAGCTTTCTCAGGAGCATCTCCAGTATACGCTGGGGCAGGATCAGGGGATCGCCTCCGGATATGAGCACATCTCTAACCTGTGGAGTTGCAGCTATGTAGGCTATCTGGCGTTCGTAATCGGATAGGGAGAATTGGGCATGGGGGTTGCCCACAAGACGGCTGCGGGTGCAGTAACGGCAGTAACTGGCACACTGGGTAGTAACCAGCATTAAGACCCTATCGGGGTAACGGTGGACAAGTCCAGGGACCGGGGAATGGGAATCCTCAGCGAGGGGGTCATCAACTTCTTCAGGGGAGATGTAGAACTCCTTAATTGTAGGAACTACCTGCCGCCTTATGGGACAATTTGGATCATCAGGGTCCATAAGGCTTGCAAAATATGGGGTTATATCAAACCTGAGGCGGGTTGGAGCAGAAAGGGCTTCTTCCTCTTCAGGGGTAAGTCTTATTACCTTGGAAAGGTCTTCCTTTGATTTCAGGCGATGGGTTAACTGCCATCGCCAGTCATTCCACTGCTCAAGAGGCACCTCCTCCCAGGGGTGAGGGGGCCTCCTACGTCCTGGGGGCTCCTCAATATCCCTCCTCATCTTTCCCTCCTTAGCTTTTACCATTCTTCCTCCTCACCTTCTTCCCATTCTTCTTCCCACTCTTCCTCTTCTTCAAAGATGAAGTCCAGCTCCAGGGGTTTGACGCTCACCACCTCAAGCTCTGTGCCGCAGCTCGGGCATGTTACAATCTGCCCCAATCGTGGGGCCTGGATGGTGATTTCTTCATCGCAATTTGGACAGAAAGCCGTAGGCATCTCTAACCTCCTGAATTTTTTAATCAGAGGGTAATGATAGCACAGCAGCGTGGAAAAGTTGTGCAAAAAAGGTGTTAAATCTGTTAAAATTCAGCCGGATGTGTATGAATTTTTACACGTCTTCCTCGTCCGGAGGGCTGAAGGAGTAGCCCACACCAGGGATGGTGTGGATGTAGCGGGGGTGATGGGGATCGGGCTCTATTTTGGCTCTTAGCCTGCTTATGAGACCCCTTACAAGTTCTTTATCCCCCCTTCCTGTATATCCCCACACCCTTTCCACTATTGTTTCCACAGGCAGAACCTGGTCTTTATGGATCATAAGGGTATGAAGGAGACGGAATTCCAGATGAGTCAGGCGGACCGGGGCTTTCCCCTTGATTTCAACGGTTCTGCTGATGTGGTCAAGGGTCAGCCCTGCTGCGCTCCAAGAAGGAGCTTTTTGAGGCGTCGCTCCAGATGTCCGGCGCACAATGGCCTTAAGCTGTGCAATAAGGATTGGGATGCTGAAAGGCCTTATAACAATTAAATCGGCTCCGGCTTCCAGAAGAGCACAGTGAAGGCTCTCGCTTATGGGGTCAAGGATGAGAACCAGAGGGACAGCAGTTTCGGCGCGTATTTGCCGGACATACGAAAGAGGATCCCCCTCTGAAGGGGCCAGAAGGATGAGGTCAGCAGGCCTTTCCAGCCACGACTGAAGGGCTTTCTTCAGGTCCCTGGCTTGAATGACCATAAAGTTAGCCCTTTGAAGGGCCAAGGCCAGCACTGCCCCTTCATCGGGATCGCGGGGCACCAGAAGCGCGAACATCTATTTCCCTTAAGAGTTTCCAGATAAATTCCTCAGTCTTTTTCACTACTTCAGGGTCAAGGTTCTCCACGGTGTCAGTCAGGCGGTGCCAGCCGGGGAGCATTCCATCTTTCCTGAGGCCCACCAGCGTTAGAACCCGGAAGCCATGTTTTACCCCGATGGCTCCTTCAGTGTATGCACCCCGGAAGGATTTGGAGTAAACCCCTAATTCAGGGTGGGCTGAGGCTATTTTGTCAGCTATGGCCAGAAGTTCCCTGTCACTGTGGGAAGTAAGCAGGAAGGTTTCTTTCGTGATATAAACAGGGCCAGTGTCCTTTCCTCCTACACTGTCCAGAACAAGCCAGATAGCTTTACCAAGTTGGGCTTTATGATTTTGAGCGAAGGCTTCTGCACCGTAACACCCCACTTCCTCACACCCCGAAAGCACTACCCAAACTTCAGTATTCTCCAGGGGCGATCGGGCTAACCTGCTGGCAAGGCTCAGGACTACCCCCGCTCCACTGGCATTATCGTTAGCCCCGGGGGTATATGGGGTGAAATCAGCCTGCAGCGCAATGATGAAAATGCCCAGGATTACAAAGGCAAAAGGTAAGGAAGCAATTTTAAGGGGCAGGATGGAAACAAAAATTCCGGACAGGAAAAGCCCGGTTAGGGTCAGTGCTGAGATCAGGCCAAGAGGTACAAGGCTTGCAAAGAGCTTAAGCCAGCCGGGAGAAGAAAAGACCAGAGGCGTTCGGTGGGTATCAAGGTGGCCCATAAGCACAACCTTCTCCCGAACTTCACCCTTTGGAGGTATACGGGCCACAACGTTCTGGCTTCGGCCCCTCGGCAGAAGGAGGCGGATTGGATTGGGTCTGAAAGCCAGCTCCAAAAGGACGGAAACCATGGCTATAGCTGTAACAGCGAAAGCAATCAAAGCCCCCCATCGCCCTGCTGAAAGGAAAATGATTTCGCTCATCAGGGCCAGGAAGGAGAAAAGGGCGTAAGGATGCCAGGCGGATTTCGCACTCGTAAAGGGTTCAATAACGGGATTTAGGCCTTCCCGGGACAGGATTTCAAAGGCATATTGAGCTGCCTCGGCCTCCTTAGGAGTGGTTGAACCCCTCGGGCCGATGTTCTCAGCAAAGTAACGGATGTGTTCCATGGCCTGCATGCGTGATTCCCCCAAAAATTAGTTTAGCATCAAGGCCCTGCATAGTCAAAGGGGAAGCTTTTTAAGTTAAAGCTCTTGCCAATTGAGCAGCTATTCTGGCATTGTTCAGGAGCAAAGCTTTGTTGGCTTCCAATGTCTTTCCCCCACTCAATTCCGCCAGGCGTTTCAGAAGGAAGGGCGTCAACTCTTTCCCCCTGATTCCCTTTTCCTCCGCTTCTTTGAGGGCTTCCCTTATCATTTCTTCAAGTTCCCTGCTGTCAATTTCCTTCTCGCGGGGGACTGGAACCACTACAATGGCTCCACAACGGGGCCGCATGGCCCAGTGGGCTGCAAGAAATCTGGCTACTTCTTCGGCTGAGGAAGCATAATACTCCAGGGGAAGACCTGAGCTGGCGGTGTAAAAAGCGGGGAATTCCTGGGTCCCAAAGCCAATAACCGGAACACCCCATGTCTCCAGCCATTCCAGAGTAGCTTCCAGATCCAAGATGGATTTAGCTCCGGAACACACCACCGCTACCGGGGTCTCGGCTATAGTTGGCAAATCTGCTGAGATATCAAAGGCTGAGCCCCTGTGGACTCCTCCAATGCCTCCGGTGGCTACAACTTTGACGCCGGCTTTCTCAGCCACAAAAACTGTTCCAGATATCGTGGTAGCCCCATTCCCTCCCAGGGCAGCCACTAATGGGATTTCACGCCTTGAAACTTTCCGGATTCCGCTTCCCCGGCTCAGGAACTCTATTTCTTCCATACTTAATCCAGCTTTGATTTTTCCTCCGATGATCGCCACCGTTAATGGCATAGCCCCCTCTTCCCTGATGGCCCTTTCCATGCCTAAGGCTACTTCAAGGTTATGGGGGTATGGAAGGCCGAAGGTTATCACTACCGACTCCAAAGCCACCTTAGGGAGAGGGCTTGCGGCCATTTCTGGGGGCACAATTACTTCAAACGATAAGGCCTTCATAAACTTTCTCCAGGGAGAGATCGGGGCAAACGGTTTCTTCACAGCGGAGGGTGAGGGTAGCAGCGGCTACCCCTATGCGTATTGCCTCATCAATCGGGAAATCGTTAAGGAGCCCGAAAACGGTCCCTGCCGTCAGGGCATCGCCTGCGCCGGTGAAATCCACCACTTCTACCTTGATTGCAGGGATATGGCCGCTGGTGGAGGGGGTAGCATAGCTTACGCCCATCTCTGCCATGGTAACGACGGCTATTTTTACCCCCTTTGAAACCAGCTCTTTGGCTGCCAGGATAGCACTATCCCTATCATATACCCTCCTGCCGGAGAGGACCTCCGCCTCCGTCTCATTTGGGGTCAGAAGGTAAAAGTGCTTGAGGAAAGGGACAAGCTTTTCCGCCAGATCAGGGGAGGTGGGATCGGCACAGAGGGGTATGGAGTACTTTGAGGTTATGGAGACGATGGCTTCTATGCTTTCCGGTGGAATGTTAGCATCAATTATTACCATGCTGGCTTTGCTTATTATCCGGCGATTTTTCAGAATGTATTGGGGGGTCAAGTGCCGCATTATCCTCATATCGTAGACAGACGCTAATGGCGACCCATCCTGGTCCAGGATGGCAAGGTAAGAAGCGGTGCGTTCGCCTTTAATAACCTCAATGCGTGAAACATCAACCCCGCTTTCTTTAGCCTCTTCTACAATTTGCCTTCCAGCGTGGTCGTTCCCGACCACGGAAAGGAGAACGGAATGGACTCCCAGGCGGGCAAGGTTTTCAGCTATGTTCCTGGCAACCCCTCCGGGGCTTATTTTGACCTTTCCGGGGACAGCCATTCCGTAGATCGGGATAGAGCTGGCCATCCCTTTTGTGTCCAGAGCTGCTGCTCCTATGATCACCGCAATTGGACTTTCTTTCACGGTTTAACCCACCTTATTTGTAGATAAACATCAGGCGGGGGGATGGAGCCAGGGGCAGGAAGCTCCTGACGCCATAAAAGAGGCTTTCCAGAAAGCCCGGAGTGGTCCTGTAACGGATAATATATGGCTCACCTTCAATGCCACCCAGCTTCCCCGCCAGTTTTAAGGCCTCCTCGAAGCCCCCCAGTTCATCCACAAGGCCCAGTTTCAGAGCCTCCTCTCCCAGGATGATCCTACCGTCGGCAATGCGTTTCACCCTTTCTTCGGGAAGCCCCCGTTCCTTGACTATAACTTCCACAAACATCTGGTGAACCCTGTCCACGAGCTTTTGCCAATAGGCTCTTTCCTCTTCCGTTAGGCTACGGTAGAAGCTGCCTTCGTCCTTATGGGGTCCACTTTTTATTACCACCATATCCACCCCAAGTTTTTCCATGAGCTTCTGAGCATTGGGCATTTCTACTATAACCCCTATGGAGCCGGTCAATGTTGCCGGATGGGCCACTATTTTATCGGCTCCGCAGGCAATGTAATATGCCCCTGAGGTGGCAACTTCTTCCAGGTAAGCTACCACAGGCTTGTTCAGGCTTTTCAAGGCTCTGTAGACTTCGTCGCTGGCTACTACATCTCCGCCAGGGCTGTTCACTCTAAGTAATATCGCTCTCACTAAAGGGTTCCTGTCAGCTAAGCGGAGGGTCTCCACCAGAGTTCGGCTGGTAACGCCAAAAGAGGCAGTGGTCACTACCCCTCTAATCTCTATCAGTGCTACTCCTTTTGGACTTACAGGTGCCGAGACCCGCAGGGAGTTCGTACCCATCCCCAGGGTAAGAATGCTCCCCACGCAACATAAAATTATCAGGGCTGAAAGCCCCAGCAAAAAAACCAGCCAGAGAACCTTGGATCGTTTCATTAAAAATTCTCCCTGGTAAGGCTTACTTTACTGTGGTCTCCCAGCATCATCCGGTAAGCTTTGGGCTTGGCGTTGGAGGCCTTTATCTCCACGAATCTCCCTATGAGGCTATCCTCCAGTCGGAATGGTATATCCTCTATCCTCGTGCCCTCCATTACGATGCAGTGTTCAATTTCGCAGTTCCGGATAACGCAATCGTGGTATATGGAGGTATAGGGGCCGATGTAAGCGTTTTCAATGCGGGTGTTTCTGCCTATGGCTGCAGGACCTCTTACAGTACTGTTGATGATTTCTGCTCCGGCCTCAATCACCACTCTTCCGGCCACCGATGAATTGCCCTTTATTTCCCCTTCCACGCAGGCTTCTATTTCGTCAAGAAGGAGCCGGTTAGCTTCCAGGAGGTCTTCCATCTTACCGGTGTCTATCCACCAGCCCTTGTGGATATAAGGGTAAACCTTGTAGCCCTTGTCTATGAGATACTGGATAGCATCCGTTATTTCCAGTTCGCCTCGCCAGGAAGGTTTTATAGCTTCCACAGCCTCAAAGATGTGGTGGTCAAACATGTAAATACCCACAAGGGCAAGGTTTGATGGGGGATGTTTGGGTTTTTCCACCAGTTTTACCACCCTGCCATCTTTGAGCTCGGCCACGCCAAACTGGGATGGGTTATCAACCTCTTTCAGCACTATCTGGGCATTCCAGTCACCCCGGCTGAATTCCTCCACCAGGTGTTTTATACCACCCTGGATCACGTTATCTCCCAGGAACATTACGAAAGGGCTATCGCCCAGGTAATCCCGGGAGATTTTAACAGCGTGGGCAAGCCCCAGTGGTGCTTCCTGTCTTATGTAAGTTATACTGGCGTTCCAGGCCGAGCCATCTCCCACCGCTTTCATTACTTCCTCGGCTGTATCTCCTACCACTATGCCTATATCTTTGATGCCGGCAGCCGTTATGGTATCAAGAACCCGGAACAGAACAGGGCGATTGGCTACCGGCACCAGCTGCTTGGCACTGGTGTAAGTTATAGGGCGGAGGCGTGTGCCTTTGCCTCCACTGAGGACAAGGGCTTTCATGGATTTTTAACCTCCTATTTTCTGCATTCTGCGCTGCCAGCGCGTCTTCTTAAGGCGCTTTTTATACTTGTGGCGAGCAATTTTGCGCCGGCGCCACTTCAGGACGGATCCCATAGGCTTTTTCACCTCCTTTCTGTGATTATTTCTCCATCTTCAAGAATTGCCTTTGGGTTATAGAAAGCCATTGCCAGAGCTTTCTCTCGCCCCACTATGCGAGAAGCTTCTTCAAAGGCTTCCCGCATGGCAGGTTTGCGCCACTTGGCTGAATGGGCATCGGTGGCTATGATGTGACTCATCCCTTCCTTTAAGAGGAAAAGGGAAGTTTCCCTTGCTCTACCCCCCAGTTCCCCGGTTATGCTGGCTGAGGTGAGTTGAACCAGCACGCCTCCTTTTACCAGCGGTTTCAAAAGCTCAGGACGGCTCTGAAAATAATGGTATCGCTCGGGGTGCGCCAGGATAGGCCTGTAGCCCTGCTCCATAAGTTTAAAGAGCAGGTATTCCGAGTATACAGGGTAGAAGGCGTAGGGCAATTCCACAAGTATGTAACGGCTCCCGTTAATAGTGAAAGCTTTGCCCTCTTCCAGGAAACGGAAGATTTCCGGCATCAACAACACTTCTATGCCTGGAAAGACCTGTAAAGTTATCCCTTCTTGCAAGAGCTTCCCCCTTAGCTCCTCCACCAACGAGAGGACCATTTCACGGTTCAATTCCCTGCCAAACCCAATGTTGTGAGGGGTCGTGACAACCGCAATTATCCCTTCATCCCAGGCTAATTTAGCCATCTGAATGGCTTCTTCCCAGCTTCCAGGCCCGTCATCAACTCCGGGCAACAGGTGAATATGAAGGTCCACGAAGCCTTCAACCTCATGAACCATAATATCTCTGCAGCCTCATGTCCAACGGGGCATCGGTAAGGACACTGCCCAGGATACGGGCATTGACCTTTTCCAGAAGTTCTTTGGCCCTTCTGGCTATTTCCCTCCTGGTATGACCAGCTCTCACCACCAGGATTACCCCGTCAGATTTTGAAGCCAGAATTAAAGCATCAGTTACGGATATCACCGGCGGAGCATCCAGAAGCACCATATCGGCTTCAGAGGAGAGGCGTTTAAGGATTTCCTCCATCTTGCGGGAAGCCAAAACTTCGGCCGGGTTTGGAGGCAGAGGGCCGCTGGGGAGCAGGAAAAGGTTCTCAATTCCGGTTTCTAAGAGCGGAGGATTTTTCATGGCCTCTTCGTCCACAAACATGTTGGTGAGGCCAACGCTTCCCGGAAGGCCAAATAGTTCATGGAGGGAAGGACGACGCAGGTCACAATCGGCTAAGATCACCTTTTTGCCCGCCTGCGCTATGACTACACCCAGATTAGCTAAAACGGTGCTTTTACCTTCCTCAGCTCCAGGAGAAGTCACAAGGAGTATGCGAAGGGGTCTATCAAGCCCGGAAAATTCAAGGTTGGTTCTTAAAATACGGTAAGCTTCAGCTATGGGAGAACGAGGGTGATGGATTGTGATAAGGTCCGGTGAAAAGTTTCTTTCCATTTTACCTCCTGAACTTTATACCCCGGGAGGAAAGCTTGGCCTGTGAAGAGTAAGTGGGGATAGTGCCCAACACTGGCAACCCCAGGCGCTTTTCCACATCTTCTCCTGCCCAGAGGATATCAGCTTCAAGCCATTCCAGGAAGAAAACGATGATTACACCTAACAAGGCACCGAAGACCGCCCCCGCCAGGACGTTAATTTTGGTTTGGGGTCTGTAAAGGGAATAGCGAGCACTATTTAAAATGAAAGCTTCCACCCTGTCCTGTTTATCCTGGCGCTGGTTCCACTCAGTCTGGTCTTCCACGAAAATTTCAGCCATAGTCTGAGCTATACGCTGGGCCAGAGGGCCATCGTAATCCCTGACTTCCAGCCTGAGGGTGAAGTCTGTTTCGTCAGCTTTTGTGGCAATTTTGCTCAGAAGTTGCTGGGGGGTGAGGTCAAGCTGGAGTCGTTCTATTGTCCGCTGGGCAGTTTTTTCGTTGGCTATGAAGTTACGGTAACTTGGGAGCAGAGTCTTGGCCGCATTAGTCAGGCCCCAATCGGCCCTCGCCGCCCGAAACTGGATTGTCACGTAGCCCTTGTATTCTGGGATTTGCCATTTGCTGAAGAGGAAAGCGCTTACCGAGGTGAGAACCATAAGGACTAATATTATCCACCCTCGCCTTCTGAGAACTCTTATGTAATCCCTTAGCTCCATCCTCCTTCTCCAGCCTTCAGTTTTGCGGGAGCAATTATATCAGGAAAGGCGGGAAAAGGCAAAAGGGAAAGCCTTTTGTGCTTTCAGGAGGGAGCTTTGGCTGCATTTCTAACCCCAGCTCCCGCCACGGGGCCGTGCCCCCTATCTCGCTGGCAAGTTGCTGATGTTGATGGTTGCCCCTTTTCCCACCCTTGTGGGCCGATCGCCAGTGCTAATATGGACTATGGGGAAAATTTTGGCTAAAATTTAGTTAACGGATCTTTAACCTCGGGAGGAAGCTATGGCCATAAGGGTGGGGATCCTGACCGTAAGCGACAGAGCTTCAAGGGGAGAATACCAGGACATGAGCGGGCCAGAAGTCCGCAGGCTGGTGGAGGAAAAGCTTGGAGCGGAAGTGGTTGTGGAGGAAATTGTCCCCGATGAAAAAGAGCAGATTGAAGCGGTGCTCAAGAGATGGGCCGATGAATTGGATTTGGAACTTATCCTTACCACAGGGGGCACGGGATTTACCCCAAGGGATGTAACTCCGGAAGCTACTAAAGCAGTGATTGAAAAAGAAGCACCGGGGTTGGCCGAAGCTATGAGGGCAGCAAGCCTTCAGAAAACGCCCCATGCAATGCTGAGCCGTGCTGTGGCCGGAATAAGGGGGAGGACTCTCATCGTAAACCTGCCTGGAAGTCCCAGGGCCGCCAGAGAAAACCTTGAAGTCATCCTCCCCGCCTTGCCCCACGGCCTTGACCTTCTCAGAGGTCGGGAGACTCATCACTGAGAAGCTTCTTAAACGCCTGGGCCGATTCCCACATCGGGACATTATTGAAAAGGCAGTAAACTTCGCCGAAAGGTTTGCATTGTTCCTTAAGCCAGAGCAAGTCTTCTTCTGTAAAGAGGTAGTTATAACCCGTTTTCCCATGGAGCCGAAAATAAGCTAATCCACCCGTTACCGGCAGACGCTGGAAGGGGTCCACGCAGTGGACGAGCTCCAGCTCTTCACAAAGCTCTTTTATGACTGAATCCTCCCAATCACCCCTTGGCTCCCAGGCAAATATAAGCCCCTTCCTGGGTATTGCCCGGAAGAAAGCCCTCATGTTGGCAATGTTCTCCTCGGAAGGGGTAAAGGCTGCTGGACATTGGAAGACCACTACCCTGGCTTCTAAAGCCTCGGCTATGGCCAGGGTGGCTTCCCACGCCTGGAAGACTTCTGGAGTCGGGCGGAAAAAGCCGTAGGAAGAGGCCTTTTCTTTATCAACCTTGATCCCGGCCTTCCGGTAAGTGGGGCTTGAAGGGGGATGGGTTATCAGTTGCCAGGCCTTGAGGGTGAATTCAAAGTCCGCGGGGGCTTCTTGACGCCATTTTTTAGCGGTTTCCACCAGAGGGGGTTTGTAAAAGGTGTTTTGAATTTCCACCAGGCGAAAGGCTTCAAAGTAACGGGCTCTGGCTGTGGGAAAGCCGCAGCATCCTATTTTAACCTTCACGGCTTTTATCCCTTTCCATAAGTTCCTCGGCCAGGGCTTTGTAAGCCATAGCCCCGATGGAT
Source organism: uncultured Anaerolineae bacterium (assembly GCA_964655275.1). Classification (GTDB taxonomy): domain Bacteria; phylum Chloroflexota; class Anaerolineae; order SpSt-600; family SpSt-600; genus SpSt-600. The sequence goes on along the minus strand of CAZZMI010000003.1, from coordinate 8,522 downwards.
TTAGGAGCGTAGACGTTTATGGGTTCCCCATGGCTCGGTGCCTCGCTTAGCCTGACACTGCGGGGAATTATGGTCCTGAAGACATACCCCCTGAAGTGGGCTCGCACATCTTGAACCACTTGTTTGGACAGGGTTGTGTGGGGGTCATACATGGTGAGGACAAGCCCTGTGATTCGTAGCCCTGGGTTCAGGTTGTCCCTCACCAGGCGGATGGTTTTCATGAGCTGTGCAAGGCCTTCAAGGGGCAGGTACTCGCATTGCACAGGTATTATCACCCCATGGCAGGCCACAAGAGCATTGACCGTGAGAAGTCCTAAGCTTGGAGGGGTATCTATTAGGATGTAATCATAGCGGTTAGCGATGGGATAAAGGGCTTTCTTAAGGCGCTGTTCCCTGGCCATCATCCCCACCATTTCAACTTCAGCTCCAGCTAAAGCCGGGGAAGAAGGCACCAGATCGAGCCGCAACCAGCGGGTAAGAGTTATAACTTCGGTTATGGGCATCTCTTCCACAAGGACGTTGTAAATTGAGAGAGGTAAAGAATTCTTGTCTATACCCAGGCTTGAAGTAGCATTGGCCTGGGGATCAGCATCCACCAATAGGACTTTTTTCCCGGCCTCAGCCATGAAGGCTGCAAGGCTTACAGCCGTGGTGGTTTTACCTACTCCACCTTTCTGGTTAGCGATAGCATAAATTATTCCCATCCGTTCCTTACCATCCACTCTTCAACGGTTTTGCGATCGGGTATGCCGTTTACTCCCGGGGCTTCTACTGAAAAGGACGCTACTGCATTGGCAAAGCGGGCAGCTTTTCTGGGGTCACCAGTTTCGTGAAGGCGTATTAAGAAAGCAGCTGCAAACACATCACCTGCACCGGTGGGATCAACCAGGTTTGCGGGCCTTGCTGGGAAACTTTCCTTAACCCCTTTCCAATAGAGGGTAGCTCCTCGCTCAGCCTGAGTGAGCACGAGTATATCCACTTGCTTTGCATATTTTTCCACAATTTCCAGATCGCCTCTGACGTCTTCTTCGCTCAGAATTAAAGCTTTGATTTTGGGCAAAATCCGCGGCGCTTCTTCCCAGAGACGGTACCGAACTAATCCGCTTTCGTCCCACTGGCGCATCCAACCTTGAGGGGTTACCCCTACCAGAGAATTGGGAAAGAGGCTTATTACTTCTTCATCCACTTCCATAGCCACAGGGCCTATGAGGACTATTGGAGCATCAAGCCAAGAAGAAGGTATGCAGGATGGGGCTATTTTCCCAGCCACTTCTTTTATAAACTGAACCCGTTTCCCCTCGGAGTAAATGTTCTGGAATGTGGTGGTGGCTGAGCTGTCAATGTTGAAGATTTCAATCCCCCTGAGGAATTCTTCCAGGGGCAAATCATCACCGGCACAGGTTACTGCGGCAACTCTTTTCCCCAGGTTTCGGGCTGTTATGGAGGCATAAGAAACAGTCCCCCCTATGGTCCACCCTCCCGGTACCAGATCCTTTGTGACGTGACCGATAGCCAAAAACTCTGGGGCCAGCTTCATTGCCCTTGGTCTTTAAGGAAAATGGTAACCCGACGCTTATCACCTTCCCCTATGCTTTTGGTGGTAACAGTAGGATGATTCCGGAGAGCGAGGTGTATTATCCGGCGCTCATACGGGGGCATGGGCTCCAGCACTACAGTTCTGTGAGTCCTCTCAACCTTCTCGGCCATCCGAAGGGCAAGGCGGGAAAGAAACTTCCACCTTCTGGCTTTGTAATTTTCAACGTCCACTATTATGTTGACGTTTTGGCCTAACTTCTTGCTGACCATTGCTCTTGTCAAGAGCTGGATAGCGGAAAGGATTTCCCCTTTCCTCCCTATCAGCAATCCCAGATCATGTCCGGTGAGGTTGAGGACCAGTGGAGGCTCTTCACCTTCTTCCCCCACCATATCGTAACCGATTCTCGTTGTCACCCTGGCTTTAAAGCCCATCCGCCTTACAAGGCCTGCCAGAGTTTCCCTGGCAACCTCTTCCACATTAGCGGGTTCCTTGACCTTTATCCTGACCCTCGCCGGTTCCCCTCTCAGAAAAAACCACCCCTTTTTCCCCTCGGAAATTACCTCTATTTCTACCTCTTCCAGGGTTTTCCCCAATTCATTTAATCCCTTGCTTATAGCCTCTTCAACCGTTGAGCCGGTAACCTCAAGGCTTTTTGGTGCGTTCACCATGGGTTTTCCTCCCGGAGGGAGCGGGTTTTTTCCATCCTTCCATAAAAATGAACTGCTGGAGCAGAGTGAAAAGGTTCATAACCACCCAGTAAAGGCTTAAGCCCGAAGGGACCTGGAGGGCGAAGAAAAACAGCATGAGGGGGAAGAAATACATCATCTGGTTCATGGCTGCTTGTTGTGGGTCGGTGGTGGGGGGCGAGCTTATCTTCTGGACCGCCAGCTGGGTTATCAAAGTCAGGATTGGCAGGACAAGGTAAGCGGGCATATCAGGCCATTGCCAGGCGGAAGGGGGCCAGAGCCAGCCTAACCCGATGGGTTTGGCAAGGCTCGGGATAAAGAAGAAACCTTCGGCAAGGACTCCCTCCTGGGCCATCCTGTAGAGAGCCTGATATAGTCCAATCCATATCGGTAGCTGTATAAGGCTTGGGAGACAGCCAGCCAGTGGATTAACCTTTGCCTCCCGGTAAAGTTTCATTTGCTCCTGAGCCAGTTTCTCACGGTCCTTAGCATATTTCTTCTGCAATTCCTGAAGTTTGGGCTGGAGCTCCTGAAGGGCCTTAGTTGCCCGCATTTGCTGGATATTGAGAGGCAGGGTCAGAATCTTGATGATGAGGGTGAAAAGGATAATCCCGAACCCAAAGGAGTAAGGTACGCCCAGGGAAGCCATGGCGTGGCTCAGGAAGGTTATGCTTTCTCTTATAGGAGTTACCACCATTAAGTCCCACATATCTATTCTCCTATGGCACAGGATCGTAACCACCTGGGTTCCAGGGGTGGCAGCGACTTATGCGCTTTATCCCCAACCACCCGCCTTTAAAAAGGCCATACCGAGCAATAGCTTGATAAGTATACTCAGAACAGGAGGGATAAAAGCGGCAGGTTGGGGGTAAAAGTGGTGAAATGAACTTCTGGTAAAAACGGATCAAAAGGAGGGCTAATTTTTTCACACCTTTTCCTCCTGCCAAAGCTTTGCTTTTCGGAGGACATCTCTGACAGCTTCCTGGGCTTCATTGAGGGAAGCACTGGCCAGACCTGCTCTGGCGATGAAGAGGAGATCCCATCCTTTTTTGATGTGGTGTTGATTCAAGCGAACGGCTTCCCTGAGGAGCCTGCGGGCCCGATTGCGGTGCACTATTTTGCCTATCTTACGGCTGGAAGAGAAAGCCACCCGCAACTTCCCAGGCTCTCCCGGCAAGCCCAGAAGCACCACATAAGGATTGCTCCATGCTTCCCCCTGCTGCCTTATCTCCTCCACACGTCTGGGGTCTTTGAGACGAAGGTGCCAGAGCTTAAACCTCATCAATCAACCGTAAGGCGCCATCGCCCTTTTAACCTTCTGGCCTTTAAGACCTTTCTTCCCCCTTTTGTCCTCATCCTGGCCAGGAAACCGTGAACCCGGAAGCGATGTCGCACTTTGGGTTGATAAGTCCTCTTGGGCATAGGTGTTCTTCACCCCCTTTACTTCTCAAGGTGTCGGTTTATAAATTCCATTATTTTGGCCTTGGGCATATAGCCGATAAGTTTCTCCACCGGTTTTCCACCTTTGAAAAGGATAAGGGTTGGAATGCTCATTACGCCGTAAGAGGCGGCGATGGATGGGTTCAGATCCACATTGACTTTGACCACCTTTAATTTACCGGCCATTTCCCCAGCTATTTCTTCCACAACGGGCGCCAGCATACGGCATGGCCCGCACCACTCAGCCCAGAAATCCACCAGAACCGGAACATCTTCTTCCAGGACTTCTTGCTTGAAAGCTCCAGCATCCACCTCCATTACCACCTCCTGAGGAAAAGCTTTAAGGTTTTAACCAGGTTTTCCCTGTCAATTTCATTGATGCATCGCTCAATATAGCCATCCACCAGCTCTACAGCTATGCTTTCCAGGGCAGCCCTGACAGCCATAATCTGGGTTAGAATTTCATTGCATTCCCGCCCCTGTTCAATCATTTCCCTTATGCCCTTTATTTGCCCCTCTATCCTCACTAGTTTCTTCAGAATTTCTTCCATATCTGGCCTTCTCCAAGGCCTCCTTTAAGGAAGGAGGAATGGGAATTGGTCTTCGGTTTCCCTTCATGTCCACAAAGACCTGAACCGTGCGGCCCTGCGCTAAAAGCTGGCCTGTCTCACCGTTGAGGACCTCGTAAGCAAGCGTAAAACTGGAATTCTTGATTTCTTCAACCCATGTCTTTATTTTAATCAACTCATCAAAACGAGCCGGAGCCAGGTAACGGCAGGAGGCTTCAGCTATAACAAATCCTATTCCTGCCTTCTCCGCCTCGGCGTAACTGAAACCCAGGGACCTTAGAAAATTGACCCTGGCGACCTCAAACCAAACAAAATAATTGGCGTAATAAACAACACCTTGCGCATCTGTTTCGGCAAACCTTACCCTTAGTTCTACCTCCCCGACCATAGCCAATCACCCCCAAATTATAACTTAATGGTTACCAAAAGGCAAACTCAAAGGCCCTATCGGGGGCGATTTCACCCAAGTTACCTCTCCAAAAGTTGTGGGAAAACGGCATTTTGCGTAAAATAAAATTAAAACCAGCCGAAGGAGGGGGTAAAATGGCCAAAGCAGTAGTGGCATGGAGCACTGCTGCAAACGCCGAAGAAGCTGTAGCTCAGGCTTTTGATAAGGCCTTGAGCGAGCTGGCAACGAAGCCCTCCCTCGCTATCCTTTTTGCTACCGTGGATTACGACCCTGTGCAGGTGCTAAAGTTTGCTCGCAAAAGGATAGGGAGAACTCCTCTCTGGGGGGGAACCACCTTTACAGGCCTTTTGACCCCTGATGGGTTCATATCTGGCCCAAACGGTGCTTTGGGGGTGATGCTCCTTTCAGGTGTGGAAGCAGGTGCAGGGTTTGTCCCCGCTGGAAGGAACCCCAGGAATAATGCCTTAAAGGCCATTAAGAAAGCCACTGCCGGCGTCCCATCACCCAAAGCTTTCCTTATGATGGCCTCCCCCGGAATTGAGGAAAGGGTGATAGAAGCTCTGGCCGAGGCTCATCCCGGTGTTCCCATCGTTGGAGGAAGCGCTGCCGATAACACCATTGAGGGCAAGTGGAAGGTCTTTGGCTACACCAAAGCTCTCCCCAAAGGTGTAAACATCGCTGCTCTCTCCCATGTGGGTAAAATCGGTGTGGCTTTCGGTGGTGGCTATTCCCCAACTGATAAAACGGCAAAGGTGACCAAAGTCAAAGGCCGCACTCTCTACACGCTGAATCGCCGCCCCGCTCTGGAAGTTTACAAAGAATGGACCGGCAAGAGCCAGGAAGAGGTGGCGGGGATGAACCTCCTGGGGGCAAGCCTCCTGTTCCCTCTGGGCATTGAAGAAGCCGGTTTTTACAGGATTGTCCACCTCGCTTCCGGCAACCCCGATGGTTCCATAGGTGCTTTTGCCGAAATCCCCAAAGGAACAGTGGTGCGCCTCATGGAAACCAGCGTGGATAAGCTCATCCAGGATGTGGGCGATATAGTTAAGGAAGCGCGGAAGGACATGACCAGAGTTGATGCCCTCATCCTCAGCCACTGTGCTGGAAGAAAGGTCGCTATAGGCGATCGCATCGGGGAGGTTGTCCCCAAGATCAAAGAGGTAATAGGTGATGCGCCGTTCATCGGCTTCTTCTCCTTCGGTGAGCAAGGATACCTCCCCAACCAGGTGAACCGCCACTGTAACCTCATGCTTTCGGCTTTGGCTATAGGGGAGTAAGAAGATAAGGGGGGCAGGGGTTAGCCCTGCCCCTTCTTTAAAACAGGAGGGAAATTGAGCATAGTAAACATCTACGATGCTAATGCGCAGGACACGGAGGAGGTAATAGCCAGGGCTTTTGATGATTTTGAAGTGGATGTAAAAGACAAAAGCGTGCTCATAAAGCCCAACATCGTAGCTGGTTTGCCTCCGGAACATGGCGCAACAACCCACCCTGCAGTAGTATCTGCCCTGGTCAGGGAATGCCTCAGGCGAGGCGCTTCTAAGGTTATAGTGGGAGATAATCCCGGAGGCGTGGAAAAAGATTCCAGGGTTACTGCTCAAAAAGCAGGCCTCGTTGAAGCAAGCCATGGCTGCTTCGCAAGACTTTCGGAAAGGGTTACCGAGGTTTTACTGCCTTCCGTAGGGGTTAAGGCCCCTATTTCCAGCGCCATCCTGGAGACGGATTTCCTCATAGATGTTCCGGTTATGAAGACCCATGTTTTCACCACTATAACGGGGGCGGTTAAAAATCTCTATGGCTACGTGGCGGGAACAGCCAAAGCGCGGCTTCACCTGGCAGCACCCACCCGCCGGCAGTTCGCTGCCCTGTTGGCTGACCTTTATGCCCTCCGGCCGCCAGATTTTGTGGTTATGGACGCTTTAAGGGTAATGGAGGGCAATGGCCCCACCCATGGGCAGGTAAGGCCTCTGGGGAAAATCCTGGCCGGGAGGGATGGCGTTGCCGTGGATGCTGTCGCCTGCAGGATGATGGGTGTTGACCCCAACAGAGTCCATCACCTGGTGGAGGCTTCCAGTAGAGGGCTTGGCCGGATTGAAGGGGTGGAGATTGAAGGTAGCTTCACAGTAATTCCTGATTTCAAGCTTCCCACAACCTTTGCGGCATCCCCCCAGGAACAGGTTATGCTCCTTATGGCTATAGGTCAGGTCCGACCTGTGCTCAAGGAGGAGTTATGCCTTCAATGCGGGGAATGCGCCACGAATTGCCCCGCTAAGGCCATTTCCCTCAGCCCTTATCCTGTGGTGGATGAATCCCGCTGTATAACCTGCTATTGCTGTGTGGAGCTATGTCCTGAAGGGGCCTGGGAGATACCTTCGGGTATACAGGAGAAATTTGACCGGATATTTCGTTAGATGTGCTCTCAAATGGAAGTTCTCCTGGAAGAGGATAAGCACTGGTGGTTTGCCAGCCGGACAAAAGCAATATTTGCCGTCCTTGCTCCTGTTGTAAAGGGGGCCGAAGGATTAGTATTGGATGTGGGCAGTGGGGCTGGCAATATGTTCCATCATCTTTCCCGTTATGGCCCGGTAGTGGGAGTTGACAATAACCCCAAGCCCCTTCTGGTGGCCCTAAAGAGGGGCTATGTAGTACCTCTGGGAAGGGCGGAAGCTTTGCCTTTTCCTTCCGAAACTTTTCGCTTAATAGCCCTCCTGGATGTCATTGAACACTGCGATGATGATCTTCAGGTCCTCAGGGAGTGCTATCGGGTGTGCGTTCCTGGGGGATTTATTATAATAACTGCTCCGGCTTTTCAATGGCTATGGAGCTACAACGATGAGCTGAACCGCCACCGGCGGCGTTACAATGCAGGTTCTTTAAAGGCTCTGCTGGAAAAAGCTGGCTTTCGGAGCTTGCGTATTACTTACAATAACTTCTTCATCTTCCCCCTGGCTGTGCCCCTCATCCTGATTCGTGAGAGGCTTGGGCTACATCCGGATCTCGCCTCACCCCACTTTGATGAGGATGCTTATCAAGTGGAGATGGAGCCAGTTCCTCCTATACTAAACACCATCCTGACCAGCGTTGGGGAACTGGAGGCCTGGCTTATAAGGCGAATGAATTTGCCTTTCGGCACATCCATTATCGCTTTGGCTCGTAAAATTTGATCTTTGCTATAAGTCTATCAAGGCTTTCATGACCGTTCACCCGGATCCGCTTTAGGGTAAATAGATTATCGGACGTGTGAACCACGCCCGGTTCAGTAATGACGGCCCCCCAGAAGTGGGCCGATTTAAGAACCTTTACAACTTCATCATCGTAAAAGCCAAAAGGGTAGGAGAAGAACCTGGGCTCAATTCCATGAGCTTCCAGGGTCTGTCTTGAGCCAAGGATTTGCCATACAAGGTAATCCAAATCCCTACCTTTCAGACTTTCGTGGTTGCGCCCGTGAGCTCCAATCTCCATCCCGGCTCTGGCCATTTCTTCCACTTGCTCCCAGGAAAGATAGCCAGGCCTTTTTTCGTCAATGAAATCGGTAATCACGAAGAAAGTGGCCACAAAGCCATACTTCCGAAGCAGTGGGAACGCATCTGTATAATGGTCTCGGTAGCCGTCATCAAAGGTGATTATAAGGGGCTTTGGTGGTAATGGCTTCCCTATGGTTAAGTAGTATACGAGTTGCTTAAGGGTAATGGTGGTATAACCCTGGCTTTTGAAGTATTGAAGGTGTTCTTCAAATTGTTGTGGGGAAACGCTGAGTTCTTTGCGAATCTGATTAGCATCCGGAGGAGGTGGGGAGATGTAATGGTAAAGCAATATGGGCACAATTGCTTCCCTTTTGACCCCATCAGGGGTGGGAAGGGGAGTTGGGGTTGGAGTAGGGG
>CAZZMI010000002.1:55758-92457 GCA_964655275.1 uncultured Anaerolineae bacterium | reverse complement strand
GGCATGGGGCAAATGCTCCCTGGACCCCCTTTTTGAAAACCTGGAGGATATCGTCCGATCCCCCCAGCAAGGAGCTGTGCCCCCTTGCACCTTACTTACTGTTGTACTTGCCCTTCCTTGAAAGCCCGCCTTATAATTTAAATGATTGCTTGAAATTAAGGAGGCAGGTATGCCAATTTACGAATACAGGTGTCAGGGATGTGGGCGTAAATTTAGCCTTTACTGGCACACCTTCTCAGCGGCTGAAGCGGCTGTTCCCCGTTGTCCCCGTTGCGGCAGTGAAAACGTAACCAAGCTCATCTCAAGGGTAAGGGTAGTGCGCTCTGAGGAAGCACGCCTGGAAGCTCTGGCTGACCCATCCACATGGGGTGACATTGACGAAAACGACCCTCGCAGTATTGCCCGATTCATGCGCCGGATGACAGCAGAATTGGGGGAAGAAGTGGGTGATCTGGGTGACGAATTCCACGAGGTTATAGAAAGGCTGGAGGCAGGACAAACACCGGAGCAAATTGAAAAGGAAATGCCAGGGCTGGCTGGCTCCTCTGAGGAGGGAGGTTCGGAGGATTTAGAACTTGATTAGCTTTTCTACATTGAGGATAAAAACGGTGGCCCCTCCAATCTCTACTTCCAGAGGGGGAGTGTAAAAACTGGTTACCTCAGGTATGGGAGGCCAGATTTTTACTATTTCGCGGCGAGTACGGCAATTTTCCTGAATAATCCCCAGGATTTTTTCCACCTCTTCTTCCTCAGCTCCGATAAGGAAAGTGGAATTGCCTTCGCGCAAAAATCCCCCCGTGGAACTTATCAGGGTAGCTTTGAACCCCCTTTCCATAAGGGACCGCAGTAATTTATCGCTATCAATTTTGTTGACGATGGCCAATATCAACTTCACGGAGCCTTTCCTCCACTATTGAGCGTATGCGGGCTTGAATAGTTTCCACCGGTTCAAGGGCATTCAGGATAATCCAGCGGGAAGGTTCAAGGGAAGCCAGTTCCAGGTATCCCTGGCGAACCCTCCGGTGAAAAGCTAACTCCTTCTGATCCATCCTGGTCCATTCACTTTCCCCCCGCTCAAAAGCTTTCCTTTTGCGCTTCAACCCCTCTTCAACCTCCAGATCCAGGTAAAAAGTGAGGTCTGGTGAAAGCCCCCCGGTGGCAAAAGCTGTGATAAGCCGAAGAACTTCAAGGTCCAGACCATGCCCGTAGCCCTGGTAAGCCATAGTAGAATCTGCGTAACGGTCGCATATTACAATTTTCCCTTCATCCAGAGCGGGCTTTATAACCTGACCCACGATCTGGGCCCGGGAGGCGGAATAAAGGAGGATTTCTGTTGTGGGGAGCATTTCCGAGCAAGCGGGGTCATGCAGGATAGCCCTTATCCGCTCACCAATGGAAGTGCCACCCGGTTCCCGGGTTAGAATTACAGGATAACCCAGAGAAAGCAGATACTGGTAAAGGAGATTGGCCTGAGTTGTCTTCCCGCTCCCCTCCGGTCCTTCAAAGGTTATGAAAAAGCCCTTTTTCCTCAAAAGACTCTCCTGGATGAAGGGTTCATATCTCCAAGTTCATAAAGGACTAAGGCTGCTGCCACAAGGCCAGCCGTCTCAGATCGCAATATCCTGGGGCCCAGGGATACAGTGATTATCCCATATCTATGGGCCATTTCCACTTCCCTCTCAGAGAAACCCCCTTCAGGTCCTATAAATATGCTTACAGAAAAGGGCTTCTTTTCCCTGACGAGCGCCTCTTTTAAAGAACGTTTCTTTTCTCCCTCCCAGGGCATTATGGCAAACCCACCCCTTAGCTTAAGATCACGGCAAGCTTTGGCAAAAAGGACTGGCTCTTCAAGCTTCGGCAGCACCCCCCTGCCCGATTGCTCAGCCGCTTCGGTGATTATGCGCTCCCACCTCTCCCTCTTTTTCTCCACGTAATCCGCATCGCCTATTATACAGCGTTCGCTTATAAGCGGCACAAAGCTTACCACCCCTATTTCTGTACCTTTCTGGAGGACAAACTCAAAATGCTCGCCTTTCAGGAGGGCTTGATATAAAGTGATTCTGGTGGAAGGCTCTGCAAAGTTAAGGCGCTTTTCCAAAACCTCTCCTTTAACCTCATCCCGATCCACCGCGGTAAGCTCCACCACATATTCCCAGCCGGAATTATCCAGAACCAGTATCCTTTCGCCTGGATGCATCCTCAATACATTGCGGATCTGATGGGCCTGAGGTTGCCCGAGGGTAACCTCCGTTCCCTTTACCTGTTCTGGGCTGACGAAGAACCGATGTAACGAACTCATAAGTTGCTTTTCCTTAAGATCAGGGCTACCCATTCTTGGGAGGAGAGCTCTCTTTCCGGTTGCAAGCCATGAGAGGACAATGCCTCCAGAGTTTGTTCTTTTTGAACCTGTATTATGCCCGATACAATCAGGAGGCCATCGGGGGCTAAAGCCGCTGAGAGCTCCCTGGCCATGCTTTTAATGACCGGTGCCGTTATATTGGCCAGGACCAGGCCGAAAGGCCTTAGGGCTGATACGTCAATAAAGGGGCTTTCTTCCGTCGGGATCAAACTGCCCCATCTAACTTTAATTTTCCCCCGGAGGCCATTGCGAGCTACGTTCTCTTTAGCTACTTTTACAGCCATCCTGTCTATGTCCAGAGCCAGGACTTCCTTTGCTCCAAGCTTGGCAGCAAAGAGGGCCAATATTCCCGAGCCTGTGCCCACATCAAGGACCCTTTCCCCAGGTTTAAGCAATTGCTCCATGGCTATAAGGCAAAGGCGAGTGGAAGGGTGAAGCCCTGTTCCGAAGGCAAGGCCGGGGTCTAATTCCACCACTACTTCTCCGGGCAAAGGGGTGTAATCTTCCCACGAAGGTTTTACTACCAGGCGTTCCCCTATGTGCAGGACGGTGTAAAACTTCTTCCAGGCTTCAAGCCACTCCCCCTCTTCCCAGTATCGGATTGAAGGGGAGGGTATTGGGACAATGGTGGAAAAATGCCAGAGGGCCTCTTCAAGACGCTTTTTCCGCAGAAGACCCTGCCTGTTCCAGGGGATGTAAACCTTAACGATAGCCTTAGTTGGCTCAAGCCCCAGAAGCTCGCTTTCCGGTATAATCTTTTCTACCACTGCTCCTCCCGAGGCAAATTGCCCCATCACTTCCTGTAAAGCATCCACTACCTCGTCAGGAACCTCTAATGCTATCTCCATCCATTTGCCCATAGGCAATTCCTTTCAGTCTTCCTGAAAGGTTTTGCCCAGCTCTTTGAGCAACTCCTTTTGCCTTGGGGTTAGTTTGGTGGGTATAACTACTTTGGCAACAACGTAAAGGTCACCGCGGCCGTTACGATGGAGGAGGGGCATGCCCTTGCCTTTGAGCTGGAAAACATGGCCAGGCTGAGTTCCTGGGGGTATGGTCAGCTTCTCTTTACCTTCCAGGGTGGGAATTTCCACTTCCGTCCCCAGAGCGGCCTGAACAATGTTGAGTGTAAGCTCGTAATACAGGTTACTGCCATCTCGGCGGAAATATGGATGCGGCTCAATAGAAACGATGAAATATAAATCGCCGGGAGGCCCACCGGCTTCCCCAGCATCTCCTTCACCACTTAGGCGGATCCTGGTTCCGGTATCCACCCCTGGTGGTATCTGGACGGAAAGCGTGCGGTAAACCTTCTTTTTGCGCTGGCCACGACACTCAGTGCAGGGGGTAACCACAACCTCACCGCTTCCTTTGCACCTGGGGCAAGTGGTAACTGTTACGAAAGAGCCCAGGAAAGTCTCCCTGACATGGCGCACTTCACCTGAGCCATTACACTGAGGACAGCGGATTGGTGTGGTCCCCGGTTCTGCCCCTGAGCCACGGCAGTGGGGGCAAACTTCATAGCGCTGAATTTCTACTTCCTTCTCGGCACCGAAAGCTGCTTCCTCAAGGGTTATGCTCAATTCGTAGTGCAAATCCTGACCACGGCGAGGAGGCTGGCGCCTTATCCTGGGGAAACCAAAGCCTTCAAAGAATTCCTCAATTATGCTTTCTATGCCTCCGAACCCAGAATAATCAGCAAAATCCATGCTAAGCCCGGCATGGCCGTAGCGGTCATAAATGGCCCGCTTTTCCGGGTCGGATAGGACCTCATAAGCTTCGTTTATTTCCTTGAACTTTGCTTCCGCCTCCGGACTTTTATTGACGTCGGGATGATATTGGCGAGCCAGCCTCCTGTAAGCTTTCTTTATCTCTTCCTGGGTAGCTGTCCGGCTTACACCCAGGATTTCGTAATAATCCTTTTTACGCTCCATAAATTAGAGCCCGCCAAACTTTTCTGGGGATATGTAATCCCCAAACTTTTCCCGCGCCTCAAGAAGTCTCTGCCTCTGAGCTTCCATCACCTCAAAGAGGATAGAAGGAGTATCAGGGACTTTCGTCCGGTAAATTTCAATTATTCTGGCGATCTTCGCCAGGTTCTCGGGCACCCTCAGGGTAAACTGAGCAATGTAGTCTTCTGGCGAATAGTCTTTGTGCAGAACCTGGTGGAAAAGCTTGGCCAGGTCTTCATACCGCGGGATATATCCTGTGGGGGTTTTAACAGCCCCCACCTCATTGTGGACCCGCAGCTCCATCCACTTTATCCAGACCCTCTTATCTTCCCGGGCATTAAGGAAGCGCCCCTCTTTATCCTTGAGGAAGTAGTTTACCGAGAATATGCGAGGTGGATCTTCTAAATCCTGCCCGAAGTCCAGGTTTATCTGGATATATTTACCTACCGGGATGGAAAGGAAATCCAGGTTAGACATGGGGTTAAATTCTCTTTCCCCTTCCTTTCCCAGGACGGCAGCGGTTCTCTCTGATTCCAGAGCAGCGCCCTTTGTTATTATCCCATGGACCCAATCAAAAGCTTCCTCCACCGGCACCCAGGTGTCGGAATCTCTACCTCCGTAAATTATGCCTTTTACCACTACCCCCTCCGGGTCATTGATGGCCGGATCCAGGTTTTCCAGAAGGCTGAGGTTCAAGGTAAAACGAGCGTTAGGATGGGAACAGGGTATCTCTTTGCCTTCAGCATCCTTTTTGCCTATATACCATTCTCCCGAGTGATTTATACCCCTTGGGGGAACTTCTCCATCTTTCCCAATCCAGTGGACATGGCCCTCCGGTGTAACAAGCACATTGGAGAAGATTATCTCTCCGGGGCTATGGAGAGCTTTCCAGAGGATAGGGTCATCCTTTGAGTTTATCCCCTGAATTATCCCGAACATTCCGATTTCGGTATTAACGGCCCGGACCTGGCCATTGATCTTTCGGAGGAAAGCTATATCGTCGCCCACTATGCTTTCCCCTTCCAGCATGGCTGTGGAGGTTTTACCACATAAAGATGGGTAAGCGCCGGTAAAATAAGTAACCCTTCCGCCAGGGCCATGGACCCCCAAGATAAACATATGTTCACAGAGCCAGCCCTCCTGCGAGCCCCGGTAAATAGCAAGGCGCATCGCCAGCTTCTTTAGGCCAATGGTGTTACCACCGTACTGGGTGTTCACACTATAAACAGTGTCGTCAAGGATATCAATGTAAATTCGCCTTTTGTCCAGATTTTTGGAAGTTTTCCTCTCGTCCAGTTCTCCAGCTGAATGGATAAACTTGAAGAAACGAGCATCGGGACCCAGACGGACAAATTCCTCGTATCCCGTACGGTAAAGCAAGAACTCGTTGTGGGCAACGTAGGCCGAATCGGTGAGCTGGACACAGGGGATAGAGAAAATGGAACGGCTGGGGCCAAGGGTGAAGAAGCAAATGTAAAGCTCTTTGCCCCTCATTATATCCTTTAGGATCTCATGGACATCTTGAAGGGCCCAATCCCGGTCTTTGGTTTCAATAAACGGACCCAAGTCCATCCCCTTAGGGACAAGTATTCCGGTGTTTTTACGATCGCGGGCCTGATCGTAATAGTTATCAAAATGGGCTGTGTGCCCTTCTATAGCCAGCCTGAATTCTTCACCATTGCGGATAGCAGCTTCTCTTATATAGGCAATGTCCTCGGGTGAATCAGTGCAAACATAAATTTTATCCGGATTGCACAGCTTCACATAGCGGGCTATGAACTCATGGAGGCGCGGGTTATTTATCCTGGCGAGCCTACGGTAATTCTCCTGGCCGAGTTTGTCCTCAATTTCATCCAAGGGGTTCATGATAGTCCTCCGCTTCAATGGTTTAGGCGTAAAATAGCTTAACACCAGCAGGGGGTTTTGTCAAGGAGGTTTAAGCTGGCAACTACCACCTCACACAGTAACCCTGAGCCCGCAGGAAGATCGGGGGTCCGGTGGAAAAAATGCCCGGAAGGCAATTTTGTTTTCCCTGAGTTGAGGATTATAATATCATGGAAGTCAAAATTCCATGGGAGGGGAGTTAGTGGATACGTATGAAGCCATCCTCACAAGGCGCAGTATAACTAAATTTAAGCCCGATCCAATCCCTCGTGAAGTCTTAGAAAGAGTGCTTTCGGCCGCTCTGTGGGCTCCTTCCAAGATGGATCTGCAGAACTGGTATTTTGTAGTGCTGGGGGGCAAAAACAAGGAGGATTTCTTAACCAAACTTGGAGTTGAATTTGTCCGTATAGTAACTGCTGCAGAGACTTTACCGGCATATAAAGCCTGGTCAACCAGCTGGTTCCTGGATTCCGCCAGGCAAGCTCCTGTCCTTATACTGGCCTTTTCGGATAAGCCCATTGCTGAAGATATAGATTATGCGCTCTCAGTTGCGGCTGCGGTCCAGAACCTAATGCTGGCAGCCTGGAACGAAGGGATAGGAACTCACTGGTTCACCGCCGGCCTCTGGGCTGTTAAGGACGCTATATCTTCTTATCTGGGCCTTAAGGGCAAAGAGCTGTTGGGCATCATCGTAATGGGTTATCCAGAAGTTATACCTGAACCCACAATTCGCCAGAAAGGCAAAATTGATTGGCGTATGGAGACTTAGAAAGCAATGGCTGTAGCCTTGGAGAAAATCCGCAATTTCCCAATCTTTTCTGGCCTTGGAGAGAAAGAGCTTCGGGAAGTAGCTTCATCCCTTATTGAAAGCCATGTCCCGGCCGGTAAAATAATTTTCTTGCAGGGCGAAGAAGCCCGCTTCGTTTACATAGTAGCGCGGGGCATTGTCCGAACTCGCCGCTTATCCTCCGAAGGCAGGGAGGTCGTTATCCATTACACAGGGCCTGGCCGCATAATTGATACAGCCTCGGCGATCACCGGAAGCGTTTATACCATTACTGCTGATGCCCTCACAAATGCTACACTATATGCAATGCCTACGGAAGAATTTCGCCAGATTTTGGAGAGAACAAAAAGGCTTTCCCTTAATTTGCTGAAGGAGCTGGCGGATATAACGCGCCGTCTGACTGATATGGTGGAAGAAATGGCCCTGCATTCGGTTCGCACCAGGCTGGCTCGTTTCCTGCTTCAGCAGTCAGAGCTCAAGGATCAGTATGGGTCCTGGACCCAGGCGGAAATCGCTTCCCAGATCGGCACCGTGAGGGAAATTGTGGGTAGGATACTGCGGGATTTTGCTTCCCAGGGCCTTATAGCCCGCCAAGGTGGACATATAATTATCCTTAACCGGGAAAAACTTCGGGAGATAGCCCAGGTTGATTAAGGAGGATTAAGATGTGGGAGGAAGCTCTCATAGCTATAGAAACGGCCATAAGGATTGAGGAAGAGGGCATAAAATTTTATACCGAAGCTGCGGAAAAAGTTGAAGACCAGGCGGCTCAGAAGATGTTTCGCAACCTGGCCCGGGATGAACAAAACCACCTTCTTCTATTCCAATCCATCCGCCAATCTTTACAGGAAAAAGGAGGATGGCCTCCTCTGGAATCCATTAAACTGGGGGAAATACCCCATTACATATTCCCAAAGCCTGAAGAGAAGGAGAAGGTTGAAATACCCCGCCATCATCAGGAAATCCTGCGCAAAGGTATGGACATAGAGAGGACTTCCATCAAGTTTTACTCGGAGCAACTTGAGAAGAGCGTAACGGAAGAGGCTCGCACCGTATACAGGTTTCTGGTGGAGCAGGAAAAGGGACACCTTTCGCTCCTTCAGGCTGAATACGATTACCTTAATCGCACTGGCTTCTGGTTTGATTACCAGGAATTTACCCTGGAGGCAGGATGAGAGACTTTTGTCCCAGACAAAATCGCCCCTCTTAACCTATAATCCGGTTAAGAAATGGGGGAACAAGATGCAACCGAGAGTGGACCAAAATCTGTGCACAAAGTGCGGGATGTGTGTAAAAGCCTGTCCTTGCGGGGCTCTGAGCCTCAGCGAAGAAGGACTCCTTTTTAACTGCCCTTCCGATTGCCTTCTTTCCCTTCATTGCATCAGAGGGCCAGAGTTCTTCTTCCCTTGCGAAGAGGCCTGTCCAACAGGAGCCTTAAGCTTTGCTTTTGAAATTATGTAAGGAGGGATCAAAATGGCTAAAGTAACAGAAAAACAGGTTAAAGATGCTCTCCGCCAGGTAATTGACCCTGAAATCGGGATGGATGTGGTAACCCTGGGGATGATAAGGCAGGTTAACATCGGGGAAGAGGGAGATGTGGAAGTTAAAATGGTCCTGACTGCCCCCTTCTGCCCTTTAGCTTCTTACCTTGTGGAACAGGTCCGGATGGCCACGGCTTCAATCCCCGGGGTTAAAGAAGCAAAAGTTACCCTCCTGGATGAGAGGTGGGATCCCAGCTGGATGGAAAAGCCGGAAATTTAGGAGGGAGAAAGTGGAACGCCGTTACATATACCTTGATAACGCTGCAGCTACTCGCCTTGATGAGCGGGTTCTTGAGGCGATGAAACCTTATTTCTTTGAAATATACGCTGTAGCTACATCTGAATTCGGCTACTCGCCCGGTATAGAGGCAAGGGAAGCTCTGGATAAGGCCAGGGCTACAATTGCGGAAAAGCTCGGGGCTTCACCGGAAGAGTTCATTTTCACCTCCGGCGATACTGAATCCTCTAACATGGCCCTCAAGGGAGTAGCTATGGCCCTCGGGCATAAGAAGGGCAAGCATATTATTGTCTCCAAAATAGAAGATTTTCCTGTCTTAAACACGGCCAGAGCTCTGGAGAAACAGGGCTTCAGAGTCACTTATCTGGATGTGGACGAGTACGGTTTCGTAGACCTGGAGCAGCTTCGGAAATCAATAACGCCCGAAACAATACTGGTATCTATCCAGCATGCCAATCAGGAAATCGGAACGATTCAGGATATAAAGGCCATAGGGGAAATCTGCCGGGAGAAAGGCTGCCTCTTCCATACCGATGCTACCCATACTTTTACCCGTGTCCCCCTTGACGTGAGGGAAGTGCCGGTGGATCTAATAACCGTCTCCGCTCATACCATCCATGGGCCCAAGGGCATAGGAGGCCTTTACATCCGCAAGGGAACCCCCATAGCCAAGTGGATGGACGGAGGTTATCAGGAGTTCAATTTGAGGGCAGGGCTGGAAAACATACCAGGAGCAGTGGGGTTCGCCAAAGCTGTGGAACTGGTTACCCCAGAGGAAAATCAGAGACTCCAGCAGATGCGGGACCGTCTCATAGACCGGATACTGAAAGAGATACCCCACACTACCCTCAATGGTCACCGGTGGAGAAGAACACCCCAAAACGCTAACATCACTTTTCACTTTGTAGAGGGGGAGTCCATAACTTTGCACCTTGATATGAGAGGCTTCGCCGTAAGCACGGGGTCAGCCTGTTTCAGCCGCTCCCTTGAGGCAAGCCATGTAATCCTTGGAATCGGTGGCGATCACGAGAGGGCTCACGGGTCTGTGCGCTTCACCTTCGGTCGCTTCAATACCATGGAAGACGTTGATGCCGTAGTGGAAGCAATAGCCGAGGTGGTGGAAAACCTGAGAGCTATTAGCCCGTTAGGGAAGGAGGCACGCCATGGCTAATCCGTATGTTATTGAAGCTCTTAAAAAGGCCTTAGCTGCTGAGCTCAGCGCAATAGAAATATACTCAGCCCATGCCAAGGCCATTCCAGAAGAATATATAGCCCAGGGCGTCAGGGCTATCTTGGAAGTGGAAAAGCGCCACGCTCAGGAACTCAGCGAGCGCATCAAAGCCCTCGGGGAAATGCCTATTGAGCCCGGGGGCAAGGAGACCATCCTGGGGCGAGCTATCGGAGCTGCTTCCGCTTATGCCACTACCAGGGAAATGCTGGAACTTGAACTCCGCGAAGAGCAGTTGGCCATAAAGGATTACGCGACTTTTATAGCTGAAATCATGGGTGACGAAGAAACCATTAGCATAATGGAAAAGCACCTTAAAGATGAGATAGACCACGCTAACTGGCTCAAAAGGCAAATAACCTCTCTGGGGAAGTGAGCCATGCCGAAGGTCAAGTTCTACGCTCTCAGCACCTGCGGATGGTGCCGCAGGACAAAGAAATTGCTTGACGAACACCAATTAGAATATGAGCTTGTTTACGTAGACCTTCTGCAGGGGGAAGAGCAGAGGAAGGTCCTGGAAGAATTGAACAAATGGAATCCTCGCCTCTCCTTCCCCACCCTTGTGCTTGACGACAAGGAAGCGATAATAGGCTACGACGAGACCCGCATTAAGGAGGCCCTCGGGTTATGAGCGAAAAGTCACCGGAAGTGATGGATCTTTACGAACGCCTGCGGCAAGAGGCGGAGGCTTCCGGCTATTACCTTAATCCGGACCTGGATTTGGTTTTGGACCTTGTAGAAGGTTTGCTAATCAACTTTAAGCGTTACGGTTACATGGCCTGCCCCTGCCGCCTTGCTTCCGGAATAAGGGAAAAGGACCTGGATATAATTTGTCCGTGTGATTACCGGGATGCGGACCTTGAGGAATATGGGGCCTGCTATTGCGGTTTATATGTTTCCGAAGAGGTAGCTCGGGGGAAGAAAAAGGCACAACCTGTTCCCGAAAGGCGAGGAGCACCCCTTCCGAAAGTGGAAGCAGGCGCATCTGTTTTCAGCGGCAAAAACATACCAGTATGGCGCTGCAAAGTATGCGGCTATCTCTGTGCCAGGCCTTCACCACCCCTGAAGTGTCCTATCTGCAAAGCTGATAAGGATCGCTTTGAGCGTTTCGCTTAGATAATTTTAACCAGATGGTAATTTTTCTGGCCCCGCCTTAACACGATGAATTTGCCTTCAATAGCCTGGTTCAGGGTAACCCTCTGTTCAATATCCGTAACCCGCATGTTGTTCAGGTAAATCCCTCCACCCTGGATTAGCCGGCGACCATCGCTTCGGGAAGAGGCTACACCGCACTTCACCAGAAGTTCTGTTATGAGCAAACCATCCCCGCTCAATTCATCCTTTTTTACTTCCGTTGAGGGGACATCACCAAAGATTTCTTCTATTTCCCGGGCTGTGATGTCCGTTATCTCTTCCCCAAAGAGTATTCTGGAAGCCCTTTCAGCCTTCAAGAGGGCTGTTTCGCCATGGACCATCCGGGTAACTTCCCGGGCGAGGGTCCTCTGGGCCTCTCTCTCCTCCGGGACGGTAGCCACTTTATGCTCCAGCTCTTCAATCCTTTCTCTGGAGAGCAAAGTGAAGAACTTGAGGTAGCGTATAACATCCCGATCATTGGTGTTGAACCAGAACTGATAGAATTTGTAGGGAGAAGTGAGAGCGGGGTCAAGCCATATTGTTCCCGCTTCAGTTTTGCCGAACTTTACGCCTGAAGCAGTGGTTATAAGGGGAAGCACAAGGCCATAAGCTTTGCCTCCCCTTAATTTCCGGATCAGCTCAATGCCGGCGGTGATATTGCCCCACTGATCGCTTCCGCCCATCTGCAGGATGCAGTTGTAACGGTCGTAAAGGACCAGGAAGTCGTAGGCCTGCAGCAGCATGTAGCTGAATTCAGTATAGGAGATGCCTTCTTCCTGCTCAATCCTCCGCCGCACGGATTCCTTTGTAAGCATGTAATTGACAGTGAAATGTTTGCCGATGTCCCGCAGAAAATCAATGAGGTTCAGAGGTACAAGCCAATCAGCGTTATCCACCATTATGGCGGGGTTGGATTTGGAATCAAAATCCAGGAAGCGTTTGAACTGTTCCCGGAAGTGCACTTTGTGGGCTTCAATCTGCTCCTTGCTCATGAGGGGGCGTTCTTTATCCTTCCCACTTGGGTCGCCTATCAGGGCAGTACCCCCACCTATAACCACGATAGGGGTGTGACCGTAGCGCTGGAGGTGCACCAGAGCCATAATGGCGAAAAGGTTCCCTATCTGGAGGCTGGGTGCGGTAGGGTCAAACCCAATATAGCCTGTAATTTTTTGAGTGGCAAGGACTTCCTCAAGACCTGATGTCAAATCGTAAATCATCCCCCGCCATTTTAACTCTTCAAAGACATTCATAGGTCCTCCCGACCCTACGATGAATTAAGCCAGGGGTTTAGGAAGCTCAGGTGCAGGATCTCTAATTTATTATCCTTTGATAACCCCCAGGGGGCGAAGTCTTGCCACTTTGCGGGAAATTCCCGCCGAATGGACCACGTGGACTACCCTATCCACGTCTTTATAAGCGTCGGGGGCTTCTTCGGCCAGGCCTTCGTAAGGACCCATTACTATTATCCCCTCAGCCCGGAGCCTTTCCACAAGCTCGGAGCCCCGGATCTGCTTCTTGGCCTGAGCCCTGCTCATGACCCGCCCAGCGCCGTGGGCTGTAGTCCCAAAGGTTTCCTCCATAGCCTTCTGAGTCCCCACCAGCACGTAAGAAGCCGTACCCATATCGCCAGGGATAAGGACAGGCTGACCTACTTTTCTGTAGGCCTCGGGAACAGCGGGGTGACCGGGACCAAAAGCTCTTGTGGCTCCTTTCCTGTGCACGAGGACTTTCACCATTTTACCCCCCACCATGTGCTCCTCAAGTTTGACAATGTTATGGGCAACGTCGTAAACCTGGCGGAGGGTGCGGTCCTTGACTTTGCCGGCCAGAACCTGGTCAAATACTTTGCGCACCCTGTGGGCCAGGATCTGCCGGTTAGCCCAGGCATAGTTAGCAGCAGCCACCATCGCTCCAAAGTAAGCCTGGCCTTCTGGGGTATCAAAGGGAGCACTCACAAGCTCTCTGTCGGGGAGCTTTATCCCGTACTTCCGCACTGCCTCCTGGAAGCTTTCCACGTAATCGGAGCAAACCTGATGGCCTAGGCCGCGGGAACCGGAATGAATCCAAACTGCCAGCTGGCCCTCAAACAGGCCAAAGGCCTTGGCCACCTCTTCATCGTAAATCTCCTCCACCACAGCTACTTCAATGAAGTGGTTCCCGGAGCCCAGGGTCCCAAGCTGATCCTTACCCCTCTCCTTAGCCCTTCGGCTTACTTTGGATGGGTCAGCCCCGGGCATGGAACCACCTTCCTCGGTGTGTTCAAGGTCCTCTTTAGTTCCATAGCCCTGCTTTACTGCCCACGCAGCTCCTTCCTTAAGGACTTTATCCATTTCCGCTTCGCTGAGCCTTATGTCTCCGCCCCGGCCAACCCCACTGGGAATGTTGTGGAAAAGGGCTCTGACAAGGGTTTCCAGGTGGGGTTTTATTTCTTCAGCTCTTATGTTGGAAGCCAGGAGGCGCACACCACAGTTTATGTCATACCCTGTAGCTCCCGGCGAAATTATCCCGGATGGCCTTTCGGTAGCGATTACTCCACCAATAGGAGGGCCATAGCCCTCGTGGATGTCGGGCATGGCTAAGGTATAGCCTACCACTCCTGGGAGAGTGGTGGTATTTATAAGCTGCTCAATAGATTTATCCCTGAAAGCCGCCTCTAAAAGCTCATCGTCAGCATAAATCCTGGCCGGAACACGCATGTCCGACCTGAAACCCTTAGGGATTTCCCACACAAATTCCCTTATTTTCCGGAAATCCTTTTTGCTCACCATGCTTTTTACTCCCTCCTTTCTCACAAACTCGGTCAGCTAAATTATAACCGAACATTGTCTTCTAAGCAATAAGGTAAGCCTGGGCATCAGTTTCCATAATTGCCTAATCCATCTTGGTATGGTAAAATTTTTCTAAATCAACAGGAGGAAATGGCCGTGGCCCGCACAATTAAAGTTTTGCTTTTAGTTTTAATCCTTTTGATTTTGGCCGGAGCTGGATATTTATCCCAGAAACTTACCCTCGCTGGCTGGAATTCGGTGGTGGAATATAAAAGTCAGTATCTGGCCCAGCTCCCAAGAGGAAACAGCTCTGAGCCTCTTGCTCTCAGGGCAGTTTTAATAATTGTGGATGGCCTGCGTCTGGATGCCTCCCAAAAGCTGCCAGTCCTTAACGAGCTCCGGAAGGAGGGAGCCAATCTGGTGGTTAAAGTCGGGCAGCCTTCCCTTTCCTACCCTGGATGGACAGTAATTGCCTCCGGGGCATGGCAGGAAATAAGCGGAGTCACCACCAACTGGTATAAGGGCCCAGTCCAGGCCGATAACCTCTTCAAGATCGCTAAAGACTCAGGCTTGCCCTCAGTAGTGGTCGGTCCACCGGGATGGAAGAAGCTATTCGGCCCCTACGTTACGGAGGCCATTACGGTGGAAGAACCACCGGAGGAAGCACCTCCTGAGGAGTGGGCCAGGGTTGATGAAGAAACCTACCGGTTCGCTTCCGAGGCTCTGGATAAGTACAGCTCTGGATTTATCCTCATCCATTTTGTAGGGACAGATGCCATGGCCCATAACTACGGAGGGACAAGCAGAGAATATCTGGATGAAGCCCTTCGGGTAGATGGTTTTATCGGGAAACTTGTCCAGAAGCTTGACCCCGATAAGGACGTGCTTTTAGTCACCGCTGACCATGGTCACATTGACAGAGGTGGGCACGGGGGATGGGAAGAAGTGGTCCTCAAGGTTCCCCTGGTTATCAAAGGCAAAGCGGTGAGAAAAGGCCTGTACACCGAACAAACCCAGGCTGATATTGCTCCTACCGTGGCTGCTTTCCTGGGCATGCCTTATCCTGTTCACTCCCAGGGCCGCCCGCTCCTGGAGCTCATGGAGGCATCGTCTGAGATCAAGGGGCACAAAGGAATGAATGCCGCCCTTCAACTGGCTGCCTTTTATGATGCCTATGCTAAAACCCTTGGTTCTTCCCCCTTTGCCGGCAACGTCCTCTCTAAATACCGCGAAAGGCTTGCCAGCGGAGAAGAAGGTGCTTTCACACAATTTTATCGGGAGCTGAGTGCCAGGGCTTCATCCATAAAAGCGGGCAAGCTGTGGAAGGAGCGGTTTCTGAGGCTACCGGTGGCCCTGATTCTGGCTTTTGTCCCCTTACTTTACCTCCTGAACTACCGCAGGCGCCTCCGCTCCCTTTTCATCCCCCTGGCTTTTGCCCTCCTTTACCTGGCCTTCTACAATGCTTTATTCTTTGGCCGCGGGTATAATTGGTCCCTCTCAGCTTTCAATACCGAGGCCCAAATAAAGGCTTTCTTCAATGAGCGACTCCTGGATGCAGCGATTTCTTTCCTGGTGGCGGGGCTTCTGTTGGCCCTCTTCTCCTGGAGGAGGCCAGCTCTTGAAACTTTTGAGCGAGCTGTGAGCTTCTCTTTGTTCACTGGCTACTGGATCCTGCTACAGGTCCTCATATTTTACTGGCTCTACAATTACACTTTCTCATGGTACATCCCTGACCTGAAGCTCGGCTTTAAGTATTACCTTGACCTACTTCAGATGGTTCCTGTGGGATTTATGTCCCTTATCCTGGCTCCTTTAGCGGTGTTAATAGGATGGGGGATAAAGCGGTGGAAAAAAGTCCCGGTTAACGGAGGTGGATGATGGCAGCAGAGGCTGAAAGGGCTATAGCCTTTCCTACCAGAAAGCTCAGGATTACTTTTGAAGTAGGGTGGGTTCTGGTTGTTTTATCCCTTTTTACAATTTTAACTCTTTCCCAGCTCAAGCCCCAACCCTTCGGTCGGATCCTCCGCTTCCTTCTGGATGGGGTGATGGTAACCATGGGCCTGACGGTGGTTTCTTTCGCCTTTATCCTTTTTATCGGGCTTATAGGAGGGCTGGGCAGGCTCTCCAAAATCCCTCTCATTTATGGCATAGCTACCCTTTACGTGGAGATTATAAGAGGTATACCCCTTATGGTCCAGCTCCTTTACATCTGGTTTGCCCTGCCCCAGCTTATGGACATAATAGGCTTTAAGCTCAAAACCATCTCAGCCTTTGCAGGAATTGGGCAATGGCTAATTGACCTCAAACTCTCACCTTTCGCAGCCGCTGTGATGGGTCTATCAATATGTTATGGAGCTTACATGAGCGAGATATTTCGGGCAGGGATTGAATCCATACCCAAGGGGCAAATGGAGGCAGCTCGCTCCCTGGGGATGAGCTATTTCCAAGCCATGCGTTACGTAATCCTGCCCCAGGCCTTTAGAGTTATCCTTCCCCCGATAGGCAATGAATTTGTGGCTTTGCTTAAGGATTCCTCACTGGTATCGGTGTTAGCGGTTTCAGACCTGACCAGGAGGGGAAGAGAATACATGGCCCGCACCTTTGAAAGCCTAGAAACCTGGACCATGGTAGCTCTAATTTACCTATTTCTGACCCTTTTCTTCTCCAGGCTCGTGCGAATTATGGAAAGGAGAGTGGAATTTGAAGTGAAGTGATGGGAGGAGAGGATGAGCGACGAGATTATAAGGATTGAGCACCTCTACAAACGTTTCGGGCATGTGGTAGCGCTGGACGATGTTAGCCTCTCAGTTAAGAGGGGAGAGGTGGTGGTGATAATAGGGCCAAGTGGAGCTGGTAAATCCACCCTCTTAAGGTGCATAAACCACTTGGAGAAGCCCGATCGGGGAACCATTATTGTTGATGGGATACCTCTGACCCATGAGAAGGCCAATATAAATAAGATTCGGGCTGAGGTGGGGATGGTTTTCCAGCAGTTCAACCTCTTTCCCCACCTCACAGCTCTGGAAAATATAACCCTGGCTCAGATCGTTGTGAGGAAACGCTCCCGCCAGGAAGCTGAGCGCATCGCTATGGAGCTCCTGGAAAAAGTAGGCATTCCCGACAAGGCTCATGCTTATCCTGCCCAGCTTTCAGGCGGACAGCAGCAGAGGGTGGCCATTGCCAGGGCCCTGGCCATGCAGCCCAAAATTATGCTGTTTGATGAACCCACCTCGGCCCTTGATCCTGAAATGATCAAAGAAGTTTTGGATGTCATGCTCCAGCTAGCCCGGGAAGGCATGACCATGGTGGTCGTTTCCCATGAGATGGGATTCGTCAAAGCTGCCGCCGACAGGATCATCTTCATGGATGCGGGGAAGATCGTGGAAGAGGGAACAGTGGAACAGATTTTCAACAATCCCAGGGAAGAGCGAACCAAAGCATTTTTGAGCAAGATACTTATTTAGCTCCACCAACACGAGGGACTCCATTAGGTTGACTAAAAGAGGGGCTTTGTGTATAATATAAATAGAGCGGGGCGTGGCGCAGCTGGCAAGCGCGCAGCGTTTGGGACGCTGAGGTCGGAGGTTCAAATCCTCTCGCCCCGACCAGATTAGATGCGGGAGTGGCGCAAAGGTAGCGCAACGGCCTTCCAAGCCGTGTGTTGCGGGTTCGAGTCCCGTCTCCCGCTTCGGGCCCATAGCTCAACGGTAGAGCGGCCGGCTCATAACCGGCGGGTTCCTGGTTCGAATCCAGGTGGGCCCATTTTTTAAGGCGGCGTAGCCAAGTGGCTAAGGCAGGGGTCTGCAAAACCCCGATTCGCCGGTTCGAATCCGGCCGCCGCCTTTTATTTTGTCCGGGAGATTAAGATGCCTCTCTTAATGGCCTTCAGCGGTTTACTTGTAGCCGCTGCTTTAATCAGGTTGACCAATTTCCTCGTTGTTAGAAATAAATCGCTGTTATGCCCATATTGCCAAACCCCTTACAAAGGATTGTTCGTCCTGAAAGGCCTCTGCCCTTCCTGTGGAGCTCCTTACCTCATCCCCTACGTTATGGCTGAAATATTTACTCCCGTGATCTTTGTTCTTATCTGGCAAAATTTCGGCTTTGCTATCTATTCAGCTTTTGCCTTGCTTTACAGCACCGCCTTTATGGCTCTTTTCCTAACGGATATGAGTTATAAGCTCATACCTGATGCAGTGGTTTACCCGGCAATGGTTATAGCTATAATAGGGGAAGCCTTGAGAAGCTCCGAGTTAGGCAATCACTTCCTGGGTGGAGCCCTTTCGCTCTTGCTCTTCCTCGCTTTTTACGCTTTTGGGCAGGCTTTTATGCGGTGGAAAAAAGTAGAAGAAGTAGCCTTCGGGATGGGGGATGTAAAGCTCGCTTTACTAATCGGCTTCATACTCGGGTATCCAGAAGGTTTGAGAGCGCTGCTGGCAGGAGTTCTTTTTAATGGTTTTGTGGCTTTAGCGATAATAGTCAAGGGAATCGTTAGCAAACGCTTAAGCCCATTTACCCCGTTCCCTTATGGCCCCGGGCTTATACTTAGTTTTTTCATTTTCTGGCTATTAGTTTAATTCCCGCGCAATATTTCCAGCACCTTCTTGGCCACCTCCAGAGAAGCCAGGGTTTGGGCCTCGCGAGTGGAAGCCCCTATGTGAGGGGTAAAGATAACCCGGTCACTTTTGAGCAGGGGGCTGTTGAGAGGTGGTTCATTTTCAAAGACGTCAAGGGCTGCTCCGGCTATTCGGCCTTCCTCAAGGGCTTGGGCCAGAGCTACTTCATCCACTACGCCCCCGCGCGCTGTGTTGATTAAGTAAGCCGATGGCTTCATCAAAGATAATTCTTTCCACCCAATCATCCTCTTGGTCCGAGCTGTCAGGGGAACATGGATGGATACGAAGTCAGAACTTTGCAGAAGCTCCTCCAAGGGCACAAGGGTCACACCAAAGCCGAGGGCTTCTTCCCGCGGGATGAAAGGATCAAAGGCGATGACTTTCATTTCCAGGGCTAAAGCTCTTTTAGCCAGGGCTCTCCCTATCCGACCAAAACCTATTATTCCCAGGGTTTTGCCTTGAAGTTGCATCCCAACGAAGGAATGCTTCTCCCACTTCCCCTCCTTTACGGAAAAGTGAGCCTGAGGTATAGATCTTGCCAGGGAAAGCATTAATCCCAGGGTTAATTCAGCTACGGCTACAGCCACGCTTTCCCCTGCATTGATGACCACAATCCCCTTCCTCTCAGCAGCCTTAAGGTCAATGTTATCCAGCCCCGCCCCGGCCCTGGCTATAACTTTCAGCCTCTTTCCTGCTTCTATAACCTCCTCCGTAACTCTGGTTCTGCCCCTTACGATTAGGGCATCGTAAAAGCCAATGGTTGCAGCCAGCTCGCGGGGTGAAAGCAATGGCCTGCGATCCACTTTGCAGCTCTGGCTCAGCAATGCTATCCCTTCTTCGGCAATGGGTTCGGTTATCAACACCTCAAACATTTTTCAGCACTTTGCTCAGGACTTCAATAGCCCGGGCCATATCCTCGCGAGAAACCCGGCCAATGTGGGCAATGCGTAAAATCTTCCCTTTGAGTTCTCCTTGCCCACCGGCAATTATGGTTGCATGCTCCCCCCGCATGCGCATGATGATTTCTTCCGCTCTCAGGCCTTCCGGCACCCGCACAGCCGTCACCGTATTAGAAGCCCACCTCTCCTCAGGGAAAAGCCTGAGGCCCAGAGACTTTATGCTTGCCCGGGTGAATTCCGCTATCTCCCGATGGCGAGCAAAAATCCTGTCCAGACCCTCTTCCCGGATAAGCTTTAGAGATTCCCTCAACCCAAAGAGCACGGTAAGAGCCGGGGTAAAAGGGGTCTGGCGGCGATTGGCGTATTCCCTCGCTTTCCTGAAATCCCAGTAAAATCGGGGGAGAGAGGCCTTTTCAACAGCTTCCCAGGCCCTCGGGCTTACGCTAATTAAACTTAAGCCAGGAGGCGCCATCAGAGCCTTTTGAGAGGCCGTTACCACCACATCGCACCCCCATTCATCCGGGCGCAAGTCTATAGCTCCCAAGGAGCTTACCGCATCCACCAGAATTAGAGGCGGATTCTCCAGAGAGCGCACTGCTTCAGCTATAGCCTTGAGGTCATTAGTTACCCCGGTAGAGGTTTCGTTGTGGGTAATGAGCACAGCTTTGCAAGGGTAAGCCTTCCGTATAGCCTTTCTGACTTCTTCCGGGTCAGCTCCTGAGCCCAAGGGGAAACGGAGGGGTATAGCCTCAAGGCCAAAAGCATTGGCTATTTCAAACCACCTTTCCCCGAAGAACCCGTTTATCACCGCCAGGACTCTCTCCCCCGGCGAAAGGACGTTCACCAGGGCCGCTTCAAGCCCGCCAGTTCCTGAGGAAGTGAGGATGAGGATATCGTAGCGGGTTTGGAAGACATATTTGAGGCCTTCGGTGATTTCATCAAAGAGGGCGGCGAACTCAGGGCCCCGGTGGTCTATCATGTCCCTGGAAAGAGCTTCCCTGACTTCGCAGGGAAGCGGGACCGGGCCAGGTATACGGAGGTTAAATTCCGGCATTTTCATCCCCTATTACCGGGAGATATTCCAGAGCCTCCCGGACTTTCTCCGCTGGATATTCATAATCGGGAAGTCTACCGCTTAAGTATTCCTCATAAGCGGCCAGGTCAAAGTGACCATGCCCGGAGAAATTGAAGAGGATTGTCCTTTGCTCGCCAGCCTCCCGGGCTTTAAGGGCCTCGTCTATGGCAGCTTTAACGGCATGAGCGGTCTCAGGTGCTGGGAGGAAGCCTTCAGCTCTTGCAAACTGCACAGCAGCTTCAAAGACCGTGTTCTGAGGGTAAGCTACGGCTTCAATGTAACCACCGTTGTAGAGGGTGCAGATAAGAGGCGCCATACCATGGTAACGTAGGCCTCCGGCGTGGATGCTGGGAGGCACAAACCTGTGGCCAAGGGTATACATCTTGAGGAGAGGCGTGGTCCCAGCGGTATCACCGAAATCGTAAGCGTAAATACCTTTGGTCAAGGAGGGGCAAGCAGTAGGTTCAACGGCCAGAAAGCGGGTTTTGAGGTTGCGTTTTAAACTTTCCCGCAGGAATGGGAAAGCCAGCCCTGCGAAGTTGGAGCCCCCACCCACGCACCCAATGACTACATCGGGAAATTCGCCGGCCATCTCCATCTGAAGGAGAGCCTCCTCGCCGACAATGGTCTGGTGCAAGAGGACATGGTTCAAGACACTGCCCAGGGAATATTTAGTATCGTCCCTGGTAACGGCATCTTCCACCGCTTCGCTTATGGCTATGCCGAGGGAGCCAGGAGAATCCGGATCCTGTTCTAATATACGGCGTCCGGCATGGGTATCAGGGCTCGGGCTGGGGACGACATTAGCCCCCCACGTTTCCATAAGTATGCGACGATAGGGCTTCTGGCGGTAGCTGACCTTGACCATGTAAACCTTACACTCAAGGCCGAACAGTTTGCATCCGAAGGCCAGAGCGCTGCCCCATTGCCCAGCCCCAGTTTCTGTAGTAAGCCTCTTTACCCCTTCGGCTTTGTTGTAATAGGCCTGGGCTACGGCCGTGTTGGGTTTATGGCTTCCAGGTGGACTTCCACCTTCGTACTTGAAATAGATGTGAGCAGGAGTATCCAGGGCCTTCTCCAGATTGCGAGCTCTATAAAGTGGTGTCGGCCTCCATATTTTGTAAACTTCCCGCACTGGTTCGGGGATTTCAATGAACCTTTCGTTGCTTACCTCTTGCTCTATAAGGGCCATGGGGAAGATAGGGGCCAAATCTTCGGGTTTCACAGGCTGCTTGGTAACCGGGTGGATTACCGGAGGCAAAGGGACGGGCAGATCAGGTATAATGTTATACCAGGCCTTTGGCAATTGGGTTTCATCCAGGATGAACTTAAACCTTTCCATTTTACACCTCCTGTTGTGGGATAAAACAAAAAACCCGTCCCTTCCGGGACGGGTTTCCTCCGCGGTGCCACCCCGATTGAGCTGGCTAAAAGCCAGCCCCCCTCATTCGCGGGCACGTGGCTTGAAGCCAGATGCCCTCAGCCCTGATAACGGTGGCGTCTCCGGCTCGGCATACTAAGGAAAGCCCTGAGCTTTCCCGTTCCTCCTCGCGGCTCCCGGGCCCATTCAGCGCCGGTGAAGGTGCTGGGCTCTCACCTTACCCCAGCTCTCTGAAACCCCACTCTGGCGCCTACTCCACCCGTTCACAGCCTTTCATTTGCCTCCGGCAGGACTCGAACCTGCAACCCGCGGATTAAGAGTCCGCTGCTCTACCAGCTTGAGCTACGGAGGCAAAAAGCTCGTTTTTTACATATTATACCCGATCACCCATCTTTGTCAAGGTCTGCCAAAGCTCTTGCTTGATTGTCTTTTCCGAGTTAATGTGATAAAATTTAAACACACTCTCCAGGGAAAAGCGAGAGATGCGAGTTTTAATGCTTTCCTGGGAATACCCTCCTTACATTGTGGGTGGGCTTGGAAAACACGTAACGGAACTGAGTCCTGAACTGGTCCGGAAAGGGGTTGAGCTTTACCTATTGACTCCAGCATGGGCTGGGGGAGAACCTTTTGAAGTAGTGGATGGGGTTAAAGTTTACAGGGTGAAGCCCGTTAGAGAAAACACCGATATCCACACTCTCGCCTGGAAAACAAACCTCTGCCTTGAGGAGAAAGCCCAGGAACTCTGGGGTTCAAGCGGTGGCTTTGAAATAATCCATGTGCACGATTGGCTTGTCTCCTTCGCCGGGTGTGCTTTAAAACGTTCCCACAAAACCCCACTCATTGCAACGATCCATGCCACAGAAAGAGGCCGTGGCCGAGGTTACCTCCATAGCCGTACTTCGGAAGCCATCCATAGCACCGAGTGGTGGCTTACATACGAAGCCTGGCGGATAATTTGTTGCAGCCGATACATGGCCTGGGAAGTGCGGGAATATTTCCAAGTTCCAGAAGACAAGATAGACGTCATCCCCAATGGTGTCAGAACTGAGCGGTTTGATCGGTGGGAAGGGGTTGATTTGAGCGGATTCCGCAACATGTATGCTTTGCCCGAAGAAAAGATAGTCCTTTTTGTGGGAAGGCTGGTGGAAGAAAAAGGGCCACAAATCCTGCTGGAAGCCGTCCCTATGATCCTGGCCCGTTTTCCTCTGGCAAAATTTGTGATAGTGGGCACGGGGCCGTTACTGGACCAGCTGCGCCACCGGGCCTGGGAACTGGGCGTAGCTCATAAAGTCCTCTTCACCGGTTTCATCCCTGATGATGACCGGGACAAGCTTTTCAAGGTAGCCGACGTTGCTGTCTTTCCCAGCCTGTATGAACCTTTCGGGATAGTGGCACTGGAGGCCATGGCCGCTCGCTGCCCCGTCGTGGTCTCCGAAGTGGGCGGACTCGCTGAAGTGGTCCGCCACGCTGAGACAGGCATAACCATTTACCCCAACAACGTTGAATCCCTCACCTGGGGAATACTTCACACCCTGGAAAACCCCCATTGGACTAAAATGCGTGTAGAAAATGCTTACCGGGAAGTGGTGGAAAAATACAATTGGGAAAGGCTCGCTGAAATGACCCTGGGAGTTTACAGAAGGGTCTGGGAAGAAAGGCAACGAGTCCAATGGTAAGGTAGAAATATGGGCAAAAAAGGGCTGACAATCACGGTTATAACTCTTGTTTTTCTGCTCCTGGCAATAGTTTTCCTTTTTTCCTCCGCAAAACCCGCTGGTTTAAGGGAAGGAGACCAGGTCCCTACCGTGGTCATAACCCTGTATGATGGTTCCACCCTGACCATACCCGGAAGTAAACCCTCAGTTGTGCACTTCTGGGCCAGCTGGTGTAACGAATGCCGCAAGGAGGCTCCAATTTGGAAAGGAGCGGGATACGATGACGTCATTATTGTGTGGATAAGTTACAAAGATTTGGAAAACAAGTCCCTGGAAGCTCTCCAGAAGTGGGAAATAACTTTCCCTGCAGGAAAAGATCCGGGCGGGAAACTCGCAAAGCTTTTCGGTGTTACCGGTGTTCCCGAAACTTACTTCATAAAACCTGATGGCGTAATTCTCCACCGTCATATAGGGCCTATGAAGGAGGAAGAACTCCATAGCTTCCTTCAAAAATTGAGGGGAAAATAATGAAAGTAAGCTCCTTTGGGGTTGAGCTCAGGCGATTTGCACCCCCTCTTTTCGCCAAAAGGAGGGAAATACTTTATACCCTCTTCATCCCCACCTCTTACCCCGGAACCACCCCAGAAACATTCTTCACAAAGGTGGAGGAAAGCCTGAGGGATAGTTTCTATTCTTACCGGGGAGGAGTAATAGGTGCGCTGAAGAGAGCCACAGCCTCAGCGAGCTTTCTGCTCCACTCCCGTCAGGTTCAGGGGATAATTTTCTGTATGGCCGAAGGCAGAAAGGAAGCTTACCTGGCCTTAGCCGGACCAATAATAGCCCTCCTTCGGCAGGAAGGAAAAGTTAAAAGCTTCCCCGGGGGCCAACCATCCCCAGGAGCAGTCCCCGAACCGAAAATGTGTTTCCTATCCTTTCCCCTGGAAAGCGAAACTACCCTCCTCCTGGTCCCTGCTACTGAAGAGCTGACTTTACAGCATCTGGAAAAAGCCACCAAAACTGGAAAAGGCGAAAAGCTCCTTGCTTTTGTCCAGGAAATCATCGGGCCTATGAGCTGGGGAATAGTTCTGGAACCTGAACCCGCTTCTGCAATTTCACCTCAACCTTTGTGGAAAAGGCTGAAACCTTTATTCAAACAGTTTACAGATTTTCTGGCCCCGGCGGAGAAGCCAGTAGAGAAGCCTGTCGCGGTCCAGAATAACTGGGCCAAAGTCCTATCTGCTGCTATCCCTCTGATAGTGTTGTTCCTGATGCTTCTGGCTTACATTCAGCGAGTAAGGGTTGAAAATAGCCGGGTCAGCCAACTTCTGCAGGAAGCCCGGGTTGCTATCTCGCAGGCCGCTTCCGCCCCCAATGAAACTGCCCGGAAAGAAGCTCTGAAAGTAGCTGCTAAAGCTCTAAAAGAAGCTCGCCTTATCCGACCAATGGCTCCCCAGCTTCAGGAGGTGGAAAAAGCCTTTCAAGAGCAATACGACAGAGCTTACAGGATAATCCGCAATCCTCCTTCAGTGGTTCTTATGCGGTTCCTAAGAGAGGGGTTTGAACCTCGCCGCCTTGCGGTGGATGGCAGAGATATTTACATCCTGGATACAGGGGCGGATAAGATTTATTTATATCACCTAAATGAAATCGGGGATGCTATTGTAAACCCGGAGAACCCACTTGTGCTGACGGGTAAAGGCCAGGTGGTAGAGGATGTGGTAATGGGTGAACTCATGGATATGGCTTTTTACTCTTCTCCGCAGCCCGAAACAGAAAAAGGACTTCTTATTCTGGATTCCTCCGCTAACCTCTACCGCATCGCCCCTCCCTGGGGGACGATACGTCACTTAAGCCTTGCCCCGGGTTTCTCTTATTCCGATCGAATGAAAACTCTGGACAAAAGGCTTTATATTTTAGACCGGAGCCGGGGGCAAATCTGGCGATATATCCCGGAGCAAGGCGGTTATCCATCTCCTCCTACCCCTTATTTCCCCAGGGCTATAAACATGGAGGGGGTAAGGGATTTCGCCCTGGATGGATATGTTTACCTGCTTATGGCCGATGGGAAAATCCTTAAATTCCTGGGAGGCAATCAAGTCCCCTTTGAGGTGGAGCCACTGGACAAACCCCTCATAAACCCTTCCGCCATTTTCACTTTCCCCGAAGAGGAACTGGAACGGCCCAAGTATCCGTTGTACATAGCCGACCCCGAGCAGAAAAGGATTTTGGAATTGGATAAAAGCGGGAAGCTTTTGAGGCAGTTTGTCTTGGAGGTGGAAGAACCTCTGGAAATTCTGGATCTTATCGTAGATGAGCGGAGGAAGACAGCTTTTGTGCTAACCGGGAGGAGCCTGTTACTTCTCTTCTTGCCCTGATTCAACGGCCAGCGAAAGGGGTATCCGCAGAGATATAACGGTGCCTCTGTTGGGGCCCTGAGGGTTTGATTTTATAGAAAACTGTGCTCCTATGGCATTTGCTCTCTCTTGCATATTGAGCAACCCTAAGCTTCCCCTTTCCGCATACCTGCTGAGCACTTCTTTAACGTTGAAGCCAACACCATCATCAGCTATGCTGACCGTTAAATGGTCTTTATCCGTGGTGATTTTTATCCACACATTCTTGGCTTTGGCATGTTTTTCCACATTGTTTACAGCTTCCTGAACGATGGAGAAGATATTGCGCTCAACTGCCCGCTTTAGAGGTCTATATTCTCCCTCCACTTCCAGGTGAGTGAGGAATTTTTCAGTGCTATTGAGCTGTTCCACATAATTTCTGAGGGCCGGGATGAGCCCCTGGCTTTCCAGTATGAGGGGACGGAGCTCAAAGAGGAGCAGTCTCGCCTCTTTTAGGGCTTGCTTTGTCATTTTAGATAAGGCATCAATCTCCGCCTTAACAGCTTCAGGTTTCACTTCTAAAAGGCGGCTCAGGTGCTCAAGCCCCATGGATATAGCGGAAAGATATTGGAGAGTGCCATCATGCAAGTTGCGGGCCAGTTCCCGCCTTATCTCTTCCTGCACTTTCAGGAGCTTGTCCCTTTCTTCCTTTAAAGAGAGATGTAACTTGGCATTCTCTATAGCTATAGCGGCATGCGCAGCTATAGTGCTCAAAAGCTTCAAATCTTCCTCATCAAACCCATTGCCTGAACGCTTGTTTATAGCTTCAAGCACCCCTATAGTCCTGCCTTTAATCTGCAACGGCACGCATATTATAGAGTGGGCCAAAATACCCGTGCGAGCATCCACTTGAGGGTTAAAACGAGGGTCTTCCTGAACGTTGTTTACTATCAAAGGTTTACCATTCTGGGCAACCCAGCCTACCAACCCTTCTCCTATCTTGCCCTTAACCCTCCGAACAGCTTCACCTCCCTGCCCGTATACTACCTCCAGCACCAGCTCATCAGTCCCTTCCTTCACGAGGAGCAAGGAAGCAGCCATAGCATCCAGCACAAAACTGGTTATCTCCATCGTATCCAGGAGGAGCTTGTTAAGGTCATAAGTGGATACAAGGTGCTGGCTCATCTGGAAGAAAAATTCCAGATGTTCAACTCTCCTCAGCGCTATATCCAGCCTCAAATAAAGGGGCAATATTAAACTAAGGAGCTGAAGCAAATGCATAAGGTTCCGCTTTGCCTCAGTAGAAAGCTTGTAGCCGGTGCCCCCCGTCAGACTTAAAGCCCCTATTACTTGATTCCCAGAAATGATGGGGAGGTTATACAACCGGCCGGCGTTCTGGGGAAGAGAGACCTCCGCAATAGGGATTGGTTCTTTCCAGGAGAAGTTCCAGGTCCCCCCTCTGAGCTTCTCAACTATCTTTTTCTCCCAGCCATCAAGGATGCTGAGAGCTTCCAGAGATATTTTTCCCCACCTTATCGCTACCTTTTCCGCCGAAATTACTACCACAGAACCACCTTCTGCCCCTGTTAATTCCACAGCAAAAGGGAGGAATCGCTCCAGACATTCCTTCAAATTACGGGCTTTGAGGACCTCCAAAAACTTCTCTTTCATCCCCGCCTCACTCAGAGGGTTATGTCCAGAAGAGTGGCAGCAAACTCCCGCAAAGCCTCGGTAGAAAGTTTGCTGAGGTAGAGGGCAGACCGGAGATAAAGGATGTTAGAAGGATTGGCCACGAACGTACGGATTTCTTCGGGAAGCTTTAAAAAATTCTCAATTTCCCGATGGAGCTTTTCCTCTTCGCTGAAGAGAGCCTGCTGAAGGAAAAACTCTTTGCTTACCCCGTAAAAGTCCGCAAGGATTTCCAGATGGGAAAGGGGGACAGGTTTATCCCCTTTTTCGTAGGCTTTCAGAACGCGAGGCGATATTCCCAGATGCCTGGCGGATTCGGATAAGTTTTTACCGGACTGGGTTCTCGCTTTCTCCAGAAGAAGGCCAATTATTTTCCGCCTGACTTTTATAACCTCTTCGGAAGGGGGTAAAGAAGGGGCAGAAGGTGAATCATCCACATTCCCCTCCCAGAGCTTTAGGGGAGGAATTCCCAGAAAGCGAGCCAAGACCTCAAGCTGGGCTAAATCCAAATCTTTTTCCCCTTTCTCCACCCCTGCAAGATACGAAGGAGTTACACCTATGATGCTGGCGCACTCTCTCAAGGTTTTGCCAGCCCTTGTGCGGGCCTTT
Organism: uncultured Anaerolineae bacterium; assembly: GCA_964655275.1. Lineage (GTDB taxonomy): Bacteria > Chloroflexota > Anaerolineae > SpSt-600 > SpSt-600 > SpSt-600. Next base: position 64,312 of record CAZZMI010000002.1, on the reverse strand, counting down.
TCCAGCACAATTCCCAGAATTTTCCGCTTAATTTTGCTGATCTCAGTGCCCATTTTGGCCTCCAAGGATATTATATGAAGATTACGAGCATTTGACAAGGACGCTCAATTTAGCCTTGCTTGTCCCCCGTTTTTGGGATATCATGTTCTTGAAGAAGGTTTTGGAGGAATTAATTATGGGAGGCCTGGAACTTAAAGGGGTAAGAAAGCCAGTTATAGCCGGCACATGGTACCCGGGAAAGCCGGAGGAGCTACGCCGGATGATTTCCGAATTCATGGCTAAGGTGGAAGCAGGGCTTATCCCGGGAGAACTGATAGGCCTTGTAGCCCCCCATGCTGGCTATATTTATTCCGGTCAGGTGGCTGCCTACGCTTACAAGCAGATTGAAGGCCGCTCTTTTGAGACCGTAGTGGTTGTACACCCAAGCCACAGGCTTTACGTGAACGGCTATGCCCTGACAGCCGCTGCCTTCTACGAAACCCCGTTAGGTCAGATCCCGCTGGACGAGGAATTAATCGCAGAGCTAAATGAAAAGCTTAATTTTACTTTCCTTCGGTCTGACCAGGAGCACTCCCTGGAAATCCAGCTGCCTTTCCTTCAATATGTTCTGGGAAGCTTCAAGCTTGTCCCAATTATGATGGGAGATCAATCCTGGGGACAATGCCAGAAGCTGGCTTCGGCCCTGGCTGAGGTGCTCAGGGGGAAAAAGTCACTGCTGGTAGCCAGCTCTGACCTTTCTCATTTCTACTCCTACCGAACAGCCCTCACGCTTGATAAAGTCGTGCTGAACTTCGTGGAAAATTACGATCCGGAAGGTTTGGCCAAAGCGATAGCCTCAGGGAGAGCTGAAGCGTGCGGGGGAGGACCCATTATAGCTGTGATGCTGGCTTCTAAGGAGCTGGGAGCCGATAAAGCCAGGGTGCTTAAATATGCTAATTCAGGCGACGTAACCGGGGATTTCAGCAGTGTGGTAGGCTACATGGCCGCTGCCTTTTACCATTAATGTGGAGGTTAGGGATGTATCATCCAGCCCTTGTAATATTAGTTACTGGGCTTGTCTTTATCCTGGCATTCGGAGGCCTGGGCTACATAAGGGGACATGGCCTTTCGGCCCAGCTGGCATTAGAAGGCTTGCTTGTAACAGCTTTATTTACCCTTCTGGTTTGGGCGACCAATATCTCCTTCCATCCCATTGCTTTCCTCATAATCCTTTATCTGATTTCAATGCGAGCCAGGATCTTGCTGGACGCCGGCAATTTTTTCCTGAATGCCGGACACATCCCCACAGCTATATCCCTTTACAAGCTCGCCCTTAAAATCTGGCCCGATTCTACCAGCCGTTGCATTGCTTGGATAAATATAGGAGTGGCCAAAATCCGAAGCGGGGCTCTCCAGGAAGCCATCGCAATCCTGGAAGAGCTACTGGAGAAGCATAAGGAAAGCTTAGGATTTAGGAACGAGGCCGCATGCCTTTTTAACCTTGGCCTTGCCTACCGCAGAGCAGGCCAGAAGGATAAAGCTGTCCATTGTCTTAGAGAAGCAGCAGACCTTTTCCCCGACAGCCTTTACGGCCGGAGGGCCAGGGAACTGCTTAAGGAGTTAGGGCGGAGTCCAGCGGAAGAGCAGGATGAGTGAAAAAGCTTATGCCGAGGTAGTGGTTAATCTGCCCTTGCTGCCACGCAAAGGGCAGCCATTCCCTGGCTTTCATTATTTTATCCCTGAGGATCTGCGACCCCAAGCCTTTGTGGGCCGGGGAGTCCTTATACCCTTCGGCCCGAGGCTGGTGCAGGGGGTTATTTTCTCCCTGAGCGATTCCTCCCCTGTAGAAGAAGTAAAACCTATAGCTGCTATCCTGGACTTTTCCCTCCCCCTTTACCAACTCCGCCTCGCCGAGTGGATGAGCAAATACTACCTTGCCCCTATAAGCGAGTGCGTTGCCCTCATGACCCCACCGGGCATAGGAGGGAAAGCCAGGAGTGTCCTGCGCCTCAACCCTGAAGCAGACTCCTTTACGCCTGCCAGTAAATGGGAGAAAGCCATCATTAACTTACTTAGAAAGAAGGGGGAGATTCGGCCCGAAAGGCTGGAAGAATTCCTGGGGCCCACAGGCTGGCGCAGCGCCCTGAGAAAACTCATTAAAGAAGGGATCGTAATCCGCCAGCCCATCCTCACCCCACCCCTCGTAGCCCCTAAGAGGCTGGTTTATGCTTTCCTCATGGCCCCCAGAAAAGATTGGCCTCGCCTCCTTGAACCGTTGCGGAAGAAATCCCGAAAAGCGGAAATCCTGGAATACCTGGCTCGCTCCGGCCCAATCCCTTACCTGAAAGAAGTCCTTGAGGCCACTGGCTCCTCACGCCAGGACATCCGTCAACTTGAAGAGAAGGGCTTGGTCCGCATACTCCCTTCCCGACAGTTCTTGATCCCCGTAGTCTCCAGGGAAGAGCTTGCTAAAGCTATGGAGGGCCTGAAGAGGCAGGCCAGAGTTCAGCTTTCAGTTCTTGAAAAGCTTCTCTCCTCACCGGCACCACTGCCCATTGATGAATTCAAGGACGCCAGGGAAGCTATAAAGGCTCTGGAAGAGAAAGGGCTGGCAAGGATTGTGGAAGAAGAGGAACAAATCTTCTTAACTATATCACCGGACGAAGCCCGCCAGATTGCCCTCAAAGAACAGGGGCTGTCCTTATACCTTGACATTCTGGAAGTCCTCTACCGAGAGAAAAAGCCTGTCGCGGTTGGAAACCTTTACGCTGAAACAGGATGTGCTTTCAGGCATCTGCGGGCTTTGGAGGAAACGGGATTAATAAGGCTCGTGAGGGAAGAAGTGGCAAGAGATCCCCTCTCGGGCCTGGTATTTGAAGAAGCCACGCCGCCAATTCTCACTGTGGATCAGGAAAAAGCCTGGGTGGAAATAAAGGCAGGGATTGAAAAGGAGGAATTTCGTCCTTACCTCCTCTTCGGAGTTACCGGAAGCGGCAAGACTGAGATTTACCTCAGGGCAATTGAAGAAACCGTCCGCCGGGGTCGCCAGGCCATTGTCCTTATCCCGGAAATTTCCCTTACCCCTCAGACAGTCCAGCGTTTTGGCTCACGTTTCCCGGGGAAAATAGCTGTAATCCACAGCAAGCTCTCTTTAGGCGAGCGATACGATACCTGGTGGAGGATAAGGCGGGGTGAAGTAAGCATAGCTATAGGGCCACGCTCTGCTATCTTCGCCCCACTGCCCAACCCCGGCCTCATAGTGGTGGATGAGGAGCACGATCGCTCCTATAAAAGCCAGAAAAGGCCTTACTACCACGCAAGGGATGTAGCCCTGGAACTGGGCCGGATTACCGGCTCGGTGGTTATCCTTGGAAGCGCTACGCCTGACCTGGCAACTTTCTACAAGGCCAAAATGGGTGAAATTCGCCTCCTGGAACTTCCCAAACGCATCCTCTGGAAACCTTCTGACCTCAAGAGTAGGGGGCCTTTAATCCTCAAAGAAAGGGATGACCTTTACTCTTCCGGCCTTCCGCCAGTGGAAATCGTTGATATGAGGGAAGAGTTTAAAGCTGGGCACAGAGGGATTTTCAGCCGGGCATTAATAAAGGCCCTTGATAAAACCTTGAACGCTGGGGAACAGGCCATCCTCTTCCTCAACCGTCGGGGAACCGCTACTTTTGTCATTTGCTCTTCTTGCGGATATGTAGCCAGGTGCAAGCGGTGTGATGTACCCCTGACCTACCATACGGGAAACAGGGCCCGAGAGCCCTCCTTCCTCTGTCACCACTGCGGCCGCAGTTATGAAGTTCCTTCCATTTGCCCGGCTTGCGGAAGCAAATATATCCGTTACTTCGGGCTGGGAACTGAGAAGGTGGAAGATGAAGTGATACGGCTTTTCCCCGGTGCTCGCACCTTGAGGCTTGATCGGGATACAGTGATCTGGAAATACGCTCACCAGGTGATTTTGGAGAAATTTGCCTCCCGCCAGGCCGATGTCCTGGTGGGGACTCAAATGATAGCTAAAGGGCTTGACTTACCTTACGTGACTCTGGTAGGGGTTATTTCGGCCGATACAGCCCTGCACCTGCCTGATCTCTGGGCAGCCGAGAGGACATTTCAGCTTTTGATGCAGGTGGCTGGGAGGGCAGGCCGTAGCCCCCTGGGTGGACGAGTCATTATCCAGACTTACACCCCCAATCATTACGCCATTGAGCTTGCCTCCCACCACAACTATGAAGGTTTCTTCCAGAAGGAAATGGAATTTAGGCGCATCCATGGCTACCCGCCCCTGAGGGGGTTAATAAGGCTGCTTTATCAACATACCAGCGAGAAAAGCTGCCGGGAGAAGGCGGAAAAGTTTCACCGCTACCTTGTTAACATTATCGGCTCAAGGGAAGGGGTTCAGATTATAGGGCCCGTGCCCTGCTTTTTCTCCCGCCTCAGAGGCCGATACCGCTGGCAGATCATTATCCTGGCCCCGAATCCTCAGACCCTCCTGGAGGAAATTATCCTGCCTGCGGGATGGAAAATTGAGGTTGACCCCGTTAGCCTGCTTTAGGCACGGCGCAAGCGGGAAAGAACCGCCTGCTTGATAAGCACTATTTCCTCCATCCGCATAAGCATAGCCATACCCAGGTAGATTCCTGCTCCTACTATCCCCCCTACTGCCACTGCGGTTAATCTTCCCTCAAATGAACTTTGAGGTATAAACTGCACAACTTCCATTACGGCAAAGGCCATCGCTGCAGAAGCCAGGCTCCCCTTAAGGATGGTGCCAGGAATGCCATAGCCTGTCAGGCTCCCTACCTTGCGGCGCAGCATTGCAAGCATTGTTAAACAATGGCTTATGTGCTTGGCAGAATCAGCCAGGACGAGGCCTGCCATTCCCATAGGCTTCATCAAAGCTAAAGCGACCCCAAGATATACTAGCACTGAAAACACTCCTACCATGGCAGGAGTGAAGGTATCCTTACGAGCATAAAAGGCATAGTTCAGGGGCCAATCCACCGAGGCAAAGATAAGGCCGATGAGGTAAAGCCTGAGAGCCAGCACCGTATGGGAAGTATCGTAGGGAGTGAAGCGGCCATGCTCAAAAATTGTGGCGATAATCGGATAAGATAGGACAAAAAGGCCCACCGTGGCCGGGATCGCTGCCGCTAAAACCATTTTTATACCTGAAGCCAGAGTTGCCAGGAACTCCTCAGCTTTCTCCTGCGAGAGAGCTATCCTGGCCAGTGTCGGCAGGATAGCAGTGGAAATAGCTATGGAGATGAGGCCATGAGGAAACTGGATAAGGGTAGTAGCGTTAGCCATCCAAGCAATACTATTGGGGCCAGTCCTGGAGGCAAGGTTGCGGTCTATAGCTACCTGTATTTCGCTTATGATTAGGCCCGCAGCAATGGGAAGGTAAAGCAGAATTATGCGCCTCAGAGCCGGGTGTTTTAAGTTGACTGAGAGCTTGATAGGTATATCCCTGAGGGAAGGGATAAGGATGAAAAACTGGAAAGAAGCTCCCATTATAATGCCCGCGGCGAGGCTGTAAATATCCAAGAAACGGGAAAGAAGAGGAACAGCCAGGATTATCCCCAGGTTGTATACAGCAGCTCCGAAAGCTGGAGCCGAAAACCTCCTGAGGGAATAAAGGAGCCCAGTCAATATCCCGCTGCAACCGAATATAAGGAGGGCCGGGATTATGATACGGATAAGCTTTATGGTAATTGCCTGAAGCTGTGGTGAAAAGCCGCCACCCAAAAGCCAGGCTACCCCGGGGGCAGCTAACTCAATAACGAGCACCAAAACCCCCAATCCAAGGCCAAAGATTCCCAACACTATGCCCACCGCCTTACCCAGCTCCTCTTTTTTCCCCGATGCAGCATATTCGCTTAAAACCGGTACCAGTGCTGCACTGAGCATTCCTCCAATTAGTAGCTCGTAAACCATGGTAGGGATTATGGAAGCTACCCGGAAGGCGCTTACTTCCCCGGTAGCCCCAAAATAATGGGCAATAATGGTCTCCCTCACCAGGCCCATTATTCGGCTGGCAATGTTGCCGGCGGCTAAAATTCCAGCCGACTTAACCAGAGAAACAGGCTGAACAACTGCTTCTGGCAAGCCCCCGTCGGAAGCTTTCTTCCCTGGGCTCCTGGCCAGCTCCAGAAAAGAAAGCGCTACCAGAGCAGAAAATCCCCCGAGCATAAGATAAATGCCCCAGCCCCAACTTATCGGCCGGGCATAAAGCAGAGCAATGTAAGGGCGAGTCCTTTCAAAGTAAAAGGAAGGCAAAGCACCGCCAATAAGGCTGCCCAAAGCGATCAAAAGAAAAAGCCCACGAGGAGGTATTTTCATCCAGATAGGCCAGGCGAAAGGGAAAAGCAGGCAAAAGAGAATGGCAAAGGTTTGGCAAAAGAACTCCCGTTGTAAGAGAACAGGTGGCGACCAGGCCGGCGGAAGCATAGAAAGGGCCATAGCCCAGGCCAATATTAACATTAAGCCCTTGGCCCAGGATGGATACCCAAGATATCCCGATGAAGCCATAAGAACAAGGAAAATTGATGATAGGAAAAGGGGTAAGTAAAAGATTTCCCGCATGAATCTGAGCTCTCCGGAGCGAAATTGGGGCAAGAACTTGACATACTCAGCCATATCCAGCCCGGTGATCACCAGAGCTGAAGCTTTATGGTTAACCCAGGGAGCCCAGTAGCCGGCAAGAGCCAAGAGCAAGGCCAGTGGAAAGAGCCACTTCTTCATGGGTTTTCTCCCAGACGCTGGTAGATTTCCAGAAGCTTTCGGGCGGATTTATCCCAGGAGAAAAGGGAACTCCTGGCAAACCCCTTCTCCCGCAATTTCCGGCGCAGTCCATCATCCAGCAGAGCTCTTTCAATAGCCGAAGCCATACCTTCCTCATCGTAAGGAGAGAAGAAAAGGGCCGCATCGCCCAGTATTTCAGGTAAGGGAGGGGCTTCGGAAGCCACCACGGGAACCCCACAAGCCATTGCTTCCAAAGGAGGTAAACCGAAGCCTTCGTAAAGGGATGGGTAAACGAAAAGCTCCGCAGCTGAATAAAGGGAGGGAAGGTCTTCTTCCTCTACATAGCCCGGGAAAATCACATCCCCTTCAAGCCCGCACTCTTCTACCGCCCTGAAAACGCCATTGTAAAGCCAACCCATTCGCCCGGCGATAACCAGCTTAAGGTCGTTTCCAAGCTTTAAATTACTTTTAACTGTGGCAAAAGCCCGGACAAGCCTTGCAAAATTCTTGCGAGGCTCTAAAGTCCCAAGACTGAGGATAAACCTGCGGGGCAAACCATAGCGGGTGCGAGCTTTTTCTCCATCTGAAGGCTTAAAATTTTCCCCAACACCGGCATACAAAACTTCTACTTTCTCTGGTGGCAGTCCCATCAATTCCAGCAGATCTTTCCGGGTGTTACCGGAGTCAGCCAGGATTAAATTCGCCCTTTTGATTGAGCGGGGCACCGCTTTAGAAAGGTAATTGAGGAGATTGGGGGTGAAACATTCCGGAAGCCGCAGAAAAGATAAATCGTGAATGGTAAGGATAGAAGGGGTCAAGGCTAAGGGTGGGAGGACAAAATCAGGGGAATGGAAAAGGGCCAGTCGGCCCGTGAAGGCCTCGGCCGGAATGGGAATCCGTAACCTTTGCCAGAAAATATACACCAGGCGCTCGGAAAGGGGAAGCCTCAAATAACGAAAGTTAGGTGGAATCGGATGAAGGGTTGCATCTCTGGGCACCAGGAGCAAATAAAAGTTACGCTGGTCAATTTTCCCCACATGCTTGAAAAGCTCGCGCACATACCTTCCTATGCCTGCCTTCTGCCTTACGGCTGCAGTGTAATCAACACCGATGCGCATCTTAAATCCCTCGGTAGGTCCAGACCCTGTTAATTCCGAAGTTCCAAAAAAGTACTAAGAGGGTGGCTATTGCTTTGGAGAGGTTGTACCCCAGTGTTCCCAACCGATAAAGGAAAAGATGGTCAAGGCCGAGGAAAATCGTCTGGTTCAGAAAGTACCCAGCTATGCTGACCAGAGCGAATTTCCAGAACTGGCCGAAGAAAGGGGAAGACCGCGTTTCCGGAAAAGTCCACAGTCTATTCCACAGGAAATTGTTTACGACAGCGGCGGAGAAAGAGATAGTGTTAGCTAAGGCTTTGGGCAGGCCGAAAATAAGGATGCCTAAGTTTAACAGGCCAAAGTCCACTACTGCTCCGCTTGTCCCAACAATGGCAAATTTAAAAAACCTTTTAGTTTCTTCGCTCTGCCTCCCCAAAATGCCTACCAAATTGTCTACGCTCCTAAATTGAGGCATGTTCCTACCTCAGGAACTGTCCTATAGCCAGGAGTATGCTTATAACTGTGCCCAAAATTGCTATTGAACCTACTAACCAGCGAGATTGAACCAGCATCCTCTCGTAAATTAAGTCAAGCCTTGTCCCTATCTCTCTCTGGAAAGAAGCAAAATCCCCACGAAAGGCCTCAAACCGACTATCCATTTCCCTCTGGAAAACGCTAAGCCGATTGTCTACTTCCCCCCGGAAGGCCTCAAAACGGCTCTCCATCTCCTT
>CAZZMI010000002.1:0-55658 GCA_964655275.1 uncultured Anaerolineae bacterium | reverse complement strand
CCACCTCCTTCTGGAAAGAAGCAAAATCCCCACGAAGGGCCTCAAACCGACTGTCTATTTCCCTCTGGAATGCGCTAACCCGATTGTCCGCTTCCCTCTGGAAAGAGGCGAAGTCCCCACGAAGGGCGTCAAACCGACTGTCTATATCTTTCCGGAAGGAATCAAAACGCTCATCCATGTCCTTTCTCAGAGCATCAATCCGGTCGTGCACGGCATCAATACGGGCGTTCACAGCATCAAAACGATTGTCCATTGAACCTTTGAAGGAGGTAAAATCTGCCCTCAGCCCTTTTAATTCTTTCTCTACATTTTCAAGGCGCAGTATAACCTCCTTGAACTCTTCCCTCGTAACCGCTACCGAGGGTATTACTTTAACAAGCCAGGAGAAAAGGTCAAGGGCCGCTTTGTCCCCGAGGGCTTCTCTCACACTGATGGGAATCTCCACGGCTATTTCAAGCCCTCTTCTTTCCATAATTTACCTCCTAAGGACGACTGCTTCCCAAAATTTAAGAGCTTTGCAGGAATTCTTTAATTCTCAAGGCAAGGCTTCGTGTAATGCCGGGTATAGAAGCGATCTCGTCCACTTCGGCTTTCCTGAGAGCTTCCAAGGAGCCGAAGCGCTCCATTAAAGCCCGGCGGCGCTTTGGCCCTATGCCCGGTATGGCCTCAAGGGAGGCCGCAAGGGTCTCCTTCCGGGATAATTTGTGGTGGTAAGAAATGGCGAAACGATGAGCTTCATCCCGGATGCGCTGCAGCAGTGATAGAGCTTTAGAACCCGGTGGGAACCTTATAGGCTCTTCCCGCCCGGGGACAAAAAGTTCTTCTTCTCTTTTTGCCAGTGCTGCTACCGGGATTTCTTCTATGCCCAGCTCCTCCAGAACTTTAAGAGCAACCCCAAGCTGCCCTTTCCCTCCATCCACAAGGACCAAATCTGGCCTGTGAGGCCATGGTTCACCAGAGGCCGCTAACCGAAGCGAGCTCTCTTTCGTTTCCAGATACCTCCGGAAGCGCCTTTCCAGCACCTCCTTAAGCATTGCATAATCATCAACCCCTTCCACCTCTTTTATCCTGAAGTGGCGATAAGAGCCCTTGCGGGGTAGCCCATTGACGAAAACCACCATACTTCCTGTGGCCCATTTGCCCTGAATATGGGAAACATCGTAGCACTCAATACGAGCGGGGAATCTGGGCAGGTCGAGAGCCTCCTCCAGCTCCTTCAAAGCATCCATCCCTCTCCTTTTCTCCCTCTCCCTGCTCTCTTTTACGCTTTCCAGGATTTCTGCAGCGTTCCGGAAAGCCATTTCCAGCAGCTCTTTTTCCAGCTCATCCTTCGGAAGCCTCAGTTTCACAGCTTCACCCCGGCGTGAACGAAGCCACTCTTCAATAATGGGAGCTTCTTCTAAATGTTCAGAAACCACAATCTCAGGAGGGATAAAAGCAGCGCGCTCATAGAATTGCTTGAGAAATGCCCCAAGGGTTTGCCCTTCTTCCAGCTCAGCCCCTTCCAGGATGAAATATTCCCTGCCCACAAGCTTCCCATTCCTGACGAAGAAAACTTGAACGCATGCCTCTTCCCCGCCCCGGACGTGGGCAATAAAATCCATGTCCTGGAGAGAGGGGGAAACAACGCGCTGGTGCTGGGAAACCTTCTCCAAGGCGAAAATCTGGTCCCGGATAACTGCTGCCTTCTCAAAGGCGAGAGAAGAAACCGCCTCCTCCATCTTCTTCCGGAGCTCAGCAATTATTTCTTCGGTTCGCCCTTTCAGCAAGAGGATTATCTGCTCCACTATACCCCTGTATTCTTCCGGTGAAATTTCCCCGGTGCAGGGGCCAACACAGCGGCCAATATCATAATAAAGGCAGGGGCGAATCCTTTTACCCGGAGAAGGATCGGAGCAAGTAGCATAAGGGAAAATCTTGCGGATTAGGTCCATCGTCTGGTGAAGGGCTGAGGTGGAAGTATAAGGACCAAAGTAAAGGGAGCCATCTTTTTCCATCCTCCTGGTAATGAGGATGCGGGGGAAAGGTTCATGCCACGTAATTTTTATGTATGGATACTGCTTATCATCCCGAAAGCGGATATTGAAGGGAGGACGAAACCTTTTTATTAAGTTGCATTCCAGGATTAAAGCCTCCACTTCGTTTCGGGTTAAGATGAACTCTACTGAAGCCGCCCTTTCAGCTAACAGGCGCACCTTGATATTAGAATGACTTGAGGGCTGGAAGTAGGAACGAACACGATTCCGCAGGTTGACAGCTTTGCCAACGTAGAGCACCTGCCCTTGTGAATCTTTGAAAATATAAACGCCAGTTCCCGATGGAATCTCCTTCAACTGTTCTTCTATCATGTCCCCGGTTTTACACCTGCCATCATAAGCCCGATCTTTTTAATATCAGCTTCCTGTGCGTCCATCAAGCCCATAAGCTGGCCTTCAAACATTACTGCTATCCGGTCGCTCATACACATTATTTCTTCAAGGTCCTCCGAGATCAGCAAAATGGCGGCTCCGCGGTTACGCTGTTCAATAAGCTGGCGTCGGACATAATCCGTAGCCTTTATGTCCAGACCATAAGTGGGGTGAGCAGCCACAATGAGCCTGGGGCTGCCAGAGGTTTCCCGGGCTAAAATGAGGCGCTGGATGTTCCCCCCCGAAAGGAATTTGGCAGGAGTGTTTTTGCTGGGAGTAATGATTTCAAACTCATTTATCTTGTTTTCCGCAAACTCTACGGCTTTCCGGTAATCAATTATGAAACCGCGGCAGAAGAGAGGATGGCGGTAAAGCTTGAGAAGCAGGTTATCCAAGACACTCATGCCGGGAGCAAGTCCCATGTTTATCCTTTCCTCCGGGACATGAGCTACGCCTAAGTCCGCGATCTCCCTCGGGGGAAGATTCGTCACATCCTTGCCGTCCAGCAAAACCTGGCCCGATGTAGCTTTCCGCAAACCTGTTATCACTTCCACCAGCTCCTTCTGACCATTACCTGCTACCCCTGCGATTCCAAAGATCTCCCCCTCACGGATGGAAAAGGATATTTTCTTGAGAGCAGGAAGCCCTTTATCGTTTAAGGCACATAGTTCTTTTACCTCTAAGACTACCTGACCTTTTTCCTTAGGAGGCAAAGTTGTCTCACACAAAGTTTGTTCTCCCACCATCATCTCCGCCAGCTTTGAGATAGTAACCTCAGAAGTCCTGGCCGTTCCAACAACTTTCCCCTTCCGGAGCACCGTGACCCGATCGCTCACTTCAATTACTTCTTTAAGCTTGTGGGTTATAAAAATGATGGTCCTTCCTTCTCCAGCCATGTGCTTCAGCGCAGCAAAGAGCTCTTCAGTTTCAGCGGGAGTAAGCATAGTAGTGGGCTCATCCAAGATTAAAATCCGGGCATTCCGGTAAAGGGCCTTAGCTATCTCCACCCTCTGTTTTTCCCCAGCCGAAAGTTGCCAGACGTAAGCATCTATATCCACTTTAAGGCCATACTGCTCCAGCATCCTCTCAATATCTTTCCTGGCCCTCTCCAATGGAAAGAAGAAATTGCCGGGCAATCCTAAAACTATATTTTCTCCAACGGTGTGAGAGGGAATAAGGTGGAAATGTTGATGGACCATGCCTATGCCCAGGTTTATGGCATCCCGCGGAGAATGGATATGGACCCTGCGGCCATTTACGTAAATTTCACCTTCATCAGCCTGGTATATCCCGTAGAGGATGTTCATCAGAGTTGTTTTACCTGCTCCGTTCTCACCTAAAAGGGCATGTATTTCACCCCGCGCCGCTTCAAAAGTGATGTGATCGTTAGCTACCACCCCCGGGAATCTTTTGACAATGTTGACCATCCTGACAGCGGGGTCTGTAGTCATGGCCTCAACCTCCTTATGGCTTCTTGCTATAGATAGCCTCCCTTACCTCCGCCATGGTCTTTTCCGCTATGGCTTTCGCTCTACGCCGACCATCTTCCAGCACATCCCAGACATAAGCCGGATCAGAAGAAAATTCCCTACGCTTTTCCCGGAAGGGAGCAAAATAATCACTTATGTTACGAGCAAGGATTTTCTTACAATCAACACAGCCGATTCCTGCCCTCCGGCACTCTACGTCTATCCTTTCCACATCTCCCGGGGAGAAGAACTTGTGGAAGGAGAAAACATTGCAGACCTCAGGGCGACCAGGAATGTGGCGATGAGTACGCTGGGGATCCGTTACCATCATCATAACCCTCTGGTGGATTTCTTCGGGGGAGGCGGAAATTTCTATGTGATTGTTGAGGGATTTGCTCATCTTATTGACTCCATCAATGCCCAGAACTTTGGGGAAATCAGTATAAAGGGCCTGGGGTTCCACCAGCACTGGCCCAAAAAAGTGATTGAAGCGCCGCACCACCTCCCTGGTGAACTCCAGATGAGGAGCCTGATCCACACCAACAGGCACAATTTCGGCTTTGTATAAAGTTATATCGGCAGCCATAAGGACGGGGTAACCCACGAGGCCATAGTTTACATTATCCGGCTGAGCCCGCACTTTCTCTTTGAAGGTTGGAAGGCGAAGGAGCCATCCCAGAGGAGTTATTGTGGAGAAATACCAGGCAAGCTCTATAACCTCTGGAACATTAGACTGAACGAAGATTATGGACTTTTGAGGATCAACCCCTGCCGCTAACCAATCCAACACCATCTCTGCTGTAAGTTCCCGCAAGTTTTCAAAAGAGGTAGTCATAGCATGAAGATCCACAACGCAGTATATCGTTTCATAGCCTTGCTCCTGAAGGGCTACATAATTCCTGATGGCTCCGAGAAAATTGCCCAAATGCTGTTTTCCCGTAGGGCGTGCACCGCTAAATACTCTTTTACCCATCCTGCCCCTCCTCCACTTTTTTGGCTTAAGTTTACCACAAAAAGTATAAGCAAGACAAGGCTTAAAATTTAGCCCCGGCAAAGCAAAGTTGGAAAAAAACAATGTCGTCCGGCAGGATGCTGAAGCCTTTGCCTAAAATAGGCTAAGCTGTCTGGCTTTGCTTTCGTTCTCTATTTCCAGCCGGTCCAGCTCTTCCAGGATTTGCGGGATGCGCTTAAAGTCCTCCTCCAGAGTCTCACGCCATTTGGGCTGGTGCAGAGCAGCAGCAGGGTGGAGGACGGGGTAACAAATTATTTTACCCACTTTTATGGGCTGACCGCGCACCTTAGTTATAGACGCTTTTGGGAGAAACTTGGCCAGGGAATATCGCCCAAGGGTTACCACAAGCCTCGGCTTTACAATCTCCAGCTGACGGTCAAGGTATGGTTCGCATGCCTCTATCTCATCCTTAAGGGGGTCACGGTTGCCGGGAGGCCGGCATTTAATAACGTTGCAAATGTAGACCTCCTCCCGTTTTAGCCCTATACTGGCTAAAAGTTCGTCAAGGAATTGCCCCGCTGCCCCCACAAAGGGCCTCCCCTGACGGTCCTCATGGAAGCCAGGTGCTTCCCCTATAAACATTATGCGGGCATTCTCAGGCCCTTCTCCCGGAACTGCCTTGGTTCGGCTCTGGTGAAGCCTGCATTTAGTGCACCTCTTTATCTCTTCATAAAGGCTTTCCAGTTCTCCCATGGTTAACCCCCTTCAGTTTTTCCTCCAGTTTTTCCCTGTTTTTAGCCAGAACTAAGCGATATTCAGGGGTATTAATGTCAAAAGCTGTCATGATAAGGGCATCTTCTCCATCGGAGTAGTAACCTTTGCGCCTTCCTATCACCTCAAATCCATACTTCCGGTATAAATTTTGGGCAGGCTTGTTGGAAACCCTTACCTCTAAAGTGGCGAGCTCTGCCCCAAGGCGCAGGGCTAAATCCATGAGGGAATAAAAGATAAGCTCACCAATGCCTTTCCCTCTCCAGTCGGGCCTCACTGCCAGGGTGCATATGTGGGCTTCACCTAACATGAACCAGAAGCCTCCGTAAGCTATAAGTGGCCCTTCGCCCTTTTCAGCTTTGAGCCTTACTACCAGGTAAAAACCGCGGTCATTGCGGGTAAGCTCATATTGATAGGCTGATGGGGTCCAGGGCATCTTGAAGCTTACCTTCTCAATTTCCATAACTTCGGGTAAATCATCCAAAGTCATGGGCCTGACCACAAAGGAGCTAAGCATATCTTATACACCTTTAAGATAAATAGGCGAAAGGGAGGCGGGGTCATCTTTATAGGAAGATAGCCAAAGCTTATAAGCCATCTGGGCCAGGAAGCCTGCCCTCCTGAGGGAAAAAGCAGGATCAGCTACTTTGGCTTTTTTCCCAAAAGTCCTCTCTATGAAATCCCGACCGTATTGGTCAATCTCCCCGCAGAAGATGAATCGTTCACCATTTACTTTGGATGGAAGATCTTCCCAGGCCAGGGCCATGTAATCTGTAAACCTCTTCCACTGCTTGCCGACCTTCTTGTAACCGGCAGTGTATATCCTGCCACGCCCTGCTTCCAAGATACTCCACACTGGCAGGAGCTGATAGGATAGAGGATATGCCAGGAAATCCAGCGTTGGAATTCCAATCAGGTCAATTTTGAGGGATAAAGCTATCCCTTTAGCCACAGCCATCCCTATCCTGAGCCCTGTGAAAGAACCAGGCCCTAATGCTACTCCGACGGCTTTAAGATTCACAGGTTTCAATCCTTGCGTTTCCATCATCCTTACAATCCTGGGCATAAGCTGGAGGGTGTGGCTTTCTCGCGAAAGCCAGCTTTCCTCTGCCAGGAGCTTTTCCCCATCAAACAAAGCAATGCTGGAAAATTTTGTGGATGTGTCAATAGCCAGCAGCATGCTTCAAGCCAAAAGCCGATTCTTTAAAGGCTTCCAAAAGCTGGACATACCTTTTACCACTGGGCTCCATAAGGATACCTCTTTGATGGGTGTCAAGATGGCTGAAGGTTATCCAGAGCCTTTCAGGAGGGATTATTTCTTTAGCTTTGTCAGCCCATTCTACGACGCACACCCCATCACCGTAAAACTTTTCCTCTATCCCTATGGCCAGGGCTTCCTCCGGCCCATTCAGGCGATAGAAGTCAACGTGATAGAGGATAAGGCCTGAAGGGGTTTTGTATTCGTTTATGAGAATAAAGGAAGGGCTTGTTATAAGCTCTTCCACCCCCATCCCGATTCCTATCCCCTTGGCGAAACAGGTTTTCCCGCTTCCCAGAGGGCCTTCCAAGCAGATAATATCTCCAGCCTGGAGAAGTTTCCCCAGCCTTATCCCCAGGCGCATTGTTTGCTCCTCACTCCGGCTTACAAAAGAAATAGCAGGACCCTTAAGGACCGGGCTCATACTCCCCCCTCAGAGGGTAATTATACACCAAATTTAAAAGGTGGGACAACCATCTCCTTACTTAGCTGAAGGTGAGGAAAAGGGGGAGCCAGAGGGCTTGCAACCATTTCCTTGCTAATTTGGTCTGCTCATGTTAAAATAAAATTGATGCATCAAACTTGGCGTGGTTTTTTCTTCCGCCACGGCTAATTTCAGCGCTTAAAAAGCCACGCAAAGAGATACAGCCTTAAGGTCAAGCAATAAATTTTAAAGAAGGCATAAGAGGAGACACTTGCTATGAAAAGCAAAATTTCTCTGGTTTTACTCGGCTCAGCCCTCTTAGGCCTGTTGGTTTTCCTGATTTTCCCCAAATTGCCTTTCGCCTCCTCCCTTTCCGAGAGGATAACCAACGGGAGCTTTGAAGAGGGTTTTGGTCCCGATGGAGTAGGCCTTGGTTGGTATAAGTTTGACAACGGAGGCAATGCTACCTACGGCTGGTACGATGACACCTGGCCTCCGGTGGTATGGGATGGCCATCACTCCCAGCTTATTGAGATAAACACCCACTGCCGGGGTGCCTCCGACCCCGACCGCTACGCCGGAATTTACCAGACGGTGGCGGTAGTCCAGGGGGCAACTTATACCCTCAAAATCCGGGGAATGATAAGGGCCCAGGAAGGAGATCCCGTAATTACCGGTCAGGAGGATCCATATAGTTACAGGGTCCAGTGGGGCTTTGACCCCACGGGTGGGACCGACTGGAAAGCCGTTACTAACTGGGTTGAGCTACCGTGGGATGTCGTTTATCCCAGAACATCTCCAGGAGAATTCCTGGAGTACGTCACTAATTTTGTGGCTCCTTCGCCCAAAATCACCATTTTCATCCGGGTTTGGAAAAAGTGGGGCACAGCTGGCAGGGAAGTGGACGTTAACCTTGATGGGATAAGCCTTCTGGGGCCCGCCCCTGCTGATGTTAAAGTTCCCCAGGTCAGCATTTCAGTCCCGCCATACCCCGCCGCTGGGAAAACCTGGCCCGTCAGGGTTACTGCCTCCAACGATGTTGGCATAGCAGCCATTAAACTCTATGATGGCACCCACCTGGTAGGTAGCATTTCCTTCACCGTTGGCCCCCTGGCTTTTGAAAGGGAATTCCTCTGGACCCCTGTAACCCCAGGACCTCACACCCTGAAAGCTGAAGCCAGAGACATGAGCGGGAAAGTCTCCACTGTCTCTGTTAACGTCATGGTCGGGGAATGGAAGGAGTTCATCCTCAATGGTAGCTTTGAAGGAGGGTTCGGCCCCGACGGGGTAGGTCTCGGGTGGCATAAGTTTGATAACGGTGGTAATGCTACCTATGGCTGGTATGACGACACCTGGTTCCCTGTAGTATGGGATGGCCGTCACTCTCAGCTTATTGAGATAAATACCTACTGTCGGGCTGCTTCCGATCCCGATCGCTACGCCGGAATTTACCAGGTGGTGGACGGCCTGACCCCGGGCGCCATCTATGAATTCAGCCTGGCTGCTCTCCTTCGCGCTGCCGAAGGTGACCCGGTCATAGCTGGAGCTGAGGACCCTTACAGCTATGTGGTGCAGTGGGGTTATGACCCCGCAGGAGGCACTGATTGGAAAGCAGTCACTAACTGGACATATATCCCTATCCCCAGGGTTTACTCCAGACTTTATCCTGGCAAATTTACTCGCTACACTATCTCCTTCAAAGCTCCTTCCTCCCGCGTTACAATTTTCATCCGGCTCTGGAAGAAGTGGGGTACTGCCCAGCGTGAAGTAGACCTTAACCTGGATGGGATCAGCCTTAAGGGATATGAACCTTGACAGGTAAGCGGGTTCTGCTCCTGCTGCTCCTTTTCGCCGCAGCTATTCTGGAGTGGAGTCTGCTGGTTTACATTATTTCAAAACCGGAGGGGGAAGCAGGCCCTGAAGTCCAGATGCTTCCCCCTTCTTTTGCTTTTTTCCTTTCTCCTCAGGATGGAGCGATTATCTTTCAGGGCCAAACTATTACTGTAGAAGTAGAAAGCCCTCCCGTGGAGATAACGGGGGCTGAGCTTTGGGTTAATGGACATAAAGCTCAGCCCCTACCTCGATCCATGGTCCGTTACTCAAACCGCTGGCTCGTCACTTTCCTGTGGGAAGCTACATCTCCCGCCACTTACACATTTGAAGCCATACTTACAAAAGCCACAGGTGAACGGGAGAAAACCCCTCCTTTGACCCTTGAAGTTATCCCTCCCCTTTACCTCTGCTTCGCCTCCAACATGGCAGGAAACTATGACCTTTACAGGATGCGCGCTGATGGCACCGAGCTTGAGCCAATTTTAAACTCTCCTGACGATGAACGAGAAATTTCTTTCGCTACGGATGGCTCCATAGCTTTTGTAAAAGAGGGAAAAATCTGGCTGAAGGGCCATCATGGCCTTGAATTCATTGCGCAGGGAAGTGAGCCCTCCTTTGACCCGAAGGCTCGCTACCTGGTTTTCAGAGCGAACCATAACCAGGCCCAGGAGCTCTTCATTTATGACCTTGAGAACAAAACAATTCGCCAGCTTACCTCCGGGAACTCCTTTGCCGGCCAGCCCTCCTGGTCCCCTGATGGAGAAATGATCGCTTTCACGGCCATCAAAGACGGGAATTGGGATATATACCTGGTGCGAAAGGATGGAAATGACCTCATTCGCCTCACAGATCATCCAGCCCGGGATTGGTTTCCTGCCTGGTCTCCTGATGGTCGGAAAATAGCCTTTGTCTCAGCCATGGACGGTTCCCATCAGATTTACTTTATAAACCCAGACGGCACTGGTCTTGAGAAAGTTACTCAAATTGCTGGTGGAGCTGAAAGGCCGGTCTTTTCGCCTGATGGTAAGCTTATGGCCTTTGTAGCCTATACCGGGCAAGGGGAAGGATTCTCAGCCCGGGAGATTTACATCCTATCCCTCAGCACCCGATGGCTTAAGAGGGTTACAAGCGATAGTTTTGATGAAACGGATGTGGTCTGGTGTCCACCGCAAGGGAAAGGGTTTTAAACATTACACGCCAGGAGGTTCCAGGAAGATTACATTTGCTGCCTTATCATAGGCTATGAGTTCAGCATATCGCCCCCAGTTGATGATGGTTTCCAGTTGTTTCTCGGCCTCATCGGGTGGGAACTCCAGCTCCAGCGCCCGTAGGATGACATCCCGATTTAACCTTTGGCCTTCAGCAGCCTTAAGTAAGGAAAAGAGCCAGCGGAAAATCGGCAACCGCCGGATGCGTGTGGCGAAAATCTCCTTGCGTGCCAGGATGCTGGCCTCGGCAAAGGTCTCCCCCAACGGGGTCAGGGCGATATCGCCCTCACTAATAGTGGCAAAGCCCAGCAACTCTGCGGCTTCTGTCACCAGCAGAAGATGATCAGAATCCACATGCAGCTCCTTTGCTAAGCGGTAGATATCGTGGCGGCGGTTGAGCATCTCTGCCACGTGCTCCAGAAGTCCTGCCAAATCGTTTATGGTTATGGGAGGAAGAGCCCGGACGCGCCCTGGCTCGCCAGGAGCCACACCCAGCTCCACATGCTCCGGCTGAGTCTGCCCGGCCAGAATGCCGTAGACCCGGTCTACCTGCTCCAGGAACTCCGGCGACCGCCGCCGCCGGGGATGGGGCAGGTCCACCGTCACCTCCGCTATCACCCGCCCGGGATTCTTGTCCATCACTACGATGCGATCGGCCATGAAGACCGCTTCCTCAATGTTATGGGTCACCATCAGGATGGCTTTGGTGGGAATTTTCCCCTCCGTCCACAGTTCCAACAGTTCCCCCCGCAGCGCCTCCGCACTCAACACATCCAGAGCGGAGAAAGGCTCATCCAGACATAGTAGCTCCGGCTCCACTGCCATTGCACGGGCAAATCCCACTTTCTGGCGCATCCCGCCGGAGAGCTCACGCGGGAAGGCAAATTCAAACCCATCCAACCCGACCCGGTCCAAAAGGTCCAGCGCGCGGGCAGTGCGCAATTTTGGAGGGATACCACGTGCCTTCAGAACTACTTCCACATTCTCCAGAACCGTAAGCCAGGGAAAGAGGGCAAAAGTCTGGAAGACAATAGTGGCATGGGGGTTGACTCCCAGGAGCGGCTGGCCACGATAGAGAACTACTCCCTCCGTAGGTCGCTGAAGGCCGGTGATAATACGCAGGAGGGTGCTCTTCCCGCAGCCAGAGGGCCCCAGCAGGCACAGGAATTCTCCTTCCCGAACGGCCAGGTTTACATCCTGCAGGGCCACAAATTGGCGGGAACCGCTGTGGTAAATCTGATGGACATGGCGAACTTCCAGCAGATAATCGTTAGGAGACATAGTCTCACTCCATCCGGTATTTTTCTTCCGCCAGGCGGTAGAGCTGGCGCCAGAAAATGCGGTTGATAAAAACGACGGCCAGGACCATCGTCAGAGTGGCAGCCAGGAGGAGGGGATAGTCGCCGGTAGCGGTAGCCCGGGCAATAAGCGCGCCAATGCCGGGGGCAGAGAGCGTCCGGCCGCCGAATTCCACATGCTCGGCAACAATGCTGGCGTTCCAGGCTCCCCCACTGGCTGTGATGGCCCCGGTGACAATATCAGCACAATTGCTGCAAGGTTCAACCCGCCCGGTAGGCCAACGATGAGGAGCAGGAAGACCGGGAAAAGGGCCGTCGCCGGGACCGAGGCTAATACCTGAACGACGGGCTGCAAGAAAGAGGCTACCCGCGGATTGGTGCCGATGGCTACCCCCACAGGAATTGTCCAGGCCAGCGCGATGGTCAAGGAAGCGAAAACCCGGAGGAATGTCGCCAGGAGGCCCAGCCCGATTTCCCCCCACTGGCTCACGGGGACCGCTGCCAGCATCAGTGCAGCACGGACGGCACCATAGGTCAGCCCCAGGCCAATCGCCGCACCGGCGGCATAAAGGAGGTACGGCCGGCCTGTTTTTTCCTCTCTCACTTTCAAAGCTGCGGTGGGGTGGATGAACCATGCATCTATTTGCTCGCTTAGCGGCCGCCAAACCTTCTCCGAAAGCCATTTCTGCAATCTGGAGTTCCGCAGGAGGTCGTAAAACCAGGAGGAAGGCAGGTTTTCCCCCTCCACCATCTCCAGTTTGAAGCGGTCGGCCCAGGCCAACAGGGGTCGCCAGACCAGCTGATCTAATAGGACTATGACCAGCACCAGTGCACCGATCCCCCAGAGGACGGCGCGGGTATCGCCTTGGTTGGCAGCCTCCCGGAGATAGGCCCCCAGGCCGGGGAGGCGGAAATCTCGTTCTCCTACGGCGAAAATCTCAGCGGCCATAAGGAAGAACCAGCCCCCGGCCCAACTCATCATGCTGTTCCAGATGAGGCTGATGGCCGCAAAGGGAAGTTCCAGCACCCTGAAGCGGAGCCAGCCATTGAAGCGGAAAATCGCACTGGCTTCCCGCAGTTCCTCCGGGATCGTCGTCAATGACTGGTGCCAGGCGAAGGTCATATTCCAAACCTGGCTGGTGAAAATAAGAACAACCGAGGCCAGCTCAGCTGCAATCCGCTCCGGCAGGATGATGCTCAGGCTCAGAAGGACCACCGGTAGAAAAGAAAGGATGGGAACACTCTGCAGCACATCCAGCAATGGCATAAGTACCTGTTCAGCACGGCGATTGTAGGCAGCTAAGCGGCCATAGATCAAAGTGAAAAGCAGGGAGAGAACATACGCGGCAAGCATACGGCCGAGGGAGCGAAGGGCGTAATAGGGCAACGCGCTGGGGGAAAGAGAACATGGTGGGCCCTTTCACCGTCTCCGGAGCGTGCAGGGCTAACCGTACCCCTGCGTATATCAAGACGGCGATGATCAGCAAGACAACCGCATCGCCCCAGGAGAAGCCGCGGCCAAAGGGCTGTTCCAGCCGGAAAATTAGCTCCCGGCGTAATTCCCTTTTCGCTCTCGGGGGTTTCCCCATCATGCCCTAATTCCCGTGGGCAACAATTCTCGGAGGTATTATAGCACATTGGCTTTGAAACTGGCAAACGAAAAGCACCTTTTGACCGCTTTGAAACGGTTGCGTTATACTGTAGAAGAGGGCTTAAACTCTTTGGGAATAAGGAGGGGAAATTGGAGAAGACTTCCCGGCTCCCAGGTCTTTACAAATTGAGCCTCCGGGAAAGGGTTGAAATCTTAGCGCAATGGGCAGAGCTTTCCCCGGAGGAGAAAGCTCTTCTGGAAAAGAGCCTCTCCCCTGAACAGGCCGAGAAAATGATTGAAAATGTGGTGGGGATTTTCCCCTTGCCTTTGGGAATAGCTGTTAATTTTCTCATCAACGGCAAAGATTACCTCATTCCCATGGCAATAGAAGAACCATCAGTAGTAGCAGGCCTGAGCCATGCGGCAAAGCTTGTTAGAGAAGGCGGAGGTTTTAAAGCCGAAAGCACTGAGCCCATCATGATTGCCCAGATTCAGGTGATGGATGTCCCTGATATGGAAGAGGCAGCCGAAAAGATCCTTGAAGCCCGGGAGGAAATCTTCCGACTGGCAGATGCTAAACATCCAACCACCGTCTCCCTGGGTGGGGGAAGCAAAGGGTTAGAAGTGAGGAAATTCCCCCAAACCCCCGCAGGCCCGATGCTGGTCATTCACCTCCTTTACGATACCAGAGATGCCATGGGGGCTAATATGGTTAACACTGCCGCCGAAGCAGTGGCCCCACTTATAGAGGAAATCACGGGGGGAAGAGTCATCCTGCGCATACTTTCCAACCTCTCTGACCGACGCTTAGCCAGAGCGTGGTGCCTTGTCCCATGGGAAGCCCTTGAAGGGAAGGGGATTCCGGGGAAGGAAGTGGCTAAGAGGATCGTGGAAGCATGGGCTCTCGCAGCAGTAGATCCCTATCGGGCTGCTACACACAATAAGGGGATAATGAACGGTATTGATGCTGTTGCTATAGCGACCGGTAACGATTGGAGGGCGCTGGAGGCAGGGGCCCACGCTTACGCTGCACGGAATGGCTCCTATGGTCCACTGACCATATGGAAGCAAAACGATGAAGGCGATCTGGAAGGTTTCATTGAATTACCGATTGCCGCAGGAACAATAGGTGGAACTACCAGAGCGCACCCCTTAGCCAGGCTTTGCCTCAAAATCCTCGGGGTCAGGACTTCAAAAGAATTGGCTCAGGTAATGGCAAGCGTAGGCTTGGGGCAAAACTTGGCAGCTCTTTTAGCCCTGGCCACCGAGGGTATCCAGAAAGGCCACATGAAACTTCACGCTCGCCAGGTGGCTATGGCTGCAGGTGCTACCGGCGAGCTTGTGGACCTGATAGCCAGGAAAATGGTGGAAGAAGGCAATATAAACCCCCAAAGGGCGGGTGAACTCCTTCGCCAATTGAGAGGAGATTAAGCTTTTTTCTCCTCTTCCTTCTTTTTAGCGCTTTCTTCTTCCTCGTCAAGGCCGGAAGTAGCCTTGCGAAATTCCCTTATGCTTCTTCCCAGCGCTCCCCCCAGCTCCGGCAGTTTCCCAACTCCAAAGATGATGATGATTATCAAGAGAATTATCAACAGCTCAGGCACTCCTAAATGAGGCACCCTGCACCTCCCTCCAAAAGTTTTTCCGAAAAGATTATATCACAACCGGGCCCGTAAACAAAATGGGCGGATTTTATTTGCCCTTCTCCCCCCATTTGTGGTAAAATAAATTAGAGGCCCCTGTAGCTCAAGAGGATAGAGCAACGGCCTCCTAAGCCGTTTGTTGCCGGTTCGAGTCCGGCCAGGGGCAACGACGGGAGGCACCGGTATTAAGCCGGTGCCTTTTAAATTAATTCCTGGGAGGATAAAATGGCCCGGCTTGAAGTGGAAATATGCGGGATAAAGTTCCGGAACCCCGTAATGCCTGCCGCTGGCCCTCCTGTCTGGAATGGAGAAGCCATGAAAAAGTGCGCCGAAGGCGGTGCCGGAGGCCTTGTCTCCAAAACTATCTCGGTGACAGCCGCTCAGGTTCCTCACCCCAACATGGCTGAGATACCCGGAGGCTTCCTTAACACCGAGCTGTGGTCTGAACTTCCCCCGGAACAGTGGATTGAGAGGGAATATGCCATCGCTAAAAAGACGGGCCTTCCGCTCATAATAAGCTTAGGGTATACAGCCAAAGACATTGCTCAGCTGGCCCCTAAAGTAAAGCCATACGCCGATGCTCTGGAGCTTTCCACTCACTATATCGGAGACGATCCTCGCCCAATGATGGAAGCTATCCAGGCGGCTAAGGAAGCAGTGGATGTGCCTGTCTTCGTGAAGTTCAGTCCTTTCAGGGATGTGAAGGAAGCAGCCTCTGCAGCAAAGGAAGCCGGAGCCGATGGCATTGTGGCTATAAACTCCTTTGGGCCTGTAATGGCAATTGATATAGAAACAGGCTTCCCCCTCATGGGCAGTAAGGAAGGATACGGCTGGCTCTCGGGTCCAGCCCTGAAACCCCTGGCTGTCCGCTGTATTTTTGACATCGCCAGGACAGTGGATCTACCGATAATAGGCGTCGGGGGGGTATCAAAAGGAACTGACGCTATAGAGCTTATTATGGCCGGAGCATGGGCAGTGCAGGTCTGTACCGCTGCCATACTGAAGGGACCCACCATCTTCGGCAAAATCGCTAAGGAAATCGGGGAATGGCTTGATGCCCATGGCTACTCTTCAGTGGAAGACGTAAGGGGTTTGGCTCTCAAAAGGGTGCAGGAACAAGAATACAGGCTATATCCTGTCCCTCCTTCGCTTGAGGTTGAGAAATGCACAGGATGCAGGTTATGTGAGCTTTCTTGCGTTTATGGCGCCATAAAAGTGGTAGATAAGAAAGCCTTTCTGGAACCAGAAAAGTGTGCCGGATGTGGTTTATGCGTCACCCGATGCCGTCCCAGAGCTTTAACCCTCCCGAGAACAGCGGAAGCTCCAAGAAGAAATGCTTGAAGAAATCCTGCGGCTCCGAAAGAGAAAAGTGAAAGTTGCAGTTTTAACCGGAGCAGGGGTCTCGGCCGAAAGCGGTATCCCTACTTTCCGGGGCGAAGATGGCCTCTGGAAAAGGTACCGCCCTGAAGAGCTGGCAACGCCCGAAGCCTTTGCCAGGAATCCAGCCCTGGTATGGGAATGGTATGACTGGCGCCGGCAAATTATAGCCGGAAGCAAGCCAAACCCCGCTCACATGACCCTGGCTGAAATGGAGGAATATCTGCCCAATTTCACCCTCATAACTCAAAATGTGGATGGCCTCCACCAGGCCGCCGGCAGCAGGAAAGTTCTGGAACTTCACGGCAATATATGGCGGGTTCGCTGTGTCAAAGAGGGCATCGTGATGGAAAACCGTGAAGTTCCCCTGAAAGAAATCCCACCGCGCTGCAAATGCGGAGCTCTCCTCCGACCTGACGTGGTGTGGTTCGGGGAGCCGTTGCCACGGGATATTCTGGAAAAAGCCTTTAAGGCTGCCGAAGAATGCGAAATTATGCTCGTTATCGGGACTTCTGCTTTGGTGCAACCCGCAGCCTCTATTCCCCTGGCCGCCTTAAGACAAGGAGCAGTGGTAGTGGAGGTAAACCCCCAGGAGACCCCGCTTTCCCCTTATGTTACGGAAACCATAAGGGGGAAAGCCGGCGAAACCTTGCCCCTCCTCTGGGAAAGGTGGAAGTCCATCATCGGATCCTAACCACTACCGGGGCTTTCTTCCACAGCTTTTCCAGCTCGTAGTAATCCCTCTGAGCGGGCATGAAAATATGGAGTATAACATCCCGGTAATCCATAAGGACCCAGCCTGAATCTGGGGTCCCTTCCACCCCCAGAGGCTCAATCCCCTCAGCCTCAAGCTTCTCCCGCACCTCGCTGGCGATGGCCTCAACCTGTTTCTCGGAATCCCCGGTGCATATGACGAAGTAATCGGCCAGGGGGAAGATTTTCCTCAGGTCCAAAACCACAATATCATAAGCCTTTTTATCCAGGATTAGGTCCACAATGCGGTGTGCCAGTTCCAGGGAATCCAGAATCCCACCCCCTTTCCCTCAAAATTCAAAAGATTTACCTATCCCTCCGCTCCTGACTTCATCCCCGAATTCCTCACGGGCTATGCGGAGGGAAATTTTTCCAGAGCAGTGGCACCCGATAAGCCCCTTTACGCCCATCTCCTTGAGCTTCCTCATAACCTGGCGTATTTTATGAGGCCTGAGCCCCATTATGTGCAATCCTCCGGCAATAATCAGAGGGACCTTCCCGGTTATTTCTTCTGCCTTCCGGGCAAGTTCCTCCAGCCCGGGATGAGCACATCCCACCACCATAAGGAGACCTGAGGGGCTTTCTGCCAGCAAGGCCATTTCGGGAACCCTTGAACCTATAGGGCCTGTGAGCCATACACCACCCCCAAGATCCATCGGCCCCTTGACCTCCCTGAGATCTGCCAGCACCTGCCACTGCGCTTTCAAATCAGGCGGAATGGGTGATGGAACGTAAAGGGTGGTCTTAGATTTTCCCCTGAGAAAATCTGCGAATCCTCCGTAATGATCCGGATGGAAATGGGATAGAACTGCTTCTTTAATGGTTTCCGGTGGTATGTTCAGGGCCTCAAGAGAAGGAAGGGGGGAATGTGGGCCAGCATCAAAAAGAATTCCCCGTCCGTTCACCTCCAGAAGTGCTGAAAAGCCCCAGCCGGGCTTTATCCCCTTGCGAGCAGATGTGTTGTCAAAAAGTATTGTGAATTTCACCATGCGGTGGCGATTACCTCAGGATGTAGTAAGTGCCACGTTTATCGCCCACCTTTATTAAAATCCCCTTCTCAACCAGGTCAGCCAGGTCAAGGCGAAGGGTTTCGGCGGAGACATGGGGGCAGAGGCGTCTGTACTCCCGGTTGGTGATACGGCCGTGCTGGCGGATGTAGTTTATCGCTGCCAATTGTCTTTCGTTCATCTCCAGTTCCCAGCGCGGGATGGGAGCTCGCTCGCGAACGTTGTAGAGGACTACGGTAAAGGAGTAAGGGGTGGCCCTGAATTCGGGTGGTGGATGGCCTGCGTTCACCATCTCCTCAATCATCATGTCTATACCGAGGCCAAGCTCCTCTATGAAACCCCAGTAATAAAGGCCCGAAACTATCCTCGGGTTACGGGAAAAATGTTCATCTACAATGTTGTCCAGCGTTATGTAACCTGGAAGCCCCCCTGGGCTCGTGACTTCCAGCCGATCATCGTACATTTTGACCTCAATACGGCGACCCCTGAGGCGGTAATCCCTGTGAGCTACTGCGTTTACCAGAGCCTCTCTCACTGCAAAGGGAGGGTACTCGGTCCTGTCCTCCCGCACAAGTCCTCTAACCACCGCTTCCCTTTTCATCTCTTCCCAAAGGACTTCCCAGGCCCGCTCAATGATCCGGCACAGAGGTCCGCCTATCTCCTCCCTCCGGCCATACCCCACGGTTCCTTCCGGCCTTCTGGCCTCGTTTCCCACGAAACGGACGAAAACAAGGCCGCTTTGGGGGAGAAAGAATTGGGGGTTGACCCCAAATAAAAGGATTCCCGCCACTGTGGGCTCACCCTGCCTGGTCAGAGCTCCGATTTCCTTCAAAATTTCCTCCACCGTGCCCTGAGGGCGGCGGCCGCTCCTTTCCTCTCGCTTCTTCAGGTATTCTTCAATTATCTCTTCGCTCAAATCCTTGATAGTTGCCCCGGGGACTGGCTCTTCCTCGTAAGCACTTATGGGCTTTGTGGAGGCCAGCCTCCTTATTTCCTCCCCGCTCAAAAGCCTGTTTTCCGCTCCAACCCTCAGGTAAACCCTGCCGTCTTCAAGGCTGTGAAGGTCAATGCTCCGGTAAACCAGAAGGATCAGGACGGTGCCATAAGGGGTTTCAACCTTTTCCCACTCCGTTTTAACCGGTGGCCTGCATTTCCTCTGAGCCAGAGTATAAATCTCTTCCACCTCTTCTGATGAAGGCACACCCCGGATGCGTCCGGTGGGCTCCACACCAATGTAGATCGCCCCACCATCGGCATTGGCGAAGGCGATGAGGGTCTCCGCCAGGGAATCGGGATCAACCTCGGGCATGAACTCCACTAATTGCCCGGGTTTTTTATCCAGAACAAGGGCCCAATCCTCCATAAGCCGCTCCTGCCCCCTTAACCTTTTCCCCCTTGCCCAGGGCGATCATGGCTTCCGGTACAGCCGGCCGGCTCTTGGAAGGAACTTCCTCTGCCTTTATCCGCCATACCTTGCCTTTATCGGAAAAGGCCAGGAATTCATCATCAGAGCAAAGGGCCAGAGCTGCCACCACCAGGCCAACCTTCTCAGGCTTGCCCCCACTTGCTACTACCCCCTGACCATAACGGTGCTGGGAGGGGAAGAGATTGAATGCCATGCGCTTGACATAACCATTATCGGTCAAGAGAAGGAGGAAGCCATCAGGGTGAACGGTCCCGGCTCCTACCACTTTATCCCCTTCCCTCAGTTTGATACCAAGAACCCCGGCTGCATCCCGGCCCATTGGACGGACTTCTGAAGCTGGGAAGCGCAGGGCTAACCCGCCAGCGGTGACCATGAAAAGTTCATCCTTATCTGTGGCCAGGGACATGGCCACAGGTTTATCATCTTCACCCAATTTTATGATCGCCAAGCCTGTTGAGCGCACCGGCATAATGTCATTAAAGTCAAGCCTTTTCACCTTGCCCTGCTCTGTGAAAAGGACCAGGGAACTCCCGGTAATGTTGGGAGGGGTGATAAGGGCTGCTACAGGGCGCTCTTCACCGTTTAAAGGTAAAGAGAAACGCCCCTCAACCTGATAAGGCTTAAAGCTATAAAGCCTGCCCCTATCGGTTAGTACCAGGACCTGGTCAATGCTCTCAGCCTTCAGGGTCAAAGCGAGGTAATCCCCGTCAGCTACATCCAAAGTCAGGCTTTCTTTACCGGCCTTTGAAGCCCTGCAGCTTCGGAAAGGCGTCTTCTGAACGAAACCCCGGCCCGTTATTGAAATCAGCACTTCCTCCCTGGCTACAAGGTCTTCCTCTGTCAGGATTTCCACCTCACGATGCAGGACCTGAGTGCGTCTGGCATCGCCGTATTTCTGGGCAAGTTCCAGGACCTCTTGCTTAATGAGCTCCAGGATCTTGCGGGGGTATTTGAGGAGTTGCTCCAGGGCCTTGATAGCCTTGGAAAGCTCTTTGTGTTCTTCCTGAAGCTTTTGCCTTTCCAGAGCCACCAGACGCCTCAGGGGCATGTCCAAGATAGCCTGGGCCTGGACCTGCGTAAGCTTGAAGCGTTCCATGAGTTTTTTGAGGGCGGTTTCTGAAGTACGGGAACTCCGGATTATGCTGACCACTTCATCCAGGTTGGCAAGAGCGACAAGAAGCCCCTCCAGTATATGAACCCGATGGCGAGCCCTTTCCAGCTCATAACGGGTTCGCCTGGTAATGACGTCCCTACGGTGTTCAATGTAGTGGCGGATCAGCTCCTTAAGAGATAAGAGCACGGGCTCCCCGTTGACCAGGGCCAGCATGTTGATGCCAAAGGTTACCTGCAGCGGGGTATATTTGAAAAGCTTGAGGAGGGCAGTTTTGGGATCAGCCCCGCGCTTAAGCTCAATAACTATGCTCATCCCTTCCCGGTCGGATTCGTCCCTGAGGTCAGCTATTTCATCCAGGCGGCCAGCCCGGACAAGTTCAGCAATTCGCTCCAGGAGGGAGGATTTGTTTATCTGGTAAGGGATCTGAGTCACGATGATAGCGTAACGGCCACCCTTTATCTCCTCTATGCGGGTCAGAGCCCTTATGGTAATGATGCCTTTTCCGGTAGCATAAGCGGCTTTGAGGCCCTCATAGCCCAGGACGATCCCCCCGGTCGGGAAATCGGGGCCCTTCACAAACCTCATGAGGTCTTCCAGGGAAATTTCCTCAAGTTTCGCGTAATTATCCACCACAAAAGCTATGGCCTGAGCTACCTCTTTGAGGTTGTGGGGTGGTATGCTGGTAGCCATTCCTACGGCGATGCCTGAAGAACCATTTATCAGGAGGTTCGGGAGTTTGGCTGGAAGGACTGTAGGCTCTTTAAGGGAACCATCAAAGTTATCGGTCCAGTCCACCGTCTCTTTCTCTATGTCTGCCAGCATTTCTGTAGCTATGGGACTTAGACGAGCCTCGGTATAGCGCATGGCAGCGGGCGGGTCGCCATCAATGGAGCCGAAATTGCCCTGACCATCAATCAAAGGATAACGGAGGGTAAAATCCTGAGCCATTCTGGCCAGCGCTTCGTACACGGCCGCATCGCCGTGGGGGTGGAACTTCCCCAGAACTTCTCCCACAATACGGGCGCTCTTACGGTAGGGTTTATCGGGGCTTAAGCCCATGTCGTGCATGGTATAAAGGATCCGGCGCTGGACAGGCTTCAAGCCATCGCGGACATCCGGGAGGGCCCTGGAAACGATTACGCTCATGGCGTAATCCAGGTAGGCCCCTTTCATTTCCTCTTCAATATCCACGGGTATAATTGTTCCGACCTCCACCTTTTCCCTCCTTGCGCTGGAGGAATTATACATCAACGGAGGTGATGCTTCAAGTGGAGACCACCGATTTCTGAGGATATGCGCAAATTGATAAAATGGAGGTAAGGGGGGGTTTTATGACCTTGAAGCTGATTTTAGCCCGAAAACATCTGGAGGAAATTATAGCCCATGCCCTGGAAGAAAACCCTTACGAAGCCTGCGGTCTCCTGGGGGGGAAGGAGGGCAAAGTGGAAAAAGTTTACCCTCTCCCTAATGCGGAAAAGAGCCCGTTTCGCTATAGAGCCGAGCCTGAAGCTCAGTTCAGGGCCATGCAGGAAATAGAAGAGATGGGTTGGGAGATTGTGGGGGTATATCACTCGCACCCCTCATCCCCTCCTTATCCTTCAGCAATGGACCTTGAGATGGCGTATTATCCTGAAGCCGTTTACCTCATAGTTTCTTTGATTGACCCTTATAAGCCTGCAGTCAAGGCCTTTAGCCTGGCCAGCGGTAAACCTGAAGAAGTTGAAATAGAGGTCCGGGATTAACCCACAGCCTGGCTTTTGACCATCATGCTGGGGGTAAGTTTAAAAGGAGCCATGGGCTTCTGAAGGAGACCGTCCAGAAAGGCGAGCAGCCGTGGAGGTAAAAGCCTTTTCAGGGCCTGGATTCGGAAGAAGGAGAGGGAGAGGGTTTCAAGGGGGATAAAGCCGGTTCCCTTAAGGGCTTCCTCCATCCAGGCGGGGTGGAAATCAAAGTGCATGGAAGCAAACTCCAGGGGTTCAGGTGAAAATGGGCTTGGACGCCGGCGCAGGATGTAAAGGATTATAGCTTTCAAATGCCTTTTGTTGGCATATTCCAGGATAAAAGTTCCTCCGCTCTTAATAACCCTCCTTATTTCCGAAAGGGCCGAATGAACGTCGGCCACGTGGTGGATTACCCTTACCATGACAGCGGTGTCAAAGGTTTGATGGGGGAATGGAAGGTTATATAAATCAGCTACCAGGAAGGAGAAACGGGGGTCCCGGCCCCAACGCTCCTTAGCTTCCTTAAGCTGGGAGAAAGAGCAATCTAAGAGGACAACCTTTTCCGCCCCGTAGTAAAGGTCCGCCAGGCGCCCGAAGCCGGCCCCTATGTCCAGCAGCAAAGGGCTTTTCGGAGGAAGGAGGCGCTTAAGGGCGATGCGCTCGGCCAGATCTTCGTACTGCCTTCCCTTCCAGAACTCTGTGTAGGGAACGCCTTCGTAGCTACAGATGGGATGTTTCACGTGAAACATCACCAGACCCTCACCACCTCCGCAGTGGAACCAGAGGGAGTTTTGGTTACTTCTATCCGAACCGGGAACCTCTCCTTCAGCTCCTCCAGGTGAGTTATCACTAAGATGAACTTGAATTCATCCCTGATGGAATTTATTGCCTCCACCACCTTCTCAAGCCCTTCGGAATCCTGGGTCCCAAATCCCTCATCAACGAAGAGGACCGACAGGGGTGCGCCGGCTCGCCGGGCCAGGAGCCGGGCCAGAGCTATCCTTATGGCCAGATCCACCCTGAAGCTCTCCCCTCCTGAATAGAGCCTGTAATCCCTGGTCCCCTTCTCATCCGCTATTTTTATCTCCAGCGTCTCCTTAACTTTGCCCTCCAAAGTATATTTCTGCGTCTCAAACCGCACATTCATCCGCCCGCTGGTCATGTGGCCCAGGAGCCGATTGGCCTCCTCTTCCAATTCGGGGATGGCTTTCTCAATTATTAAAGCCTGAACCCCATTTTTGCCAAAGGCATCGGCCAGTTCCTGATAAATCCGGCCTTCCTCCTGAACCGAAGCCAGCTCTTTCTCCATCCCCTCCTTCTCCGAACGAAGTTCCTCCAGGCGCCTGACCCTTCGCTCAAGGTCAATTACTTCCTCCCAGGCCTCATCCCTCTTCCGAGAAGCCTCCTCCAGCTCCCTCTCCTTCTCCTCCCACTTCTGCATCACCTTTTCCCTCTCAATTACCTTATCCTCCAGCTCCTTAACCTTACGCTCCTCTTCCTCCCTCGCCCTCAACTTTTCCTGCAACCTCCTCACCCAATCTTCCACAAAAATTTCCTCCCGCTGAAGGCTCTCCCGGGCTCTCTCCAGATCCTTGGCCCTCAACTCCCACTGGCTCAGCTCCCTTTCCTGACGGATAAGTGCTTCCCGCTTCTCCTCGCGTTCCCTCAGCCGCGCAAGACTTTCCTCCAGGGCTTCCCTTTCAATCTGCAACTCCGGGCAAATTTTCCCTCCCTAAGGACTCTCTCCAACTCTGCTATGCGGGCTTTAAGAGCCTCAAATTCCCGGGTTGCCTGCTCAGCGCTTCTCCTCTTTTCTTCTAACCGCCCTTTCTGGGCCATGAGTTCCCCTTTAAGTCGCAAGGATTCCTGCGCTTCTTTCACCCTCGCCAGAAGCCTTCTCCTTTCTTCTTCCAGCTTTGCAATGCTCTCCTCACTGGCTCTGACAGATGCCCCCTTTTCTTCAATACGCCTGCGGAATTCCTCAAGAAGCTCATCCTTTCGGTGAGAGGGAAGAGGTTGACCGCAGAGGGGGCAGAAAGCTTCGGCTTCCCCGAGCATTTCCAATTGCTCCCCTAACCTCCGGATTTCCTCCAGGACCAGGGCTTTCTCCTTTTCCACTCTGCCAATTTCCTCCTTGAGGCCCTCTACCGTTGTTTCCCATCCCGCCACTTCCTCCTCAAGCTTTTCCATCCGGTTAAGTTCCCCCTCCACCCTTTCCAGCTCCAGACGACAACTTTCCAGGGCTAAAGCTTCTCTTTCCAGCTCCCTGTTCCGCTTTTCCAGCTCCCTAAGTTGAGATTCTACCCGACCTTTCTCTTCGCTAATCCTGGCTTCCAGCTCCTTTGCCTTATCCCTCAAAGGCTTAAGCCTGTCAATTTCTCCCTCCACTTCCTCCAATTCCTGGCGAACCTGCCGAAGCCTTTCAAGGCCTGCCAAGATCACACTTTCCTCCCGAATCGTTTTCCTGTAACCCTCAATGCGTTTCCTGGCCTCCTCTATCTCCTGGCTTATCTCCTCAATTTCCCGGTCCAGTTCCCTTATCCTGTTTTGAGCCTGCTTCAATTTCTCCAAACTAATGTCCAGTTCCCAGAGATTTTTCGCAATTTCTTCCTTCTCCCTTTGCAACCTGGCGCAGGAATTTTGAAAAATTTCGTAATTTTTCCTGGCAATTTCCAGCCTTTCTTCCAGACCCTTTTCTTTCTCTATCTCTAACTCTATTTGCTTGAGCCTACCTTTGATTTCGGCTTCCCTTATATCAGCCGCTTTCTTCTTTTCCCGGGCTTTTTCCTCAAAACGGTCGTACTGGTCAAGGCCAAGGATTTTGCCCAGAACTTCCTTGCGCTCAGAGGGGGGCTTGGAGGTAAATTCCCCGGCTTTGCCCTGCACCAGGAAAGCGGAGTTCACAAAAGTATCGTAATCCATCCGGATAATCTTCTTAATCTTCTCCTCCGTTTCCGTAAGACCTGCTTCTGTTATGGGCAAAAAATCCCCCCTTCTTTCATCCCAGTGCATGAGGAAAAGCTGCTGGTGAGGGTCTTTAAATTTGTTGTAAACCCTTTTAACCTTGTATATATGCTGGCCAGCCTGGAACTCTAATTCCACGCTCATCCCTTCTGCCCCAAGGTGCACCAGCTCTCGTGAAGTGCCGCCCCGGGAAGTTTTACCCCACAAGGCCCAGGTTATAGCATCAAGAAGGGCAGATTTCCCACTTCCGTTCTCCCCCCAGAGGCAAGCGATGTTAATACCACGCAGATCTAAAGCTTCCAAATGCCTGTAGCTTAAGAAGTTTTCCACCTTTATCCTCAGCGGAATCATATCGCCCCTCCAGTTTTCCCCAATTTCCCGAACTCCAAAGAGATTTTATCCTCCACCACCTCATAAGTCAAAAGGAAGATAAAGGTAGTAGTAGGCCTGTGGATTATGGAGAAAACTGTGGAAAATCGCTTATCGCTGGCGGATGTAATCTTTGAGGAGGGAAAGCTGCTTTCCAATGCTTTCGTCCGTCCTGAGGAGGCGGGAAATCTTCTCGCACCCATAGACCACGGTAGTATGATCCCGCCCTCCCAGAAGTTTCGCTATCTGGGGAAAGGAGAGGGAAAGGCAATCCCTTAGCAAATACATCGCCATTTGGCGAGCAAAGGTTACTTCCCGATCCCGGCTGGAGCTTTTGAGGTCTTCGGGGGAAAGGTTGAAGAATTTTGCTACTGATTCTATGACCTTCTCCGGAGATAAACTTTTGTCTTCTTCCAGATGACCGTTCAAGATCAGGGAAACAGTTTCCAGCGTGGGTTTTACGCCCAGAAAATGGAAGTGGGCTGTAATCTTATTTAAAACCCCCTCCAGCTCCCTTACATTGCTCTGGACTTTTGAGGCTATGAACTCCACCACTTCCTCCGAAAGCTCAATTCCCTTTTGACAGGCTTTGGCTTTAAGTATGGCCATGCGGGTTTGCAGATCGGGGGGCTTGATTTCCACCACAAGCCCTCCTTCAAACCTGGACCTTAACCTCTCTGCCAGTGGGTTAATGGTCTTCGGAGGGCGGTCGCTGGCTATCACGATCTGCTTCTGGTTTTTGTGGAGGGCGTTAAAGGTATGGAATAGCTCTTCCTGCACCCCCTCTTTCCCTGCCAGGAACTGGATATCATCAATGAGAAAGAGGTCAATGTTCCGGTAACGGGCTCGGAAATCCCCCGTTCGCTTCTGGCGGATGGAGTTTATGAAGTCGTTGGTGAAATCTTCAGCCGAAATATAGAGGGCTCTGCGGTAATTTCTGGTGGCGTAATGGCCTATGGCGTGAAGGAGGTGAGTTTTGCCCAGACCCACACCACCATAGATGAAGAGAGGGTTATATCCCTGCGACTCGCCCCTGGCTACAGCGAGAGCTGCATTATAAGCCAGCCTGTTGCC
Organism: uncultured Anaerolineae bacterium; assembly: GCA_964655275.1. GTDB lineage: Bacteria > Chloroflexota > Anaerolineae > SpSt-600 > SpSt-600 > SpSt-600. The sequence continues at coordinate 29,001 of CAZZMI010000002.1, read as the reverse complement.
AGGTCCCACCGTGAAATTTTCAAAGGTGTAATCGGGGTGAAAGGCGAAGGATTTGGCTTTATCCTGAAAAAGCGGAGGAATCTCTTTAAGCTTTGGCGGCGGAGGGGGTTGAACTACAAAGTTTATTTCCACTGTCCTGCCCATTATGCTGGAAATTGTCCTTTTTATAAGCCCCTTGAGCCGGTTTTCAAGCCAATCTTTGGCAAAGGCCGTGGGAACACCGATCACAAAGGTTCCGTCCTCATATCCCAGGAAAGTAGTGCCTCTGAGCCAGGTATCAAAGGTGGCCCTGGTCATTTTAAGTTGCAATTCTCCCAGGGTAGCTTGCCAAACTTCTTCCGGTCTCACGAGAGCTCTCCAGCAAACGCAATTGGAAAGGCGAATTAAATTTTAGACCCAAGGCTGGCTTGTGGCAACATGCTTCCCGCAGGTAGCATTTTTATGCTATAAACTTACCCCACTAACCCTTGGGGTAATGGGAAAAATCAGGGACTAAAGGGAGGTAGTCCGGAGTTATCAAACAGGCCAAAATTTTTAAGCTTGGCACATAAAGTTTTTAGTGCTAAAATTGGAAGAGCATCAAGCCCTGCGGAGGTATGAGCATGCCAGACCGTCAAACGCTTTTGCAGCTCAGCAAGGAGGAATTGATTGGGCTTCTGGAAGATGCAGCCAGGAACTGGCTTACCCACGATGGTTTGTGGTTTTTAGCTGTGGAAGAAGCTTGTGGGATGGAGGTGGCTATCAAGCTGGATCAGAAAGCATGGGAGCAGTTTTCAGCCATTGAAGCCAAAAGGATTATGAAAAGGCTCGGGATGGAACCTGGAGGTGGCCTTGAAGCTCTCAAAAAGGCCCTCCAGTATCGCCTTTATTCCTACATAAACCGCCAGGAAATCTTAGAGCCGGATGAAAATACCCTCATCTTCAGGATGAACGAATGTCGGGTCCAGGAAGCTCGCAAAAGCAAGGGCTTGCCCGATTTCCCATGCAAGTCCGTGGGTCTGGTTGAATATTCGGTGTTCGCCCGCACTATTGATCCACGCATAAAGACTCGTTGTATAGCTTGTCCTCCTGATCCCCATCCTCCTGAGTTCTGGTGTGCGTGGGAGTTTAAATTGGAGGAAGGGGGAAATGGCCCGCATAGGTCTTAACGCCCGCAACGATGTATACTTCCCGGAGGAGGACTACAGGCTGGTTCGGGAAGCTCGCATTGAAACCCTTAAGACTTTATCAATAACCGATGTCTCCGTTTATGAGCGGTTGCGTCGGGAAAATCCTTCCATTGAGTTTATAGTCAGGCTATGGGATAAAGGCTTTGGCCCGGGTAAACACCCTTCACCTCAGGAATTTGTGGAAAGGATAGCACCACGCATCCAGGCCCTCCGCCCTTACACTGATAAATTTGAAATCCACAATGAGCCCAATCACTTCCACAGGATTGAAGGATGGGGCTCCTCCGACGAGCAAGCCAGGGATTTCAAAAACTGGTACCTTGAGGTTTTGAGAAGATTGCGGGAATTTTTCCCTTGGGCAAAATTTGGTTTTCCGGGGTTAGCCATCAATTATCCCCACCGCGATCTGGAATGGCTTGAAATATGCCGCGAGGCCGTTGAAGAATCTGACTGGCTCGGCTGTCACTGCTACTGGCAATACGAAAACCACCTGTCAGAAGAGTGGGGGCTCAGGTTTAAGCTTTACCACAAGATGTTCCCTCATAAGCCCATTGAAATAACAGAATTCGGCGATTCAACTCCGGATCTGCCGCCTGAAGAGATGGCCAGAAAGTATGTGGAATATTACCAGGAGCTTTACAAATACCCCTATGTGAATTCAGCCTGTGCCTTCATCGCCTCCTCTTCGGATCCCGCCTGGGCAAATTTTGTGTGGAGGACTGAAGGGGGAGTTTTTCGGCCAGTAGTTCAGGCTGTAGCTTCAATGCCCAGGTTAGCCCCGGGAAGGTATTTTGAAGAGACCGGCTTTAGCGTGAGAGGGCCTTTCCTTCAACTACTTGATAAACTTGGCCTGGAATTATGTGGGCTGCCAATCTCAGAAGAGAGGGAGGAGGAAGGAATTCTGGTCCAGTATTTCCAGAAAGTCCTAATGGTGCGCCTTCCCTCTGGGGAGGCCGCCTTGGGAAATGCTGGGGAAAAACTGTGGAAAACCCGGGAGGAATTGGAAGAGCTGAGGAAAGCACTGGAAGGTCCTGCGCCTGTCGTCGAGCCTTTTATAGAAGATATATCCGATAGACTTCCCAAGCATCCCTCCGAGCGCTATCTCCGGAGGCAACTGAACGATATAAAATACCTGGTGGTGCATCACTCCGCCGTTTCCCCCGATAGAGGTCCTGAGTTCATCGCCCGTTACCATGTGGAGAAGCAAGGGTGGCCGGGAATAGGGTATCATTATTTCATTGACCAAGAGGGCAAAATTTATCAAACCAACCCTCTGGAAATTATCTCTTACCATGCCCGTGCCTACAATTCATCCGGGATAGGGATTTGCCTTGCCGGTGATTTCACCTCATCAATTCCGCCTGGGGCTCAAATAATGGCTCTCGGTCATTTATGCGCTTACCTTCTGGAAAAACTGCGCCTCGGGAAAGAGGCCATAGTTGGCCACCAAGAACTTGTCCCCACAATTTGCCCCGGTAGGAAGTGGAAAGAATGGAAGGAATTACTTTTGAAAGCTGTGGACGAAGCCCCTCGCAAGGGCTTTAAACCTCTTTACCATTATTTGCTTTTTTGGCAAACTCGAGAAGATTGGGCCCGAGAGGAATGGGAGGCAGCCCAAAATTACATAGCCCGGTTCCGTCCCTCCTGTGGCTTCTCCATCCATGATGCCCTTAACGCCCGTTATGTGACCATTGTAGGGGATGAGGATAAAATAAGTAAGGAGACCGAGGAACTTTTGAAGCGCTCTGGTTGCAAAGTGGAACGCTTTATTTACCCGGATATCGCCTCATTGAGGAAGCTTTTTGATGATCTGGCCGCTAAAGGCAAACGCTTTTTGGCCTGGTCATGATGCGCGAACGCGGTTTTTGGTTGATGTTATTAGATGGCTTAGTTCACATTTTCAGGATACTGGAAAAGCAGCGCCTTTGGAAGGCTTGGGTTTTCTATCCCTGCTGGGCTCCGGATTTTGTCTTCGGTTTAGGTTATCCACTCTCTCACCATAATGATGGTTGGGTGCCATAACAATGCAGCAGGTAAACATCTCGTTTGCCGCAATTGGTGAGCGACGCCTGGGCTGCCTTCATCCTTGAATTTTCTGCTGGAATTTGATAAACTTGAAAACGCTTAAATTAAGAAAGGGAGGACAAGATGGATTTTGAACAACTTAAGGAGCTGGTTTTCCGGAATGAGAGCAAAGTCGTGCTTCTGGTAATGGATGGGCTGGGGGGATTACCCAGAGAGCCAGGAGGATTTACAGAGCTGGAAACGGCTCGCACCCCAAACATGGATTATCTCGCTTCACAAGGTATATGTGGCCTTCTGGACCCAATAGCCCCCGGGATAACCCCCGGAAGTGGGCCTGCTCACCTTGCTCTTTTCGGTTATGACCCATTACGGTATGAAATTGGGCGTGGAGTGCTGGAAGCATTGGGCATAGGTTTCCCCCTGGAAAAGGAAGATCTGGCTGCCAGAGGCAATTTTTGCACTGTAGATGAAAAAGGTTTAGTTACTGACCGCCGGGCAGGTCGCATTGATACACAATTTAACGCGATGCTTTGCGAGAAGCTTTCGGAGATAAGACTTCCCGACCTGGAAATTTTCGTGAGGCCTGTGAAGGAGCACAGGTTTGTGGTGGTATTCCGGGGGCCGGGCCTTTCGGATAAGCTTTCGGAAACCGATCCGCAGCGGGTTGGTTTGCCACCTCTTCCCGTTGAACCCCTTGCACCCGAGGCAGAGCTTACGGCAAGAATAGTAAATGCCTGGGTGGAAAAAGCCCGGGAGGTTCTATCCCCTTATTACCCGGCTAACATGCTCCTTCTGAGGGGCTTCTCTAAGAATCCTCAACTTCCATCTATGCAGGAAATTTACGGCCTCAAGCCTGCTGCTATTGCCACCTACCCCATGTACAAAGGGGTAGCGAGGCTTGTGGGAATGGATGTCCTGGAGACAGGTGAGGAGTTTGCCGATCAGGTTTCCACCCTTGAAGCTCACTGGAAGGACTATGATTTCTTCTACATCCACGTTAAGAAAACCGATTCTTATGGAGAGGATGGGAACTTTGATGCCAAGGTTGCCCTTATAGAAGAGGTGGACCGCCACATCCCCAGGATTATGGCCCTTAACCCTGATGTTTTCATCATAACAGGCGATCATTCAACCCCGGCCGTTCTAAAAAGCCACAGCTGGCATCCTGTCCCTGTCCTCCTCTATTCCCGCTATGTTCGGCCTGATGGAGTAGAAAAGTTTGGGGAGAGGGCCTGCGCCAGGGGGAGCATCGGCAGGATGCCGGCGGTAAATTTGATGAGATTGGCTCTTGCTTATGCCCTCAGGCTTAACAAGTTTGGAGCATAAAATATTAGGAGGCTTATGCTATGACCACAATCCTTATCACTGGCGGGGCCGGGTTCATCGGCTCCAATTTTACCCGTTATATCCTGCAAAAATATCCCCATTACAAGGTGGTGGTGTACGATAAACTCACCTATGCCGGCAACCTGGATAACCTCAAAGATGTAGCCCAGAATTATCCTGACCGTTATACTTTTATCCAGGGCGATATATGTGATGCTGAAAAGGTGGAAGGAGTTGTAAAAGCTTATGGTGTTGAGTTTATAGTGAACTTCGCTGCTGAAAGCCATGTGGATCGTTCCATCTTTGAGCCCGGTTCTTTCATTCAGACCGATGTATTTGGCACTTACGTGCTCCTGGAGGTTGTCAGGAAACTCGGGGTAAAAAGGATGGTTCAGGTAAGCACTGATGAAGTCTATGGTTCCATAGAGGAGGGCTCTTTCAAAGAGAATGCTCCCCTTAACCCTTCAAGCCCCTATTCCGCCAGCAAAGCGGGGGGTGACCTCATGTGTCTGGCTTATTACAAGACCTGGGGAATACCTGTAATGATCACCCGTGGCTCCAATACATTCGGGCCGTATCAATATCCGGAGAAGATAATACCCCTCTTTATTACCAATGCCATTGATGACCAGCCCCTTCCCCTTTATGGTGATGGGTTAAACGTTAGGGACTGGCTCTACGTTTTAGACCACTGCGAGGCTATAGACTTGGTCTTGCATCAGGGAAAACCAGGGGAGATATACAACGTGGGGGCTGGAAATGAATTGACGAACCTGGAGCTAACTTATCGCATCCTTAAGCTTCTCAACAAACCCGAAAGCCTTATCCGCTTCGTGGAAGATCGCCCCGGCCACGACCGTCGCTATTCCCTGGATTGCACCAAGATAAAAGCTCTGGGATGGCGCCCACGTTATAATTTTGATGAGGCTCTGGCGGAGACTGTGCGCTGGTATGTGGAAAACCAGTGGTGGTGGCGAAAGATAAAGAGCGGGGAATATATGGAATTTTACCGCAAGCAATACGAGAAGCGCCTTGCTTCCGCTAAACCTTTCAAAATTGAGTAAAGGGAGGCTGCCATGGAAGAAATAAGACCTGAAGACATCGGAGCAATTGTGAAGGCTGAGCCTCTGAAAGCATTTTGCCAGGAAGTTTTCAAAAAACTTGGCGTTCCTGAAGAAGATGCCAGCATAACCGCTGAAGTTTTGGTAACGGCTGACCTTAGAGGGATCTTCTCCCACGGTGTTGCCCGAATGCGCCGCTACGTGAATGGCCTCAAAAGTGGGATGATGAAAGCGCGCCCTGAAATCAAGATCATCCGGGAAACAGCTGTAACCGCCACCATAGATGCCGGGGCTGGCCTCGGTCAGCCTGTAAGCTACAGAGCCATGAAGTTGGCAATCCAGAAGGCTCTGGAGCACGGCGTAGGTTTCGTGGCCGTCCGAAATTCAAACCATTACGGCATTGCCGGATATTATTCCATGATGGCTCTGGAACACGATCTTATTGGCATATCCTCAACCAACGCTGATGTGCTTGTAGTGCCCACTTTCGGGCGTAAGGCGATGTTAGGCACCAATCCTATAAGCATAGCTGTGCCGGCTGGTAAAGAACGCCCCTTCGTCTTGGATATGGCCACCAGCGCTGTCCCGAGAGGGAAGCTGGAAGTCTACGACCGGCTTGGGAAGAAAATGCCTCTGGGTTGGGCTACTGACGAAAAAGGCTTGCCTACCGATGATCCTGGCCTTGTCTTAAAGAATTTAGCCGAGCGACGGGGAGGTGGTCTCCTCCCCCTGGGAGGGGCTGGGGAAGAAATGGGAGGACACAAAGGGTATGGACTTGCCCTCGTTGTGGACATATTTTGCGGTGTCCTTTCCGGCGCAGCCTATGCTGATCTGGTTTACCCTAAGGATGAACAAGGACGACCCCTCCCTTCCAATATAGGCCATTTCTTCGGAGCCATGCGGATAGATGCCTTCAGGCCCCTGGAAGAGTTTAAGGAAGCCATGGATGACCTTATCCGAAGGCTTAAAGAATCACCCAAAGCAGAAGGCCAGACCCGCATTTACATCCATGGCGAAAAAGAGTTTGAAGCCGCCGAAAGGTTTGCCCGGGAAGGCATACCTTTAGATAAGAAAGTGGTGGCGGATCTCAAAGCCATAGCTCAGGAGTTCGGGGTAGAATTCCCGGCCTGAGCAATTTTCCCCCTAAAATATCCTAAAAGCGGTGGCGACCTATGAAGAGGCTTATTGGGCTTTGCGTGTTGGTAACATTTTTGTTTTCCGCAAACTACGGAACTTTCCTGCAAACTTATGCCGAAAGCCAGGCTGCTATACCAAATCAAGCAGAATATTCCCACTTTGTCTTCCTCCCCCTTGTAGCTAAAAGCGAGCCCTGTAAGCCAATCCCCGGTGTTTCCTACGATGCAATCCCCACGCTGCCGCCTCATCCTCATATCCCTGCTTCTGAACACCCGGACCTGAACCTGGCTGTGAGGGGCTATATCCTTAATCCCAATGCTTACCTTGGGCTTGTGGACTATGGTGGAGATTCAGATCCAGGAGCTCCTCAGCTATACAGCCTTTTCCAGGACGATCGGGTCCCGGTTTTCGTGAACGGTTACCGGGTTTATGACTGGGATTGGAATAATAACCGGCGTGGGAATCCCATCACAACCTGGGATGTCACCCTTTTGGGTATGAAGACGACTCCTGGGGAATTAATCCATTTGCCCTCTTCCGGCTATGAGATCTATCCCGGTTACTCAGCATTAGTCCTTTACGCTGAGGAAACGCGGATTACCCTCGTTTATAGAAGAGAAGATACGGTTGCATATGGCTATGCTTTGCACCTGGAAGGAATATGCGTTGATCCCAACCTGTTGGCCCTTTACCGGAACCTGGATTCTCAGGGTAGGAGTTATCTTCCGGCTTTAAAGAAAAAGCAACCTTTTGCCACGGCCCAGAGCAATGAAATAAAAGTGGCGATAAGGGATACAGGCTCGTTCATGGATCCTCGCTCTCGCAAGGATTGGTGGCGGGGGAAATAAAGGGCTAAGGTAAGGGCAAACCGCCAGCATTTGCCGCTTCTTCACAAAGGCGGGAATATATTATCAACCCGGCATAGGGTAAAACTTGCCACATTTTCTTTTATTAAGGCCTTTGCACTAAACTTCTGAAACCTTTATAATTACCCATTGGAGGGGAAACCATGGAAGGAGACTTGAGCACCAGGAGGATCTCCTTACCTCCCGCATATTCGGTCCTGGAACCCGGTACCTTGCTCCAGGGGCGCTACGAAATCTTGGAGGTGCTGGGTATCGGAGGGATGGGGGCTGTATACAAAGCGAGGGACAGGCGTTTTGAGGGCGTTGAAAGAATTTGTGCCGTTAAAGAAATTTTCTCCGACCTTTCCCCTGCCATCCATCAAGAGAGCGTGGCCAATTTCAACCGGGAAGCTCAGATCTTGGTCAGCTTAAACCATCCCGCTATCCCTAAGGTTTACGATTACTTCACTGAAGGCCAGCGGAGTTACCTCGTAATGGAATTTGTGGAAGGAAAAGACCTGGAGACCATCCTCCACGAGGCTTCTTCTTTCCTCCCGGTGGATTTAGTGGTGGATTGGGCCCTTCAGCTTTGTGATGTTCTCCATTACCTCCACAACCATAAACCAAACCCCATAGTTTTCAGGGACCTTAAGCCTTCCAATATAATGCTTACTCATGATGGCCGAATAATGCTGGTGGATTTCGGGATTGCCAGGGTCTTTCAAAAAGGGCTGAGGGGAACCATGGTGGGAACCGAAGGGTATGCTCCTCCGGAGCAATACCGTGGGGTGGTTGACCCGCGAAGCGATATTTATTCCCTGGGAGCCACACTTCACCACTTGCTGACCAGGGTAGACCCCAGAACTGAACCCCCCTTTTCATTCCATGAGCGCCCCATAAGGGCCATAAACCCTGCTGTTCCCCCTGCCCTGGAAGCAGTGATAATGAAAGCCCTGGAATACGAGATGGACAAGCGTTTCTCGTCGGTGGAAGAAATGAAGGTGGCTATTTTGAAAGCTTTCGGCAGCAAACGCCCGCTTACAGCAGTGGTTTTACGTCGGGAAGAGGCTCAGGAGGTGAAGCCTCTCTGGGTTTTCCCCTGTGAGGATGAAGTCCGTTCATCTCCTGTGGTAGCTTCTGGTACCATATACATCGGCTCTTACGATTACAACCTTTATGCCCTGGACGCTTTAACGGGCAAGATGCTCTGGAAATACCCCACTAAAGGAGGGGTGGTTTCCACGCCTTTTGTGTGGAGGAGGATGGTAATCTTCGGTTCGGAAGATGGAAACTTATACGCTATTGACTCTTCCTCCAAGCGAACCCTGTGGGTTTTCACGACTGGAGGTAAGATCCGCTCTTCCCCTAAAATTTATGGGGAGTCTGTATTCTTTGGCTCCGATGACGGAAATTTCTATGCCCTGGATGCAATATCCGGCCAGTTGAAATGGCTTTTCACCACCGGAGCTCCAGTAAGGTCTTCCCCGGCCCTGTTTCAGGACAGGATAATTTTCGGTTCGGATGATGGTTTTATCTATGCCTTAAAGGCTTCCGATGGTTACCCTATCTGGCGTCACTATGCTGGCAGGAGAGTGGTCTCTTCTCCCTTCGTATGGGAGAACCTGTTCTTCATCGGCTGTTTTGATTTTTACGTTTATGCTTTCAATGTCCTGTCAGGGTGGGTAGTTTGGCGCTACAAAACCGGAAAACCGGTGGTTTCTTCCCCCTTTTTGGCCGACCGGATTGTTTACATTGGCTCCGCCGATGGCCACCTCTATGCTTTAAGGGCCGAAGACGGCAAACTCCTCTGGAAATATGCCACCGGGGACCAGGTGATTTCTTCTCCGAGGGTGGAGGAGGAAAGGGTGTATTTTGGCTCTGTGGATGGTTTTGTATACTGTGTGGATGCTTTAAAGGGAGAACTTCTCTGGAAGTTCCGAACCGGAGGGCCGGTGGTTTCTTCAGCGGCTTTAGCGGGTGGTGTGGTTTACATAGGCTCTTGCGATGGTAAACTTTACGCTTTACCTGCGATCCCTTCTTAGCCGGGAGAGAAAGCGGTGGAAGAGAATTTCAGGCCAGATTATTATCAGATATTAGAGGTCTCGCCCTTTGCTTCAACGGAGGAAATAGAAAAGTCTTACAGGCGCCTGGTAAAGGGTTACCATCCTGACGTTTACAGAGCTTTTAAGACCGCTTTTCTGTTCCGTCAGCTTCAGGAAGCTTATGAAGTTCTGAGGGACCCCGAACGCCGTAAAATTTATGACGATTGGCTCAGGGCTCGGGGCCTTTATCCTGAGAGAGCTTTCTGGGCCGATGTCCTGCCGAGCCATAGAGCCCTGCCTTCTCTGAACGAACCCCAGGCCTGGTATGTACTCTTTACCCTCCATGCTGAAAGAGATCATGCCATACCCCCAAGACCCCTTAACCTTTGCCTGGTCATAGACACAAGCACATCCATGAAAGGGCCAAAGCTGGAAAGTGCCATTAAAGCTTCTGAACTGATCCTCAGAAGTTTGAAGGAAGAGGATCTCTTTGCGATAGTGAGCTTCAATGATAGAGCCGCTGTCATTTTGCCCTCTTCTCGCTGGCAGGACTGCAAAAAAGCCCTGGGCCTTTTGCGGAGGATGAAAGCCGAGGGCGGGACGGAGATGTCCCATGGAATTTTCGCTGGCCTTTCAGAATTATCCAAGGCCGGAAACTTAAAAGATTACATAAACCATATGATTTTACTGACCGATGGCAACACTTACGGTGACGAAGAAGAGTGCATAAGGCTGGCCAAGGAGGCAAAAGCCAGGGGCATATCCATGACAGTTGCTGGCTTAGGGGCCACCTGGAACGAAGAGCTCTTAGAGGCTATAGCTCAGGCAAATGGTGGGATGAACATTTATATACCTGGCCCGAGGGAGCTTCCGAAGACTTTTCAGGAAATAGTGGAAACCTTGACCAGGTCTGTTTCTTCTTTCCATGGGAAAATTGAGACAATGGAAGGGGTAAAGCTTAAAGGTTTGTTCAGGCTGGATCCTCAGGTGGGGAGAATTGCAGTTGATGGAGGTACCTTTTTCCTCGGACCCCTCAATGGCTCAATCCGCCTTTTAGCGGAGCTTGTTGTTCCTCCCCTTACGGTTGGAGAATACTTCGCCATTAAGTGGGAATTTGGAGATATAAAAGGGGAATTTCTGGCCCGAGGAGAAATCTCTCTGGCTATTCTGGAGGGACCCGGCGAACAGCTCGTACCGCACGAAGTTGTCACCGCAGCCGAGCGAGTGGCTATTTTCAAATTAAGGGAAAAGGCCTGGGAGGATATAAACCAGGGGAAAACAGCTAAGGCCAGTGGCAGGCTTCTTCTTCTGGCCAGACATTTAGAAAAAATGGGTGAAAAGGAATTGGCGCTTTTAGCCCGGAAAGAAGCTATAATGCTTCCTGAAATGGGCAATCTTTCACCCGAGGGACGCAAGAGGCTTTATTATGGGACAAGGCTATTGGCCCTGAAGCCTCCGGAGGAAGGATGATTCGCTGTCCTGTTTGTGGAGTGGAAAATTTGCCCAACACCCTTTTCTGCGAAGAGTGCGGTGAACCCCTTCTGTGGGGAAACAGGGATAAGTTTACAGTCAGGTTAGTCTCTTTAACTGAGGGATGGGAGGTCAAATTGCTGGTGGAAAATGAAGCAATCATTGGCAGGGTAGATCCTATTTCTGGCTTCAAGCCTCACCTGGATTTGTCCGATAAGGGTGGGCTTGAGAAAGGAATATCCAGGAAACACCTTCGTCTGTTCTGCCAGGGTAACAAGCTCTATGCTGAGGATCTGGGCAGCTCTAACGGCTCTTTCATAAACAACAGGCGCCTTTTGCCTTTTGTTCCGGAACCCATCACTTCGGGGGATGAACTTCGTTTGGGAGGTGAAATTCTGAAAATTTTCCTGGAGGAGTAAGAGCCATGGCTTATACGGTGGTAATTCACCTGGTAGGCGAGGAGCCCATAGTGGCAGAAATGGAAAAGTTGCCCAGCCCATCGGATAACTGCGTCATCTGTACAGGGGTTCGCCGGAAGGATGGGAAACCTGTGGAATACGTTGATGCTAATGTGGATATAGTTATATTCCCGTGGCACAGGATAAGCGCTATAGAGGTTTTGCCATCGGCCGAGGAAGAGGTGGTGGAATTTTTCAGGGAATAAGGAGCCGGAAGCCGTGTCCCCTCACTGTCTCAACGAAGTTTACATTGGGTTCAAGGGAAGCAAGACGTTCCCTGAGTCTGTGGATGAGAGCATCTATGGCCTGATCAGTCACACCACCTTTGGCTTCTGGCCAGAGAGCCTGCGCTATTTCTTCCCTGGTGACTATATAGCCTGAAGCATCGTAGAGCAATTCCAGCAAGCGGAATTGAAGCGGGGAGAGAGGGGGAATAAGCTCTTTACCCTTAACCCATACTTTTCGGGAGGCTTTATCCAGCTTTAATAGTGGTTCACTTTCGGGGGCAACGGGAGCAGTGGCTTCAGTATCTACGAAAAGAAACTTAAAGGCAAAGGCAATAGCTATTTCATCGCCATCTTTCAGAGGGACAGGAGCGGATACGGAAATGCCGTTAACAAATGTGCCGTTTTTGCTTCCCAAGTCTTCCAGGACAAAATTTTTGCCCTGGCGGGTAATGCGGGCATGGAAGCGTGAGACCCGACGATCCAGAAGGACTATATCGCAGGAAGCGTGGCGCCCTATAGTTATTGTTTCCTGTTTAAGTTCCCAGCGCTTCCCTCGCTCTGGCCCTTCGGTTAAAATTAAAATTGGCCCTTCCCAATAGGAAGGAGGTTCATAATTTCCAGAGATGTTAGAGCTGGCCAAACCCCTTACCCCGGGAACCATATTACGCTCTCGCTACAAAATCCTTGAACTGGTTGGAAGGGGAGGGATGGGCTCGGTCTACAAGGCCGAAGACCTCCTCCTTAAAGGCCGTTTTTGTGCCATTAAAGAAATAATCCCTAACCTGGCTCAGGACCCGAAAGCTATAGAAGAATTGAGGAAGCAATTTTATCAGGAAGCCAGCGTTTTGGCCCGCCTTGACCACCCCAACCTCCCCAAAGTATCCGATTACTTCACTGAAGGTGAAAGGGAGTACCTCGTTATGGATTTCGTACCTGGCAAAGACCTTAGAACCATTGTAAACGAAGCGCGAGCGGCAGGCAAGTTTCTGGAAGAGGAAATAGTCCTCAAATGGGCGGAGCAACTTTGCTCCGCCGTAGAATACCTCCACAGCCAGAGCCCTCCAATCCTCCATCGGGATATAAAACCCTCCAACGTGAAGCTCACTCCTGCCGGTACAGTAAAGCTGGTGGATTTTGGCCTCGTTAAGCTCCTTTATTCCGATGAAGAAAGGACAGTAACAGTGCTGGAGGGCAGAGGAACTCTCCCCTATACTCCTCTTGAACAATATGCGGGGGAATCGGGCACTACGGATACGCGTTCGGACATTTACTCTCTGGGCGCAACCCTTTACCATTTGCTTACAGGCCAGGCACCTCCTGATGCTAAAACTCGCTTCCTGAAGCCGGGTTCTCTTATCCCTCCCCGCAAGATAAACCCTGAAATTTCCCCCCGAGTGGAAAAAGCTATCCTATGGGCTCTGGAACTCCATCCCGATAATCGCCCGCCTGATGTGCGGACTTTTGCTTCAGCGCTTCTGGGCCCCTATGAGGTGAAGCGCGAGGAAGGATTGGTCAAAGCTCTGATCGCCAACTGGCCTTTTATTCTTCTGGCTTTGCTTCTGGCCCTTGTGGCTTTCCTCTTGAGCCTTTCCCCCTGATTATTCCCCCTCCTATGGCCGCCAGCCCCAGCAGAAACATTGCCGTTTTTATCCCCAGAAGGTCAGCCATGCTGCCGCTGAAAAGGGTAATACCCACTGACGAGGCATTTACCACCAGATACTGAGTGGAGAAAACCCTCCCCCTCAGGCAAGCGGGCGGTCTCTCCTGTAAAAGAGTTTTAGCCGGTATGAACACCAGGGCCAGTCCTGCCCCACAGGCTGTGGCTGAAAGGCTCAGAAGACCCGGAAACTTTTTCCCAAACAGGGCTATGGCGGCAATAGAGGCGCCAAGACTTACAAAACCGTAACAAATCCAATCTTCATAAACCAGAAGCCTGGAGCAGTAGTTCAGAAGCAATAACCCTATCAGAAAACCTGCTCCGATTGGGATAACTATAAGGGGAAACCGTGATGCATCCCATTCCATCGTTCTATAGACAAAGCCGGGCAGGAGGGTGGAAAGGGAAAGCATTATGAGGGTGGCAAGGCTCAGCTGAAATACTGTGGTTCTGGTCAACCTGTCTTTAGCGATCCACTCCCACCCGTGACGTAATTCCTCCCAGAAATTTATTTCCTTAGCTACAGCGGTCCTCCAGCTTCTTCCGGGCAAGAAGAAGGCGTTAAGGGTGGCCATTAATGAGAACAGAAAGGCTATCAGGGGGATATTTTTAAGGCCGATAAATCTCACCAGGATTGGCCCTACAAGTAATGCTCCGACCCCCTGGGCCATTACGGAACTTATTTGGAAGACTGAGTTAGCCCGGATCAGGTGCTCCCGTCTGACAATGGAGGGGAGTATTGTCGCTTCTGTAGGGGAAGTAAACTGGTTTAAAACCGAAAGGAAAACGTTGGTAAGGTAAGCGGAAAGCAATAGGGGAAACCCCTCCAGAGAGCGCAGGGCCAGGAAAAATAAACCAGCTACAACCCCTTTGAACAAATAAGAAAGCATTAAAGTCGCCCGATGGTTAAACCTGTCCACCAGTGGGCCTGCCACCAGACTGGCCACTGTCCCGGGCACGGTTATTGTCAGGATGACCACTCCTGTCTGGAAGCTGGAGCGAGTTTCAAGCTCCACCAGGACCACCGTGCTCAGGTTGAGGGCATAGACAGATGATAGGGAGAGGAATTGAGCAAGCAAAAGTCGTATAAAAGAACGATTTTTGAGGAGAGAATAAGCTTCAATCATGCCTGGTTCTCCCGCCTAATAATACCACAGGTGAAAATACAGGGCAAAACTTCGCATCCTGGTGTACCATAGCCCGCAAGGCGGGCCTTTGCCTCCATTGCTTGCAATAAGGTATAATTTAACCCGGAGGCTAAAATATGGAAGAGAGGATTGTTTCACCCAAGGCCAGAGGTGATGAGACGAGAGTAGAGGTCTCTCTTCGGCCCCGAACCCTTGATGAGTATATAGGTCAGGAGCAGATTAAGGAGAGTCTCCGGATAGCTATTGAGGCGGCCAGGGAGCGTGGTGAGCCCCTGGACCATGTCCTTCTTTATGGCCCTCCAGGCCTTGGTAAAACCACTCTGGCCCATGTTATAGCCCATGAGATGGGGGCCGATATACACATAACGGCAGGTCCAGCCATTGAGCGCACTGGAGACCTGGCTTCTATCTTATCCAACCTCAAAAGGGGTGATGTTCTTTTCATAGATGAAGTTCATCGCCTGGCGAGGCCGGTAGAAGAACTGCTTTATCCGGCCATGGAGGAATTTTGCCTTGACATTGTAATAGGCAAAGGGCCTGCCGCCAGGACCATCCGCTTGCCTTTGCCTCGCTTTACCGTTATTGGGGCTACTACAAGGCTGGCTCTGATGACCTCACCCCTGCGTTCTCGCTTTGGCCTGGTCTACAGACTTGATTTTTACAGCTTGGAAGCCATGCGGCAGATAGTCCTTCGCTCGGCCAGGCTTCTGGGGGTGGAGATAGACGAAGGCGGAGTAGAAGAGATAGCGCGCCGATCAAGGGGAACACCGAGAGTAGCTAATAGGCTTCTGCGCCGTGTCCGGGATTATGCCCAGGTCAGAGCCGATGGGAAAATAACCAGGGAAGTGGCTAAGGAGGCTTTGAACCTGCTGGAAGTGGATGAGATAGGGCTTGATGCATTGGATCGGAAAATTCTCCTGACCATAATTGATAAATTTGATGGTGGGCCGGTGGGAGCTGAGGCTATTGCTGCTGCTGTAGGTGAAGAGCCTGATACAATTGCCGATGTGGTGGAGCCCTACCTTATGCGCATAGGGTTCCTGGAGAGAACCCCCCGTGGCCGAGTCGTAACCCGCAGAGCTTACGAACACCTGGGGATACCTTATCCCGGGGATGCTGCACAGCCACGGCTTTTCTGAATGGGCCTTCCAGAATTCATAAGCGAAGAAATTGAGGTTGAATTTTCCGATATGCCTGGCCTCCCCGCGAAGATTTTCTGGCGTGGGAAAGAATACAGAATTGTGGAAGTTGAAGGAGTTTATCGCTTTTTAGATTTGAAAAAACCCTGGTGGCGCCGTAGGCACAGGGATTTTATTTCCACCGTGGCCCCGGAAGGCAATACTGGGTCCTCTATAAAATCCACCGGGAAGAAATTTAGCCCATAAGGTTTGCCCTTATTTCCGGAAGCGATTATAATCCCCACAAAAAGTGGTGGGATAGAAGCCATGGCTCGTTACCTTATCGTAAATGCTGACGACTTTGGACGAAGCCAGGGGGTAAACAGAGGAATCCTCAAGGCCCATAAAGAAGGAATTGTCACAAGCACCTCTTTCATGGTGAATCAGCCCTTTGCCGAAGAGGGGGCTTCAATCCTTAGGGAGACTTCTTCCTTAGGAGCGGGAGTGCATCTGGTCTTCTCCGCGGGAAAACCTGTGCTCCCTCCGGAAAAAGTCCCAACCTTGGTGGATTCCAGGGGGTTTTTCTTCCCCCAGGAAGTCCTTCTAATGAAAGCCGAAGAAATTTCCCCTGATGAGCTCAAAGCGGAGTTCAAAGCCCAGATAGAGAGATTCCGGACCCTTGTGGGCCGGGAACCTGATCACCTGGATTGCCATCATTTCGTTCATGTTCATCCCCACTTCTTTGCCGTTTACGTGGAGGTGGCCAGAGAAACCGGGTTGCCCATTCGCAATCCACTTCCTCGTGATCCCCAGGAAACAGCCTTCATCCTCAAAACTTTGCCTTCTTCGCTGAAAGATTTGCCCCAGGAAATAGCTCTGGCCATCCTGGAGGCTGACCGTAAACTTGCCAGTTCTGTCCCCTCTCCCGATCGCTTCATTGGCTCTTTTTTCGGGGAAGAAGCAGTTACCCTGGAAAACCTCCTGAGCATCCTGGAAAGCGTTGGGGAAGGAGTTACGGAGCTCATGTGTCACCCCGCTTATGTGGATGAAGAGCTTCTTTCCTCCAGCGCTTATGCTTTCCCCAGGGAAAAAGAGCTTGAACTTTTATGCCACCCTCAGGTACGCCGCAAGGTTGAAGAGTTAGGGATTGAGTTAGTTACTTTTTCCATCCTCTGCGGGGGGAAATGAAGATGGACGTGGAATTTCATCCGGAGAAGATTGATCCTTCCGCTTTTATAGCCCCTGGCGCTTTCATAATAGGCGATGTGACCATAGGCCCTGAATCCAGCGTCTGGTTTGGAGCTGTGTTGCGAGGGGATATAGCTCCCATAGTGGTTGGGCGGGGAACCAACATCCAGGATGCAGCTGTAGTCCATGTGGACATAGGCCAGCCGACTTTCATTGGGGATGGGGTAACGGTAGGGCACGGGGCTATCCTGCACGGGTGCACAATTGGAAACAATGTGCTTGTAGGCATAAGGGCAGTTGTGCTTACGGGGGCAGTTATTGGGGAGAACTCTTTGATAGGGGCGGGAGCGGTGGTGCCCGAGGGCACTATCATCCCGCCTAATTCTTTAGTCCTGGGAGTTCCGGCCAAGGTGGTGAGGGAAATAACCCCAGAGCTCCTCCGACGCATTAAGGAGTCAGCAGAACATTATAAGAACTACGTTCAGGTTTACAGGGGAAGCCTTTGGGCCAAGAAATAAGTGGCGAGGGAGAGGAGGAAGGAGAGGGCAAACAGGGCCTCAAATCCTCCCAAGTCCACTACAATTCCCCCGAAACCTGAAGTAAATACTGCTATACCCATGATGGTGTTGTAAAGGCCGATGTAAAGGGGGCGCTCCTCTTCAGGGGAAAGCTTAATGGGATAACTGACTCCTATTATCGCCCCAGCGGGTAAAAAGGCTCCATTGAGGAAAAAGATTAGCACCATGAAATAAGGGTTTGGCCACAAAGTTAACCCCAGAGCGAGTGCCAGGGTAATAGCGTTCCCAAGGCTGTAAATGGTAAGGGTTAACCTCTCCCCCAATCTGTCGGTAATCAATCCCCAAGGGAGGTTGGAAACCAGTTGCGCAGCTATTCGCACACTTAAGTAAAGGCCCAGCATGCCTGGAGTAGCGTGCAGCACTTTCTCAGCGTAGACGGTGAAAAATGGTATGGAAGCGCCAGCCAGAGCCAGGGCAATCTGGGTTAAGATGAAGGTAAAGAAAGCTTTATCCTCTCGGAGGACAGCTCTCGCCCTTCGCCATTGCTCAGAGATTGTAACGGGGTGGGGGTTAGCTTTGCCAGGGGGTTCTCTTATTGCAATGAAAGCGGCCATAGCGGGGGCCGTTATCAAGCAATAGAGGCCAAAAAGGAGGGCAAAGTTTTTGGGAAAAGGAAAATTTGGGAGGTCTAGGATCTCCTTCACAATCCAGCCAGCACTTATGCCTAACATGCCTCCCAGAAACAACCTGAGGGAGAAAAGGCTTCCAAGACGCTGCGGGGAGATGGTCTTAGCTGTTACCTCAAAGAAGGCTATACCTGCAATCCCTGAAACAAGCCTTGCCAAAAGGTACAATAAGAAAAAAGCTGCCAAGAGCAGGGTAGGGTTATCAATCAAAAGCACTGCCAGAGCCAAAAGCAGCCAGGATGCCAGCCGGATGGCAGCCGTATAAGTATAGCTTGGCATCTTCCTCTCCATCCGCTGGACATATGCGGAAACGAAAATCTGAGGGAGATACCAACCGGCATCCCCTATTGGGGCCACCAGTCCAGCAAGGAAGTTGGAAGAACTCAACTGGCTTACAAACCAAGTGAGAACAAGTTGGGGATCAATAAGCCTCTCGGCGAAATTGAAGAGGGCACCATTTATGACGTTAAGGGAGAAGCTGCGCTTTTCTTCTCTTTCCATAGTCAAAGGTTACGTTTTGCGAGAGAGGGTAAAAGCCAGGAGGAAAAGGAGTGTGGAAACGAGGGCTATGGAAGCCCCCGAAGCCATGCCCAGGTAGTAAGAAAGGTAAAGCCCTATAACACCCGAGACTACCCCTATGGTGGCCGAAAGAGCCATCATGGTTATCAAGCGTTTAGCCAGGAAATAAGCTGTGGCGGCGGGGGTTATGAGCAAAGCCACAGCCAGAGCCACTCCTACTGCTTGCAGGGAAACCACTACTGTGACCGATATCATGACTAGAAAAATGTAATTGAGGAGCTCGGCTCTTATCCGCAGGGTAGAGGCCAGTATGGGATCAAAGGCTATCACCATGAATTCCTTGTAGAAAGCGGCTACCACAAGGAGAACAGCCGCGCCGAGGCCTCCCATTAGGGCCAGATCTCCCCAAGAAACAGCCAGGATATTCCCAAATAGGAAGTGGGCAAGGTCCACGGCGTAATTTCTTACCGAAGAGATTATAGCTACACCGAGGGCAAGCATTCCGGCAAAGATTATGCCTATAGAAGCATCCTCCCGGAGCTTGGTTTGCTTGCTCAAAGCCCCGATCCCCAGGGAAGCCAAGATGGCAGCGATAATAGCCCCCCAAAGGACAGGGCCTTTAGCCCCTTTCCCTAACAGGTAACCTATGGCTACACCCGGAAGGATTGAATGGGCCAGGGCATCTCCGAGGAAGGTCATTCCCCTTAACAGGACATAACTGCCCATCACGCCGCACACAATCCCCGCAATAGCTGAAGCCACCAGGGCTCTAACCATAAAGGGGTATGCGAGGGGTGCAAGGATTAAATCCATCATCGCTGCCCCTGACTGCAGCAGGTATCACCCACTATGCTGAAGCCTTCGGGGGTTTGGAGGAACTGGAGGTGGCCCCCGTAAGCTTGCTTGAGGAGCTGGGGGGTAAAAACAGCCTCCGGGCAACCAAAGCCCAGGAGACGGCGATTTATAAGCATCACTAAGTTGAAATGTTGGGCAGCCATTTCCAAATCATGGGTGGCGATGATGATGGTTACTCCACGGTCTTTGAGTTCTTTAAGCACCTGAAGTATCTCCTCCTGAGAGGGGGCATCCAGGCCGTTAAAGGGCTCATCTAAGAGCATAAGCTCAGCTTCCTGAGCCAGCGCTCTGGCAATGAAAGCTTTCTGTTGTTGCCCCCCTGATATCTCCCTTATCGGGTAGTGGGCTAACTCTGCAAGGCCCACTATCTCTAAGGCTTCATGGACCCTTTCCCAATCCTTCTTCCGGGGCCACATAAAAGGTCCAAGCCTCGCTATGCGTCCCATCATTACCACATCAGATACTGTGGCGGGGAAATTCCAGTTCACTTCGCTGCGCTGGGGGATGTAGGCTATGCAGATATGGCCTCTTGGCTCATAACCGTAAACTTTTACTTCCCCTTCCTGAGGCTTTATGAGCCCTGCCATCACTTTAAAAAGCGTGCTCTTGCCAGCGCCATTTGGCCCCACTAAGGCCACAAAATCCCCCTTTTCCAGGGAGAAGGAGATCCTTTCTAAAGCCGTAATTTCACCATAGCGAACAGTAACCCCTTTTAAATCCAGGACTGGGATCCCCGTTCTGTGTTCAAGACCCTTGCATGCAAAGGGCATCATTTCAGCGCCTCCACTATGGCTGAAACATTATAACGCATGAGTTCAAGGTAAGTTGGAGCAGGACCTCCCGGCTGAGAGAGGGACCCTACATAGAGGAACACCACTTTTATACCTGCATCCTTAGCCAACTGTTCAGCCAACTTGGGGTTAACGGAAGAGCTGACGAAGATAGCTGGCACTTTTTCCCTCCGGACTAAATCCAATAATTCGGCGATGTGCTGTGCTGATGGTTCAGCGAGCGTTGTAATACCAGGGATAATAGCCCCTACTTGCTGGAACCCATAACGCTTGGCAAAGTACCCCAAAGCCAAGTGATCCACGATCAGTTTGCGCCGTTCCGGCGGTATGCTCTTCACCATCTCCTTTATCCAAGCATCAAGCTCCAGAAGTTTCTTCTCGTAATCCTGGGCATTTTGTCGGTAAAAATCGGCATTTTGAGGGTCTGCTTCCCCCAAAGCTGAGGCAATATGATGGGTCCAAATGATGACATTTGTAGGATCAAGCCAAATATGAGGGTCAACCTCATGCTCGTGTTCCCCTTCCTCCTCGCCTTCATAGGGCAAGAGCTCTATCCCTTCCGAGAGGTCCACAATAATGGCTTCCGGCGATGCGCTTTCCACCAGGCGCTTAAAGAAAACCTCTTCCAATCCAGCTCCGTTGATGAAAATTATGCGGGCCTGGGATGCTTTGACCATATCTTGAGGTGAAGGCTCAAAGGAATGGGGGTCAGCCCCTGGCGGTAAGAGGATGGAAAGCTCAACAGATCCTTTCCCCACCTCTTTGACCACATCTCCTATTATGGAATTTGTGGCCAGAACCCGGACCCTTTCTTTATCCACCGACTTTGAAAAACAACTTGCCAGAAGTAAAATCAGAAAAACCACGATCCTGGGCATGTCCCACCTCTCAGTGAGGGGAGTATAGCACAACAACAAATAAAGGGCAAGGGAAAGACAGGAGCGCAAAATTTCGCTGGCTCCATTGCCTTCAAAAAGGTGTATAATTTTAAAGGCAAAAAGAGGGCGGAGGTGAGTCATGGTTTTTCCGGAAGCCATTGTGGAAGAAGCTCTCAGCAAGATAAAGAAGCATCTTGAGGAAGGGAACTGGGAAGCGGCCATTGGGGTTCTGGAATCCCTCCGTCCTCCAGACCAGGCCGAAGTCCTTTCGGAGCTGCCTCTGGAGCAACAGGAAACCATTCTTCCGAGGATGGATGCGGAAATTTCCGCTGACATACTGGAAGAGCTGGAGGAAGAAGAAGCCCTTGCCATTGCCTCCCGCTTGAGGACCGAAGACCTTGCCCGCATCCTGGACGAGATGGAACCTGATGATGCCGCTGACCTTATAGGGGATCTGCCTCCGAGCAAAGCTGCCGAAGCTCTGAGAGCTATGAAAGAAGCCGAGGAAGTAGCTCCGCTTCTCCGCTACCCCGATAACACCGCTGGCGGCAGGATGATCCCGGTTCCCATAACCCTCAGCTCCGAAATGACGGTTGAGGAGGCCCTGGAAAAGATACGCCTTTATGCTCCGGATTCAGACGTCATCTATTACCTTTTCGTGGTTGACAAGGACCTAAAACTGGTAGGGGTTGTAAGCCTGCGCAAACTCATAACCGCTGCCCTCCATGAACGCATTGAGAACCTGATGGACCGCAATGTTATTTACGTGGATCACTTTGCCGACCAGGAAGAGTGTGCCAGGCTCCTTTACCGCTACGAACTTCTGGCTCTGCCCGTGGTGGACGATGAGGGTCACCTCCTGGGAATGGTAACCGCCAACGAAGTGCTGGACGTTGTGGCTGAGGAAACCACGGAAGACATCCACCTTATGGGTGGTGCTGGACCTTTGAGGGAGCCATACCTTAACGCAAAGGTTTTCCCGATAATCCGCAGGAGGTTTGTCTGGCTTTTGCTTCTCTTTGTCGCTGAACTTTACACAGGCACCGTCCTCAGGTATTTCCAGGGAGAACTGGAAAAAGTGGTTGCTCTCACCTTCTTTATACCCCTGCTCATAGGCACAGGTGGTAACGCAGGTTCTCAAGCTGCTTCCACCATTATAAGAGCTATAGCCCTGGGCGATATAAAGTTCAAAGACCTGTTGAAAGTTCTTGTGAAAGAACTGTCCATCGGGGTTATCCTGGGGTTGGGGATTGGCCTGGCCGGATTCCTAAGGGGTATGACATGGGGATCCGGTTTGCTCCTCTCCATCACGGTAGGTGTTGCCCAGATGTGCATAATAATCTGGGCTAACCTTGTGGGCTCATTCTTTCCGATGGTGGCGGCCAGAATTGGCCTTGATCCGGCAGTCCTTTCAGCTCCTTTTGTCACCACCCTGGTAGACGGAACAGGCTTGCTTATATACCTGCTCATAGCTAAAATCATTATGGGGATTTGAAAAATCCGGAGGCTATTATGGAAAAACAGAAAGTAGCTCTGGCCTCCGTTATCGGGGGAGGTTTGTTAACGGGGCTCAAATTGATTGTGGGGCTAATTACCGGTAGTCTGGGCATTCTATCCGAAGCTCTCCACTCTGGCCTTGATTTAGCCGCAGCTTTGATGGCCTTTTTCGCCGTCCGGATAGCAGATAAACCCCCGGATGAAACCCACCACTATGGACATTACAAGGCTGAAAGTCTTTCAGCTCTGGCTGAGACTTTCCTGCTCCTCCTGACTTCCGCCTGGATCATTCAGGAAGCTATTGCTCGCCTTACGGGTAAGGAGGCGAACTTTAGGGTCACAAACTATTCCCTGGGGGTAATGATCCTGTCGGTGTTGGTGGCCTCTTCCCTTAGCTTTATCCTGACCCGAACTGCTAACAAATACCAGAGCCAGGCTCTCAAAGCCGACGCCCTGCACTATACGAGCGATATCTTCAGCTCCATGGTGGTCCTGCTGGGATTGGTTATAGCCAGGTTCGGAATGGAGTGGGCTGACCCTGTTGCTGCCC
Organism: uncultured Anaerolineae bacterium; assembly: GCA_964655275.1. GTDB lineage: Bacteria > Chloroflexota > Anaerolineae > SpSt-600 > SpSt-600 > SpSt-600. The sequence continues at coordinate 5,836 of CAZZMI010000002.1, read as the reverse complement.
TGGTGGTAGCGGCTTTAGTGATGGTGGCGGGAATTCGCCTCAGCCGTGAGGCTATAAATACCCTTATGGATCGCACTCCGGAAGGTCTTGTGGAAAAAATTTCGCAGCGAGCCCTTTCGGTTCCGGGAGTGCTGGCTGTTAACAGGGTCCGGGCCAGGGGAGCCGGAAACAAGATCTTCCTTGACATTGAGATAGGGATAAAAAGGAGTTCTTCCCTTGAGGAAAGCCACGCCATCGCCCGGGAGGTAGAAGAGGCCATCCATTCTCTCTTACCGGAAGGGGATGTGGTAGTCCATACGGAGCCGGTAGCAAGGGAGGAAAGCTTATACGAGAAAGTTCAGGCTCTGGCTTCTCAAACGGGGCTGAGAGCCCACAGTCTCAGTTTCCACCAGAATGGAAACAATAAAATACTGGAAATGCACCTGGAAGTTCCTGCCGATTGGCCTCTTGACTTAGCCCATGAAGAGATAAGTAAGCTTGAAGAGAGATTGGCCTCAGAGATTGAGCCTGGCACTAATATTATAACCCACATAGAACCTTACCTGGAGAACGAAAATCCATCCCAACCTGTTGCCCCTTCTGGCCGTAAGTTTGTGGAAAAATTGATTAAGGAAATTGGAGGGCAAGGAGTCCACTCTGTTCAAATCCACAGACACGGGCAAAATTACCATATCTCCCTGCACTTGACCGTTGATCGGTCAAAATCGGTGGAAGAGGCTCACCGCATAGCCGAGGAGTTGGAAAGGAAAATAAGGCAACAGCTTCCCTCAGCCAGCCGAATTTTAATTCACACTGAGCCGGATTTGAGGAAAAAAGAATGAGAGCCCTGGTAACTGGCGGCGCAGGCTTCATCGGGTCTCATCTGGTAGATGGGCTTCTGGCTCAAGGTTATGAAGTAGTGGTTCTGGATGACTTTTCGCAGGGCAAAGAGGAAAACATAGCCCATAACCTTTCAAACCCCTCTTTCCGCCTGGTCAAAGGCGATGTAACTGATGCTTCCCTGGTGGAAAGCCTGGTAAAGGAAAGCGATGTAATTTACCACCTGGCGGCCGTTGTAGGAGTTTACTATGTGCTCCGGGACCCTCTGAGGACGATAAGGGTTAACTTGTTGGGGACAGAGTTGGTGCTGGAGTTTGCCCACCGCTACCGCAGGAGGGTTCTGGTAGCTTCATCCTCCGAAGTTTACGGGAAAAATCGGAAGGCCCGGCTCAGGGAAAAGGATAACGGTGTCTTTGGCCCGCCGGAGGCTTCCCGCTGGTGCTATGCTCTTTCCAAAAGCCTGGATGAACACATGGCCCTGGCCTACTACCGCCTGGGCCTGGAAGTGTCCATTGTCCGATATTTCAACGCTTACGGTCCACGCCTTGACCCCAGAGGATATGGGAGCGTGATTGCCCGTTTTATCTCCCAGGCCCTTGAAGGCAAACCAATAACCGTTTACGGAGATGGTTCCCAGACCCGTTCCTTCACCTACGTCAGCGATACTGTGCGGGGGACCATTTTAGCTGCCACCCTGCCCCAGGCTGTGGGGGGAATCTTTAACATTGGCAATGGGAGAGAGGTTTCCATCCTGGAACTGGCTCGCATCATAAAGGAGAAAACAGGCTCCCAGTCGCCCATCACCTTTATCCCTTACGATGAAGCCTATGGCCCTGGCTTTGAAGAAGCGCGGAAGCGCCGTCCCGATACTTCGCGGGCTGAAAAAATCCTGGGCTTCAAAGCCGAAGTATCACTGGAAGAGGGTTTAGACAGGACAATCAAATGGTTTAAGGAGAAGGTAAGGTGAGAAGAAGCAAAGTTGGGGTTTTGTGCGAGAAACTCCTTGAAGCTGGATGGCTCATAGCCGCAATTGTTGTGCCCTTGTTCTTCAACATTTACTCCCAGCGGGTCTTTGAGCCTGATAAACTCAGTATCCTGCGGTCTATCTCCCTGGCGATGGTGGCCATATGGCTGATAAAGCTGGCCGATGAGGGTTTGCACCTGGATAAACCTTTTGTTCAGTGGCTCAGAGAAACACCGCTGGTCATACCCACATTGCTCCTGGCAGGGGTTTACCTTCTATCTACCGCAACTTCCATTTGCCCCAGGATAAGCTTCTGGGGTTCATATCAGCGTCTCCAGGGGACTTACACCACCCTCTCATACATCGTTATTTTCTTCATCACCCTGATGCACCTTAAACGTCGGGAACAGCTGGAGCGGCTCATCAGCGTGATCATAATCACCAGCATACCCATCTCCATTTACGGGATAATTCAGCACATGGGGAAAGATCCGCTGCCCTGGGGTGGAGATGTGACAAGGCGTGTGGCCTCTAACATGGGGAACGCTATCTTTGTTGCTGCTTACCTCATAATGGTTTTCTTCCTGACCCTGGAGAGGGTGATAAAGTCCATGGGCCTTTTGCTGAGGGAAGAAGGAACTAAGGGCACAATAGAATCTATAGCGGGGGGAGTGTACCTTTTTGCCCTCATTGTTCAGGTCATGTGCGTATTTTTCAGCCAGAGCCGTGGCCCATGGGTAGGGCTTCTTGGAGGCCTCTATGCTTTTATGCTTATCATCCTTGTGGCAATGCGGAACCAGGCTGAACCGGGGCCCGTTAAAAAGGAGGAACTGGGAAAGGCTGCGCTCTTCTCAATTGCCAGCATCCCGGTGGGCATATTGCCTGCTTATGGGGTTATGGCTTTCTTAAGAAAGGGGTTCCGCTGGCTCTGGCTCAGCTGGGTCTTCCATACAATTCTTGGCATTTTGTTCCTCATAGTCTTTAACCTGCCTCATACTCCCCTTGAGCCGCTAAAACAATTGCCATACATAGGCCGACTGGGGCAGGTATTTGAGATAGGGGGAGGGACAGGTAAAGTGAGGGTTCTTATCTGGGAAGGTGCTGTCAGGCTTATCCTCCCCCACCAGCCCATCTGGTCACCTACGGGGGGGTATGACCCCCTGAATTTACTGCGTCCTCTTATAGGCTATGGCCCCGAAACGATGCATATGGCTTACACCCCCTTTTATCCTCCAGACCTTGCCCATTACGAATCCCGCACTGCCTCCCCCGACCGTTCCCACAATGAGACTTTTGATGCTCTTGTAAACACAGGCCTTATAGGTTTCTTTGTCTACATAACCCTATTCGGAGGCATCTTCTATTACGGTCTCCGGTGGCTCGGCTTCATCCCGGACGAGAGGAGGAAAGCCCTGTTCCTGGGCTTTATGGCAGGCGGGGGATTCCTGGGGCTCATAATCCCTTACCTTGTGGAAAGGAGCTGGCGGTTCGCGGGAGTAGGTATTCCTACGGGGATAATAGCAGGCCTTACTCTCTACACCATGTATTTTGCCATGACCGCTTACGAGGAAAAGCAAAGAGCTCTGGACTCCAGGGCCATGCTCCTGGTAGCTTTACTGGCCACATTTATCGCCCATTTCATTGAAATTCACTTCGGCATAGCCATAGCAGCCACTCGCACCTATTTCTGGCTTCTCTTGGCGGTCATGGTAACTCTGGGCACAGGACAGCTGGCTGTTGAGAGGCCTGCGCTTATCCCTCAGCATAAAGGCAAGAAATCCCGCCTCCAGCTTACGCCGCATATTGAGGAATCATCTCCCTGGGCCTTCGCTTTATCCTTATCCATCCTTGTGGCCTTCGTCATTTGCACCATGCTCTTTGATTACACCACAAACCAGCTGGGCAAAACCGATCCCGTATCCATCCTTATAACTTCCCTGACTTACAGGCTGAGCCAGGGGCGCCCGGTGGTTTCTTTAGCTATGTTCTGGCTCTTCTTCTTCACCTGGCTTGTAAGCGGTATACTGGTAGCCTCAAGGACAGCTTTGGGGAGAGAGAAGCCGGACTATGGTTCAATGTTGATGGCTTTCCTCATTTACTTCGGCGTAACTTCAACCCTTCCCCTTATTTTCGGCCTTTACCATGCTTCCAACCTGATCCTTGGGAAAAATGTGGTCAATACCATAAGCTATTTCTATGTCACGGTCTTTGCCTTTATCCTGCTGGAAGGATTTTCCCTGCTGGGGGAATACCCATTGCCTTCGCCTTTAGCTAACCGCCCCCTTGCAGCGGTTCCAGTTGCCCTGATCAGCCTCGTAATCGTGCCTGTGCTCATCTATGCCACCAACCTGAGCATCATAAAGGCTGACATTGTCTACAAGCAGGGCTTTTCCCTTGACAATATGGGGCGGTGGGGTGAGAGCGTGCGCTTCCACTCCCAGGCGGTAAAACTTGCCCCTTCGGAGGATTACTTCTACCTTTTCCTGGGCCGCGCGCTTTTGGAGCAAGCCAAGACCATCCAGGATCCTATTCAAAGGGAGGCGAAACTTGAAGAGGCCGAAGAGGTTCTGATCCAGGCCCGCAACCTCAACCCTTACAACCAGGACCACACCGCTAACCTGGCTCGCCTTTACCGCAACTGGGCTGACCTTTCTGCTGATCCCCAGAGGAGGCAAGAGTTCTTGCAGAAATCTCTGGATTATTACAACCAAGTTACTCGCCTGAGTCCAAACACTGCTCATCTCCATAACGAGAAAGCTCTGGTGTATATGTTGTTAGGGCAGATGGACAAGGCCTTAGAAACCGTTCAGCACTCGTTGGCCCTTGATAGCTTATACGATCAGACCTGGCTCTTACTTGGGGACTGTTATCGGATGATGGGGCAATGGGAGAAGGCGGCAGAGGCTTACGAGAAGGCCTTGGAAATTTCGCCCAATCTTCCCCAGGCTTACAGTGCATTGGGGTTTGTATATGCTCAAATGGGGCAGCTGGAAAAGGCAGTGGAAGTCAACAAAAGGGTTTTGGAGTTAGCTCCCAACGATTACATAACCCACAGGAACCTTGCCCTCCTTTACTACCAGATGGGCCTTATTGAGCAAGCCATAGATGAGGCTAAAGAGGCCTTGAGACTTGCCCCTCCTGCTGACAGGCCTATTCTTGAGAGCTTCATAAATCAGCTTGAACAGAGAAAAGGGGAGGGAGGAAAGTGATAAAGGACAGAGTTTCTGATCATGTTTACGCTTTCATCAGTGACCTCTATTACGAAGTCACGGCGGGCTTTGTGGTCACACCGGAAGGGGCAGTGGTCATAGATACTATGCCGTTCCCTTCCGAGACTCTGGAACTAAAGAAGGAGGTCCTCAAGGAGTGCCCGGAAGGGATAAAGTACCTCATTTTAACCCATTACCATGCCGATCATACCCTTGGGAGCTACTTGCTGGAGAGTGCTGAAGTTATTGCTCACAGGAAAACCAGGAGCATGCTTTTAAAGGAGGGTGCCAGGAAACTGGCAGAAGCCAAAAGCCTCTATTCCGAGCTTGAAGGGGCCTCCATTATCTTGCCCTCAATTACTTTTTCAGGTCGTATGAGCATAAAGATTGGTGGTTTCAACCTCCACCTTTTTGAACTCTTCGGCCACTCTTACGATTCTATAGCTGTTTACATTCAGGAAGAAAGAACCCTCTTTGCTGGCGATCTCCTTATGCCGATCCCCTTGGTGACGGAAGGGGATGTGGATCTCAGCATTGCCTCTCTGGAGGCTTTGAAGCACCTTAATTTGGATTATGTGGTTCAGGGGCATGGGGGGGTTCTCCTCAAAGGGGAGATCGCGGAGATGATAGATTCCAACATTAATTATCTTCGGAAGCTGAAGGCGAAGGTTTCAGAAGCTATAAATCGTAGGCGTCCGCCAGAGAGCCTTTTCAAGATAAAGCTGGAGGAGTTTGGTAAATCGTCTCTTGCCATGGGGACAATGGGGGAGCCCATCCATAAAGCCAACATCTTGGCCATTTATGAAGCCCTGAAGCGCGCGGCAAGCTAAGAAATTTCTGTCGA
>CAZZMI010000001.1:102503-166153 GCA_964655275.1 uncultured Anaerolineae bacterium | reverse complement strand
CTGAACCGGTATGCGTACGTTTACAACAATCCGCTGCGCTACGCGGATCCCGATGGCCACGTTCCGGTCATCTTGGTGATGATGGCAGCGGGAGCGGCTAGCGGGTTCTTGATCAATTACGGCTTCCAAGTGGCTGCCAACATCAGCCAGAATGGATTGAACGTACAAGCCTTCACGGATGTGAATTGGGCTTCCGTGGGCGCCAGCGCGGTAGCGGGGGCAGTGGGAGGAGCGGCTTTCTATGGGATTTCTGCTGTGATCGCCGCGGCCACAGGCGCAACGGGGATTGGCCTTGGCAATATTGCCCTCTCAGGTCAGGTGGAGCGTGTGATGGAGAATGCACTAACCGGCCAATCAATTGGTTCTGGGTTGGGGAATCCAGAAGATCTGGCGCGGGATGCGGCCCTGGGGGGTGCGCTGGCCTTCGTGGGTGGTGTGGCGGATCAGGCGATAATAACGGCGCGCTTCCCCGGGTTCTACTCCCGGAGAAATCACTGCCATTGAGCAAACTGGGCTCTTGCGAGGCGGAAGGCCAGGTCGCACATATTTTAATTCGAATCCGCTGGGAAAGCTCTAAGTCGGTTGGCCTTACGATATCCTCCCGAATATCGAGTCGAATTCAAGATCCTCAATCAACCCCGTATATACGGACCTCAACGGGTTCGGCCCTGGTTCTGGCCTCGAGATCCTGGCTTTCGAGCAGGATGGGGTGTGGAGTTCTGGACAATAGATCCGGTTGAGGTGAAACTTCTAAGGATGGAGCGTCTACGTTAAGGGGGATCGGACATGGCGATTCCGGCAGAATTAATCATATTTGAGCCATGGGAAGCTTATGAAGTGATAAAGGGAATGGTCTCGAAAGTGCCTGTGCGTTTCATTGCCAAAGATGGCCGATCATTTTGGTTATATCCGAACTTTGGAGAACTTTTAACAAGATGGCGGGCTGAAGGAGAAATGATGGTGACAGTGTATGATGGCCGCACGAGGAGCTGGATTGGTTTAGGGAGCTTAAGGAAAAAAGATCCATAAAACTCGGGCTTCATCTGCGATACACCGATCCCAACGGGCATATTCCCATTGATTGGTTGCTGGACATCGCCGGTAATTAGTGGCGGAACCTTCCTGGGAGAATGTGGGATGGCTGGCTTTGGATGTTGTGCTCTGGGCTGTGCCGTATGTGCCTTCGGCTGCGGGCGCGGCGGTGAAGGGGGGCAAGGCGGCGAAGGTCGCGGTGGGGGCGGTAGATGCGGCCCGGGTAGTGGCCAAAGTAGCCAGCCGTGTGGATTAAGCAGCGTATGCGCCAAGGTAATACTTACCCTTTTTCAAAGGTTTTTGGCTCAGGGGCAAGCTTTTTCCCACAGGATTACGTTCCGGAACTGGATGTCGTCCCAAATGAGGTCATCATGTTGCCAGGGAGGCATACGCTTGGTTATCTTTAGGGCTATTTCATTGCGCCCCTCCTTTAATATGCCGGGAGGGATTTCCACCGGATAATTTACCCATATTCCCTCCCAGACCTCTGCCGGCAAAATGGCCACGGGTTTCCCATTTAAAAAGAGGGCATTTCCCCATTCATTGCTCTGCATTAATTCCAATGTCATAAGCCAGCACTTATCTTCAGGCCTATGGACGTAAAAGGACCATTCCCAGGAAGGGCTTGGATTACGCATAAGGTGCAGTGGCTCCCAGGGGTATGGATATTCGCTATCGCCCAGGTGTATCGTTTGATCAGGGGCAAGGATAAAGACACGCTGTGGAGAAGAGGGAGGCGGGGGAAGGTCACGGCGAATAAAGGGAGAAGAGCGGGCGAAAGCTCTTAAAGCTTCCCATGCTGGTTTTGGAGAGCCATCAGGGTTTAAGAGGTTGAAGCCGCGATATGCCGGCTCAACTTCACCTGAGCTCAGAAGCCAAACAGCCATTAGCCCAACCCAAGGCCAGCGGAAAGTTGCTATCTTTATAGCTTCCACAAGATAGCGGGCTTGCTCTTCGGGGCTTACTTTGGCCCAATCCCAGACCCCATAGCCCTCGGTGGTCCAGCCAAACTCTGTTATCCATACCTCTTTCTTTTCATCGCCATAAAGGACCATGATCTCCCGCAGGTCTTCAAGCCTGGCCATATTAAGGCCACTGTGAGCACCACGTGGGTCCTTAGGAGAATAGGCAAAACCATAAGGGTGAGCACCTAAGACATCAAAGTAAGCCGAGGCGCCCGCTTCGTAAAGGTGCCTTAGATAAATGCGGTCATCCATGGCTTCTTGACTTATCTCGTTCGTGGGGGCAAGTCCGGCACTTACTATTATAGCTTCCGGGTCGGATTCCCTTATAGCCTTAGCGGCGGCTTTTAGTAAAGAAGTATAACCCTGGGGATCGGGCGGAAGGCCGCCCCATTCCTGGGCAAGGTTCGGTTCGTTCCAGATTATATAAGCTTTGACCCGCCCCTTATATCGGGATGAAAGCTTCCGCAGGAATTGGGCATAGAGGTCCGGCTCCATTGGAGGGGAATTGGGGTAGGGGGTTAAAGAGGCCCATGCTGGGGGGTGATCAACCCTGAGGATTGTGTTTAGACGGTAATACTCCATGGCCTGAAGGGTTAAGTCCAGCCCCGCCCAGTTATATCGGCCAGGGTAAGGTTCAACATCTCGCCACAAGACAGGGTAAATAACCCAGGTAGCCCCCATCTCCCGGACTTTCTGTAAGGTCTCGTCTTGGGAATCAAGAACATGAGCTCCGAAGCGGATTTTTTTGTCCTCAGGAGAGCCAGATAAGGTAAGGATTAAGGCCAAAATTGATAGGATGATGGCCCGTTTCATTTCCTTTCCATCCGATAAATTCCTTGCGGAGTTCGGACGAATACTTTTCCTGCGGGGCTTACAAGCACCTGCCTTATTTCCTGGGGCAACCCTTCTCCGATGAATTCCCAGCTCTTTCCCCCATCCCGGCTCCGGAACAGGCCTGAATACCTTGTCCCAATGTAAATCTCATTGTAATCTGGGGGAGCAAAGGTTATAACTGATACAGTTACACCCTCAAAGCCAGCAAGCCGCCAGGAATGGCCATAATCGTGGCTTTCGTATAAGCCTCTGGTGGCACCAACATAGAGATGTCCGGGTTTAACAGGGTCTATGGCTATTGAAAGGATACTTTGTCCCTGGAAAGGGCCAGGGATTATCTCCCAGGAATCGCCTCTGTTGTGGGTAACGTAAAGGTTTTCTGTTGCACCGGCTAAGAGAGTTCCGGAATTGTGGTGGTCGTAGACAAAACAGAGGACTTCATCGCTCAGTTTCATGCCGTTCCAAATGCTTTGGAAGGTTTTACCGCCATCAGAACTGCGGTAGAGCCGATCGTAAGATATGCGAGCATAGAAGAAGCGGGGATCATCCGGATCTATTATTAGCTGGGGGATACTTAGCCCATTCAAGGAAGGACTTATAGGCTCCCATTTGTCCCCAATCCATATCCCATGCCCTATAATCCCAACATAGAAAATCCTTGGGTCACGGGGGTGGAAAGCGAAGCTTTGTACTCCCCATCCTTCCAGGAGCGGCGCCCAATTTTCTCCTTCGTCATAGGAGACATACAGGCCCTTGCCGGTCATGGCGTAAAGAGCATCGCCCTCAGGGGAAAGAGCTATTCCCAGGACGAGGGGCCCCGCAGGGCCTGTGGCTAATTCTTCCCAGGGTGAGGTTTTACCAGGGCTTTTGAAAATACCTTGAATCCCGCCCGCATAAAGGGAGGAAGAGCCTTCAGCAAGGGAGAATATGGAAGAGGTTGGGGGGAAGCCGGGAAGCTTTTCCCAGGATTGCCCTCCATCCGTGCTCTTATAAACCCCGAAACGGCCGCGGCTGGGGTCCGGGTTTTGCTCCCCGGCGTATAAAATGCCATCAGTGGTGAATAGTAGCGCTGCAGGAACTGTGAGCGGTGAGTTAAGCTTCTCCCAGGTTTCACCTCCATCCTTAGAGGCGAAAAGGCCCTCCTTTGCGCCAGCAAAAATTTCCTGAGGGTTTAAAGGGTTAACCGCTAAAGCGTAAACGTGGCGTATTCCTGAGCCTTTTGAGACATTGCGCCAGCTTGAGCCCCCATCTTCGGTTTTCCATATGCCCTGACCGGCTGTCCCGGCGTAAAGGGTTAATGGGTCCTTCGGGTGGGGAAGGAGGGCAAGGGCAGTGGCTTTCAGAGGGGAAAGGGGTTTCCATTCTCCGCTCATGTAACGATAGATGGGTGCTTCATCAGGAGAAGCATAAAGGGTTTTGTCCGCGGAAAAAGCCAGGGCGTAAATTCTAACGGGAGGAAGATTCCTGCCTACATAAGTGCAATAAGGGGGCTTGCCCTCACACCGGATAACCCCGCTTGATGTTCCGGCATAAATGGCTCCGGGATTTAGAGGATCGGTCTTGAGGGAGAAGACTGGCCCTGGAGGGACGCCGTTTCTTAGTGGGTACCAGGTTTGTCCTTCATCGCAGGATAGATATAAACCGGGGTTAGCGTATATGGCGGCCCACAGTCCCGTGGAATTTTCAGCTATGGAAAGGACAAAAGCTTGAGCCTTAAGACCGTAGTGGATTGGTTTCCAGGGGGTATAGCCAGAGCAGGAAGCAAGGAGAAAGGCGATAAAAAACAAAGGCTGGCGTTTAAGCCAGCCCTTTGGTTTCAGGCGGAGAGGGTGGGATTCGAACCCACGAGGCGCCGTTTTAGACGCCCACGCGATTTCCAGTCGCGCCGATTCGGCCACTCTCGCACCTCTCCATCCAGTTAAAATTATAACCATTGTAAGAGCTTGCGTCAAGCCTTGAACTAATTTGGAGTGCGTGGTAAAATATTAATAACTCAGTGTGGAGGGAAGGGCCAAAGAAGGCCTTTCCCTCTTTCCTTTTTAAGGAGGTAAGCTATGAAAGGGAAAGTTGTAGTTGGACAATCTGGAGGACCAACAGCTGTCATAAATAGCACCCTGGTAGGAATTATCCACGAGGCCCTCAGACATCCCGAGATAGAGGCAGTCTATGGAGCTATCAATGGAATAAAAGGGGTGCTTGAAGAGGATTTCGTTGACCTTACTAAGGAGCCGGAAGAGATTCTGGAGGGCTTGCGCTATACCCCCGGAGCTGCTCTGGGCAGTATAAGGTACAAAGTCAAAGAAGAGGACTATGAGCGAATCCTCCAGGTTTTCAGAGCTCATAACATCCGCTACTTCTTCTATATCGGTGGGAACGATTCCATGGATACTGCCATGAAACTTAACCGCTTGGCCATGGATTCCGGTTATGAGCTTCGGGTTATAGGAGTTCCCAAAACCATAGACAATGACCTTGCCCATACTGACCATTGCCCGGGCTACGGAAGCGCTGCCCGGTTCGTTGCCATGGCTGTGAGGGATTCAGGTTGGGATACAAAAGCCATGCGGGTAAATAGCCCGGTCAAAATTATTGAGGTTATGGGCAGAAATGCTGGCTGGCTTGTGGGAGCGGCCGCCCTGGCCAAAGAACAGGAAGATGACCCCCCACACCTCATTTATTTTCCCGAGAGGCTTCTTTCCAGGGAAAAACTCCTCAAAGATGTAGAAGAGGCCTACCGGCGATATGGCTATGTAGTCATCGCCCTGAGTGAGGGGGTGAAGAACGAGGCTGGCGAGCCTTTCGGTGGAGAATTTGCCCCCAAAGAAGTTGACGCCTTCGGGCACGTGCTCAAAGGTGGGGCTTCGGATGCCGCTTCTTCCCTGATAAAAGCTGAACTTGGCCTTAGCGTTCGTATAGACAAGCCTAATTACCTCTACCGTTCCTTTGCACTGGCCGTTTCCGAGGTGGATCGCCAGGAAGCTTATGAAGTAGGAAGGGCTGCGGTGAAAGCAGCATTGGCTGGCGAGACTGGTAAGATGGTCACAATAATCCGGGAACCAGGCCCGGTTTACCGTTCCACCACCGGTCTTGTGGAGTTAGAAAAAGTGGCTAATGTTGAGCGCTACTTGCCAGATGAATACATAAACGAGGAAAGCAACTTTGTAACCAAAGCTTTCATTGAATATGCCCGCCCCTTGATTGGGGAGGCCTTGCCTCCTTATGCCAGGCTCAGGGGGGTAAAAGTTCCCAGGAAATTGCTTTAAGGAGGGATAACATGCCACTGGTAACCAGTAAAGAATTGCTTCAAAGGGCTTTTGAAGAACATTATGCCATTGGTGCCTTCAATGCTAACAACATGGAGCAGATTCAGGCCATTGTGGAAGCAGCGCAGGAGGAGCGAGCTCCTGTGATCCTGCAAGTAAGCCAGGGAGCTATCCGCTATGCTGGGTTGGAACTGGCAGCAGGGATGGTGAAAATAGTAGCTTCGCAGGTGAACATCCCTGTGGTCCTGCATTTGGATCACGGCACAAGCTTTGAGCAGAATATCCTTTGTCTCCGGGCTGGATTCACTTCTCTAATGTTTGATGGTTCCAAGCTGCCTTTCGAAGAAAATGTGGCCATAACCCGTAAGATCTGCGAAGTGGCTCATGCCGTGGGGATTCCCGTAGAAGCTGAGCTTGGTCAGGTCCTTCAGGTAACTGATAAGGTTACCCCTGAAGATGTGGAAAAAGCCATGACTGACCCTGACCAGGCAGCTGAGTTCGTTCGTCTCACCGGAGCTGATTCCCTGGCGGTGGCCATTGGCTCCATCCACGCAATGAGGGAGCAAGAAGCTACCCTTGATATTGAGAGGCTCAAGGCTATCCGCAAGAAGGTAAACATACCACTGGTTCTCCATGGGTCATCAGGGGTTAAGGATGAGAGCATCTTAGAGGCCATTGAAAACGGCATAAGCAAAATAAACGTTGCTACATACCTTAACCAGGCTTTCGTGCGGGGGCTTAAAGAGGGGCTTGAGAAAATGCCTGATGAAGTTGATCCCCGCAAGTTCCTTGCGATAAGCCGCGAATATGTTAAAGAAGCTGTGCGTGAGAAGATAAGGCTTTTCGGTAGTGCGGGCCGTATAGATTCAACTGGCGGATTTGTGAGCCCAAAACGTATTTTTAGTGCTGTAAAACTTGGTGGGCCTGAAGAATAAGTCCTTCTGGCCTACCTTCTTTCGTGGGCAAATTGCCAATGTTAGCGGTTTGCCCCTGTTGGAAAACTTTGGGGGCACACTGGCCCCCATTTTCCCTTAAGGAGCCTTACCTCTGGCTTCTTTAAGGGCTCTTTCAATCCGCTCCAGCCTCTTTTCCCTATCCCTTACGAATCGCCTTATGCCTTCAAGAACCCAGTAAGGTGAAAGGCGCGCTTCCTCTATAACCTCTTCCACTGTGCCACCGGTGCGCCAGCGGTTATCCCAATCGGCTGAAAGGGAATACTCTTCCGCTATTTTGTTGAACAACCAATCATGCATGAGCCAGCGAGCTTGAGTGGTTATACACATAGAATCAATCTTATCACCCTCTGAGAGGACCATGTTACGGTATTCTTCCGGCTGGAAAGAAAACAGCTCGGGGCTTATAGCCGCCACTATTTTAACATTAAGCCCCTCCTCATCCAATTTAGGGAGGATTTTGATAATACTTACCATCGCACTTGTGCCCTGGACTATAACGGTGCCCATTTTGGGAAGATCAGGCCGATAATCCCTCACAATGTAAGCCCCTTTTGCGGCTTCAAAATGGGAGGGAATCCCCAGGGCTTCCCGGTCAGGGATCTCTATAGCCGGGCGAGTAAGGTGCAGGGCAATTATCGGGACATCATACTTGAGGGCTTCTCCCAGGACCACTGGAACTTCATTGTGCTCCCAGGGGTGAAGGTTTATTATTTGCCCTTTGGGGAAAAGCTGAGTGACGCCCGGGGCGAAAATCCCAAAGTGGGTCCGGGAATCATCAGCAGTCTCGGGGCCGGAGTGACCTGCTACCCAGATAACTTTGCCCACCTTAAGCTGGCAGTCCTGGGCCAGCTGGCTGAATAACCTGAAAACCCCATACTTGAGGTAAGCAAAAGACCCGTAAGTGGAGCAAGCTCCGTAAAAGCCATTAAATTCCTCCCAGGGGTTCTCAGCAAAGTTCACCGTAGCCATTCCTACCATTATCCCGGCATTGGCAAATTCCGTTATTTCCTGGGGCAAAAGGATACCATCAGATGACCCAAAACGCTCATACCATCCGTAGCCAGGAAAATCTTCCCATCCTTTAGCAAAGCCGGAAATCATCGTAGAATCAGCCAAATCAGCGGCACACACGATGAAGAGGGGGCGGCCGTACTCTTTATGTCCAAAGTAATTGACCCAGGCTCCCCATTTGGAAAATGCTTCCCTGTTGGCCGCTTTAGTTCCCGGGGGGACAAAGAGCTTAGAAGGGTAATTGCGATAATCGTAAAGGCGGGGATCTTTAAAGGGATTAGCTTTCCGGTTTATCTTTAACGTAGGGATGTCGTCAGGAACGGTTTCAGCGATGGCAATAAGGGTATTGGCCAGGTAATCCACCAGCTCCTGGTCCTGGCGCAGGACGTTGATAACTGCCTCCAGGTTTGCTCGGTATTGAGCCATAAGCTCCTGTGGATCTTTAGGGGCTGGCTGACCAAACCCCTCAAACTTAACCCCATATTTTTCAGCAAAGGGGCGCTTGGTCTCCCAGAAAAGTTCACTGTTGAGGGGGTGGGGGGTTCCATGCGATTTGTAGTCATATTTGAGATAATCCCGCCCTTTCTTGGTCCTGAACCATGCAACGCTTGGGACTTTTTCCGGATTGGGGCCGTAGAAAAGCTGCAGCAAAGTTTTGGTCACGGGGCCCCACTCGTTTCCCCGCATGGTCCCCACTACTCTCCAACCATGAGAGCCAAACCAGACCTCTGGGGAGCCGTAGACCACAGAAGAGATGGGGTGTTCGTCTATTCCATAATCGTTCCAGTCTACAAGGTAATAAAGGTTATCCAGGCCGAGTCCCCAGGCGGAGTTCAGAGTTTCATGGGTGACGCCTGTGGTAAGGCCCGCATCTCCTTCCAGGGCGATCACTTTAACCCCATAAGCACCTGCTCTTTTAAGGGCTAATGCTTCCCCGGCCGCAGCGGGAGAACCATGTCCTGATGGGCCCGTATTGAACTTTAGGAAAAGGGTTTTACCCTCCATCTCGGCGTGGCCAGAAAGGCCTTTGTTCCTCCGGAACTTGAGGAGGTCCTCCCAGTAAAGGGCATATTTCTCCGGGTTGGGGATAAGGTATTTGGGGTCCTTCGTTTGCTGGTATTTTATCCTCAAAGCTTCGTTATATACGGCCAATGTGGCATAAATAAGTGGGACGGTATGTCCTCCTACCAGGATGAACCTGTCCCCAAAAATTTTCTCGGGGTGGCGTATATCCCACCGCATAACCCCACTCAAAGTTGTGGCTACGAGGATGTGGACTTTGGAGCGGGAGCCGCCGGGGTGGCCACTCTGGCGGTAATTGAGCATGAGGTCAATAAGCTGGTCTATTATGTCCTTGATTTTTTCCCAGTAGTGGAAATTTTTGGAAAGTTCCTGGTAACGAGCCTCTATGAAATCCATGTGCTCGCTCACGGCTTTACCTCCTGATGTTAGGGTTTTGTTTCGCATTATATTTGGAAGAACCGATAAAGCCAAAGTACACACTCTGGGGCCACATAACCTGTACAATTCTCAGTAATTCGTAGTGTGGTCAATTAGGCCGCGCTCACGAGCCAGGGAATCGCACAATTTAAAGGAAAGCATGGCATTTGTTCCAAAAAGAGCCGATAGACCTAACAATATTCCCAGCAGTTCAAAATTGCTGAAAGAAGCAAGGGTAGGGAAAGCTATGGTACTTTCTCCGAGAAGGGAACGGCGTATTAATTCCAGCCAGTAAGTTATGGGCATTATGAAACCTACAGGGCGAAGCCAGGATGGCAGGACCTCCAGGGGAAAAACGGCCCCACTGAAGAGATAGAGGGCTCCTGCTACCGCCTCGCCAATCAGGAAAAAGTGATGGGCTACAAGAAGGCTAACGTTAGCCAGAATAAGCCCTAAGAGGGCCAGCATCACAACTCCCAAACCCCATGAGGCGAAGAAAAGGGGCCAATTCACCTGCCCGGGATTGATAGGCAGGCGAAGGAAAAGGACACCGGAAACAATGGTTACCAGAACTGCAAAGGTGCCTATAAGGAAGCGGGCAACTCCTCGTCCAAGCCAGTAGAGGTAAATGCGAACAGGAGCAACGTAGATATATTTTAGGGTTCGGTAATGTTCCCGGTCATCTATAACAGCCCACGAAATGCCGGTCATTACCGAGCCCACGTAAATATAAAAGGCGTTGCCCAGGTAAATGTAAGGGAAAATGGGTTCTCTGAACTTGCCTCCCGTTATCACCCCATACATCACTACCAGAATGGCAGCTGAGGCTATGGGTTTTATTATGGAGTAAATGGCAAAGAGCAAAGGGTCTGTCCAGTTGGACTCAATCTGCCACCCAAGCCATGTCGCTATCCAGAAAGCCCGCCAGGCTGAAAGCAACCGGCCTTTCATCGCTGTATCTCCAGCAATCTTCCCTCGCTGATGGCTTTCCTTTCCATGTAATTCAGGAGGAACCGGGCTGCTGCGAGGAAAATAACACTCAAAACAGCCAGCCCCGCTACTTCCAGGTATACGTTTAAGAAACCAAGGGCTGAACCGGAGGGGAAAAGCAACTGGCGCATGGCATCAAGGCCAAGAGTCAGTGGTATCAAAGAGGCCAACACTGCTACCCAGAATCCCAGGCTTTTGATGGGAAAATAGAATCCGGATAATAGGTATATAGGTTCCTGAGCCAGGCTGGCCAGGTGCCAGGCCTCCCGTCCCCAGAGGAGGAAAAGGGAAGCGTTCATCATCCCCAGTCCATACAGAGCTACAAGGGTAAGGATAAAAACCACCGCTAAGAGGGGAGGATTGAATACAGAATATCGCACCCGGAAAAGGAAACTTCCTACAATGATTATCGTCCCGGCTCGCAGGGAAGTAGCTACCATACCTCCCAGGGCCATGCCCAGGAGGATTGCCATCTTGGGGGCTGGAGCCATAATGAAAAGAGAAAGATTCCCCGTCTCCTTTTCCCAGTAAAACTGGGTGGACATGCTCCAGAGAACATTGAGCCAGAAAGCGGTCATCGCTCCACCCAGTACCACAAAGCCCACGTAATCTTCTGGAGCTCCAATAGCCCGGTAAATGAAAACGTAAGCCGAAACTGCCAGCATTGGGAGGAAAACGTCAAAGAAAATCCACGATTTCTCTCTCTGCTGGGCTATAACCCTCGGATAAGCGCGGGCTATTACTGTCTTGAGAAAAAGCTTCCAGCCCCTGGCTTTACTCTTCATCAAATGGGCGACCCACCAGCTCCACAAAGACATCCTCCAGGGTCGGTTCGCGCTTGGTTAATCGCCGTACTTGAATAGAGTGCGTGCTCAGAACATGGATAACTTCAGCCAGAACTGACTCTTCTTCCAGTACCAAATCCAGCTTTGCACCCGTATCAGTTTCAGAGACCAGAGCTCGCCGAACACCAGAAATAGCCTCCAGTGAGCGAGGGGCCAGATCGTTGGGATAAGTTATATCCAGCTCAAAGATAGCTTCTCGTTGGAGGCGTTGCTTCAAAGCTGCCGGAGAATCACAGGCTACTATCCTGCCCTGGTCAATTATAGCCACCCGATCGCATAATTCATCGGCTTCCTGCATGTAATGGGTGGTCAAAAGGATGGTGCGATTAGGATGTTCTGCCAGCCACTCTTTTATAAGTTGCCGGATCTGGCGAGCAGCATTCACATCCAGGCCGAGAGTAGGTTCATCCAGGAAAAGGATCTCCGGCTCCGTTAAAAAGCCCCGCACGACGTTCATCTTCTGGCGCATCCCGGTGGAAAGTTGAGATACTTTAGCATGCATCCATTCAGCAAGGCCCACCCGGCGCAATAGCTCTTCAATCCGCCGGTTCGCTTCAGAAGAAGGTATTCCATAAAATTGAGCGAACATCCAGAGGTTTTCCCTTACTGTAAGCAATCCATAGCCCGATGTTTCCCCGCCGGATACCATGTTGATCAGAGGGCGGATTTTGTGAGATTCATGGACCACGTCAAAGCCTGCGACCCATGCTCTTCCGGAGGTTGGGGCCAGTAAGGTGGTAAGGATTTTAATAAGGGTAGTTTTCCCTGCCCCATTGGGGCCCAGCAAGCCAAAGAGTTCTCCTCTCGGTATTTCCAGATTCACATCCCTGAGGGCGATCACTTCCTTGCGTGGTTCCCGACGCTTCCCCTGCACTGTATAGATCCGCCAGAGATTTTCGGTTTTTATCGCCAAATCGCCAGGCATGAATCAAACCCCTAACTAGGGTATACTATAGCACGAAGAGGAGGAGAAAGCAAAAGCACAACCTGCCAACCTCAGCGCCTGGCAGGCGAGCGGGAGTCAGAGGCCAGTGCTTCCAGGCATTTTTTACGAACTTGAGGGCAAAATCAAATTGGCTACCGTTATACCGGATATGACCACTGCTTCCACACCGCTTCCCGGCCATGAGCTGGCACCAACGATGTAAAGGTTCCGGATCGGAGTCTGCAGCGGCAGGCGTTCGTTGCCGATGGCAGAACCATATATTGCGCCGTCGGGATGGCCGGTGTAGCGAGTGACCGTGGCAGGCGTTGCTGCGTCCCAGGTTACGATGTGTTTGCGCAGGCCAGGAAGCAATGTCTCAGCCTGCCGGATGATTCCCTCGGCAAAGGCCGCCTTGCGGGCTTTGTAATCCGGTGCTCTGCGATCCCACGTCGCTGCTTCCGGTTGGGGGATCAGGGTCATTATCGTGAGAACATGGTGGCCGGGTGGGGCAAGAGTTGGATCTACTTTGGAGGGGAGGGCAAATCCTAATCCCATCCCATTGGTTGGTAAAGAGGTAAAATAATAACTCAAAACAAACGGCTGAGCAAACAAAAGCTGGACCCACCTCGGCGAGCTTCTGAGCTGCCAGTTTGAAATTATCACCGAACCTCCAGTATAATTCATTCCCGAACCGCACAGTAATGTATCAGATGAAAGGAGGAGAGATGCATGTAGGAGAAGATTTATCTCGTAGAGCTTTTCTGGCCCAATCGTTAAAGATGATCGGTGTGGGAATGCTGGCTCCGGTCTTGAGTTCCTGCTGGCAAATTTCCCATGAAACCGGAATTCCGGAGGAAAAAGTTTCCCCAACCTTTCTGGCCCCTTCGCCAACGAGTACAACTTGCCCCTCACCTACTCCCGAAGTTACAAAGTTTGAAGGACAACCACCAGCGCGGGTGGCTTTGGTGCGCACAACAAATCGGGCGGAGGGAGTGCGCCGCGCTGTAGTCCTCCTGGGTATGCCGGATGTAAAAGGCAAAAATGTTTTACTCAAACCCAACTTCAATAGCGCTGATCCCACCCCTGCTTCCACCCACAACGATGTCCTCCGTACCCTCGTAGAATTGCTGTGGGAAGGGGAAGCTCATTCCATCACCGTTGCCGATCGGAGTGGGATGGGTGAAACCCACAAAGTTATGGAGCAAAAAGGCATTTTTGCAATGGCGGCTGAGCTGGGGTTCAGGACCTTAGTCTTAGATGAACTTGGAGCGAAGGACTGGGTTCAGATCCAGCCTCCGGGGAGCCATTGGTCGCGCGGTTTCCTGTTCGCCCGCCCCATATTGGAGGCCGATGTCATAGTTCAGACCTGCTGCTTAAAGACTCACCGTTACGGTGGGCACTTCACCCTCTCTCTTAAAAACTCCGTAGGCATGGTAGCAAGGTATGGCCCCGATTACTACGATTACATGGCCGAGCTGCACAGCTCACCGCATCAGCGGAAAATGATCGCTGAAATCAACTTTGCATACAAACCAGCCTTAGTGGTGCTTGATGGCGTGGAAGCCTTTGTAACCGGTGGGCCTGAGCGGGGAAAGAAGGTTCAGGCAGAGGTGATCTTAGCTGGAACTGATCGTGTCGCCATAGACGCTGCTGGCGTGGCAATTCTCCGGCTCTTTGGCACTACTCCGGAAGTGGAGCGCGGACCTGTGTTTGCCCAGGAGCAGATTGCTCGGGCTGTGGAACTGGGGCTGGGCATCTCCAGGCCCGAAGAGATCCAATTCCTTACGGACGATGCACCCAGTGCTGAATTCGCTGAGCGAGTGCAGGAAATACTCTTGAAGCAAACCTAATGCAATTCAATTTTGCACAAGTTCGGGTGGGCTAAAGCTCGCGGCAAATGAACCCCAAAATTTGACCCCACTAGTTCTTTGGTGGTATAAACTTGAACAACCAAAGACGGTGTCAGGAAACCATTTCCATGAAACCCTTAAGCCAGGAAACAATTAAAAAATTAGGCCCGTGGATAGCTTTTGCGCTATTGTTCTCGTGGGGCTGGAGAGTAAAAAACATCTTCACCCACATACCCGCATACGAAGATGTCTTGGAAGTAGTTTGGGGCATCAGATGGTATCATGAGACTATTTTTGTTCAGCACACTTCTCCCCTGTTCACTCCTTTCGTTTTTCATCCACTCGGATGGCATACTGCTACATTAGCCCACACCCCTTTTCTTTTCACCATCGCGTTGCCCTTGTATGAGGTCGGTGGAGAAGCTTTTGCATATAATGTTCTGGTTATTGCAGCCCTTGCACTTTCCTTGGCAGGGGCAATTCGCTTCTCCCGGCTTTTTATCACTGGCTTCCCAGCCATCGTTACAGCTCTGGTTTTCACGTTCATTGAAATGCATTTTTCCCGGGCGAAAGGACACGTGCATATGCTATGGGCTTTTGCCCTGTTGCCCTGGTTAGCTTTAGCAATGGAGAAAGTTAAATACTCCTTTTCCCCTCAAATGGAAAAACGTTTGCTTTTTGCCATCGGCCTAATATGGGGTGTGATGATTAATTTTGCCCTTTACAGCCTTTTCATCGGAGCCATGGTTTTTGCCCTCTGGGGGCTTCAGATTTTCCAGAAAAAGAGGCTAAAGCAGTTTCTAATGTCAGCCCTTATAGCCTGCGTTTTAGCTTCGCCAGTACTTGCACTTCAATTTACAGGTCGCCAGCAGGATAAAACCCTGTTTTTTGGAGTGGATCATAATGTTTACTGGGGGGCGAGCTTGAACAGTTTGTTTGCTCCTTCCGCTTACCACCCCATTCCAATGATTCAAAAGGTTGCTCGTTCAATATATCATGGTCCATATAGTGAGACCGAGACCCCAAACTTTGGCTTGAGTACATGGATATTGGCTTTAATAGGGTCGATCATAATTCTGCGAAAGGAAACACGCTCCCGGAGCCTCCTGAGTTTAGCAATAATTGGATTAACCTTAGGGTTAGGGCCATTGCTTAAATGGGACGGTAAGGTGATAGAATTTCCCCTCTTCCGCCCTTTAAATGCATTAATATGGGGGTTGGGGCATGCCCTGAAACCCTTGGTCTTTAATTCCCCCTGGCTTGAATCGCCTTTTGATACAGGCATTCCTTTGCCAGGCTTTCTTTTAACGGCCTTAATTCCCTTTTGGGAACTGGGGCGTGTGGCCTCCCGTTATGCTTTGGTTGGGGGGCTGGGGGTTATGACTCTGGCTGGAATAGCTTTGAGACATTTTCCAAAGGCATTGCGCTATATAGTAGCTATTGCCTGGTTGATGGAAATATTGCCCAGTCCCACTGCCGAATTGCCTTTGCCCCGTACCCTTCATCCAGCTTACAAGTGGGTAATGGAGCAACCTTTAGAACAAGGTGAGGGCATCGTTGACCTCGCTTTCCCAACTGTAACCCTCAGACCTGAGAATCTCTGGGCAACTTTATTTCACCGCAGACCTACGGCCTCTGGTTCGGGTTCTTCCTTGCCCCAGCATTTTTTCACGTTATGGGCACATCTCATGCAAAATCCCAAAGGACTGGCTGAGCCCGACATTGGCCTTTTGCTCCGGCAATATCGCGTAAAATATGTGCTCCTCCATTTTGCTTACGGCGGAGAAGAGGATATGTGGGACTTAATCGCTACCAACCCTGCCTTTAAGCCAATTGGTTGCTTTGAGCCTTTGAAAGAACCTTCTCCCTGGTATTACCCTATTTGCGTAGCTGAAGTCAGGGATTTAGAAGGCCCCATGAACCTTGTGCGTTTAGAAGGCTGGTCAGATGAAGAGTATTGGGGTGGCATATGGGCTCAGGGAACTTTTTCGCGAGCCCAGTGGCTTGCTTTAAAGCCAGAAGAGCATGTCTTGCAAGTAAGAGCTTTTCCTTTCTGCATACCGGACCGCCAGCAGCAATTGCTAATCAAACTAAATAGGCATGAAATTGCTTTCCATAAATGGGAGGACTGTGAAGTTTGGGAAGGGGAATTTCTGCTCCGCTCTCCTGCGGTCAGGCGTGGGTGGAACGAGTTCACTTTTGAATATAGTTATGCCCTGAGCCCCTTTGATGTTACAGGGGGCGTAAACCCTGACAAGAGGGCTTTATCTGTAGGCTTTTTAAAATTATGGGTGAAATCACGATGAAAAAGCAAGTAATAGCAGGGGTGATCCTATTTCTGCTGGCCTTATATCTATGGAGCTATAAAGGCACCTCTCATTCGCCAGATGAATGGCTGTTTATAGACATGATGGCCCAGGCTTTGTCTACCGGCTTTCACACCCTTCCATCTGGCCATGTGCAATACATAGGCCTGTATGCAATTGGCATCCCCCTTTTAGTTCTGAGCCAGCTTGTAGAAAACATAGGGACTTATCAAATCTTAACCTTTTTGAATTCTATCGCCACCGCTGTTACGGGCGGTTTAATAGTCGCTCTGCTTTTGGAGCTTGATTATAAGGTTGAAATCGCTGCGATTGTAGCCATTGTATACGGAGCGGGAACTCTTGCCTGGCCATATAGCGGTTACCTTTTAAGAGAACCCCTTGCCGCTATGGGGCTTACGCTGGCGGCCCTCTTACTGCTGAATTATCAAAAAATGGGTGGCTTTGAGAAGTTACTCGGATGGCTTTTAACCTTTATCTGGACTTCACTTACAAAACGGACAACTTCTTTCCTCATTTTTCCGTTTTTCTTCTATTTGGCATGGATTTTCTATACCCGTAAGGAACCTGAGGCTTTTTGGGCTCACTGGTTCAGGATCGGGCTCAGGCGGAAGGTTTTAATACTCATCAGCGTTATCTTACCTACAGCTATACTTTTCTGGATAGCAACCAAAAATTACGTGCCTTTCCCTCAAAGGTTTAGCGATGCCTTCCCGGATTTACGTAACCTGGTGGGACTTTTATTTAGTCCCGGGTGGGGGCTTTTCGTGTTTTGTCCTGTCCTGCTATTAACCATCCCTGGATTACCCGGGTTCTTCCGCAAAAAATCCGGAGGAGGTATTTTCCTGGCAGGCCTTGGTTTAATTTACCTGGTTGCTTCTACACGTGGTTACTTCTGGTGGGGATTCTGGGGATGGGGGCCTAGACAAGTAAATCCAGTTTTGCCATTTCTTTGCCTACCTTTGGCCGAGACGATAAGGCTTTTCGGCAATAAAAGGGTTTTTATGTTTCTTTTTGGGTTTCTCTTCCTGCTTAGTGCCTTGTTTGCAGGTATGCAAAGTTTAGTTGCATACCCCTTCTATGAAGTTGTCTTTAAAAGGGGTATAACTTTTCAAGAATTTACTTGGCATCTACGTTTTTCTCCGCCTTTAAATCACTGGCGCTTTCTGAACCTTGCCAGAGCTGAAGTGGCTTGGGCCTCCACTGCTGGAATGCGCTGGACTTTATTTATCCCTTTAACCATCTTTTTATTCCTAGTTTCACTGTCCGCCCGCAACTTGATATCGGGAAAGCTTAAGGGGTTAAAACTTAACCTGAGCGTTTTGGTTTTATTGTTCTTAGCTTTAATTTCTTCCCTTCTATTTTCTTCATACTATGATGAGGACTTCGGGGGCAAAAGCGGTTTTGTTGAAGCTTACAAACTTCTACGGGAAAAAGGCAATGCGAGTGATAAGCTTATTGTTTATATGTGGGGTGAACCTCCTTGGGCTTATATACCTCGAGTAGCGATGCTAAATTATTGCAAGGGCCTTTGTCCGCCCCACATCATTGTAATAAAAGAGCAGCACATAGACGACCAGCCTGAATGGGAAGAACAATTATGGCGATCAATAGGCAATGCTGAAAATATTTGGGTGGTCATGCAAGGTCTCACGGAGACCTCTCCTGAGCGCTGGGTGGAATTTGCCTTGGCTAAACGGCTTTATTACGCTGGAAGCAAATGGACCGGACCATCAGTAAGGGTTGCTCAATTTAAAAGAGGGGGCAAGGAGGTAATTTCAGCAGGGCGATTGGGAGAGGGAATTGAATTGACCGGGTACACTGTTAAAGCCTCCAGTTTAACTCCTAGCACTTCTGATTTTCTGTTCATTGAACTGCATTGGGAATTGCCTGTAACAACTATAAGCGATTGGAAGACTTCGCTTCAATTGCTGGACAAAAGGGGCAAATTAGCCTGTCAAGTTGATTATCCAGTCTCACTTTTAATGGAACCTCAATCTTCAGAAAAAGAAAAAAGCTTCACGGCAAGGTACGCTTTGGAGCTGCCTGAAACACCCGGAGAATACGAATTGATCTTGGTGCTGTATTCTGAGCAGAATCGTTTCATTTTCAGCGGGAATTTAGACCACATAAAATTGGCAAAAGTGGAGGTTCTTCCTCTAGAACACTGACGGGGTTTGGATATGCGTTTACGAATTCTTCATGCCGATCCCGAACGGAAAATAAAACAGGATCCAAATGTTTTGGACTTTATGCTTATCATTTTCGTAACTTTAGTGGGAGCTTTTTTCAGATTATGGAGTATCAACTCGGTGCCCCCGGGGTTAAGCAGCGATGAAGCAGATTGGGGTTATATTACCCTGAGGATCGTCAAAGGCGAATTGCTTCAAATCTCAGAACTTGGTACCCTTTCATCATATTTTTCTGCTTTACCAGTGCTAATAATGGGGCGTTCAGCCGTCGCTTTGCGCATAGGGGTTGCCCTTAGTGGGATTATGACTATACCTTTCATATATCTATGGGTTTATGAAAGCTTTAATCGGCGCCTTATAGCCTTTATTGCGTCTGGGCTTTATGCAATAACCTTTGCTTGTGTGCACTTAAACCGTTTAGCTTTTCCTCCCAACCCTTTGCCTTTTGTACAAGCCCTTGCCTGGTATATGTTCTGGCGGGGAATACACAGAAAAGAGTTATGGAGCACCGTGTGCGCCGGAATGGTATTAGGACTGAGCCTTTATTGTTACCAGGCTTCTTTCGCTCTGATATTTGCTATGATGATTTTCTGGGCAAGCTGGTTATGGAGTAGACGCAGTAAGATGGACTTTAAGCTATCTGCGTTTTTCTGGGCTGGTTTTGCGCTAACATCCCTGCTTTTTCTGGTCAAATTTTTACCCAATTTTTTTACTTCCCCTCGCTATACTAACCAATTCATATTTAACCCAAAAGTTCATCAAGGTAAGCTTTTCCCGCTTATTATCAAGCAAATTTCAGAGCATGCAGCACTCTTTGGTTTTACAGGAGATGGCCGATGGCGACATAATCTTCCGGGCAAGCCAATTTTTGACCCTGTTATGTCTCTGTTTTTCTGGGCAGGTATAGTGATTGCCATAGCGCAGATTCGTAAAGCCCCTTATTCTTTTATTCTCCTTAATTTGGGGGTAACGCTTCTCCCCGGCATATTAGCCAAGAACGATGTAGGGCCACATTTCCTGCATATTTCCGGGGCTTTTATTCCTGCATGCCTTTTCCCTGCCATAACTATAGACTATGCTCTGGAAATCCTCAAAAACAGGATACGACCAGTTGCTTTTATTGCGTGGGGATTTTTCTTTTTATTTATGGGTTTGGAAGGTTATAAAACCTTTTACGATTACTTCAGGGTATGGGCTATTGAAGTGAGTAAAACCATGTCGTTTGATGAAATTTTTGTGGAGACGGCTCATTTGCTTAGCCGCTACTCCCCACAACCTGAAATTTGGCTTCTCCCTAATAGCTCCTTCCAGGCAACCCCTTTCGCTCCTTCTAGTTTTACCTTTAACTATGCTAGCAATACCCCCTTTAAATTCATACCTGCTAACGAAAGTGAAGCGCCTAAAAAGCTTAAAGAAGCCATAAAAGGGCGTAAGCTTGTGGGATTGGTGGAGTGGGATTTTGATGCCCTTAAGTGGGCTGCCTTAATTCACGGTGATAAAAAGGGTTTATTACGGTTCCTCTTGGAACAAGTTGGAACTCTGAAAGAGCGAAGAACTTTTAATGGCATTACGGTAAGCATCTATGAAATGCCGCAAGTATTGGATTTTACCCTTTATCCTGCAAAATCTGTGGCAATCCATTTTGACAAAAAGATAGCCCTTAGGGGATTTAATCTGAAAGAAGAAGTTAATTCTGGAGAAATTATGTGGGTAGTTTTCTTATGGGAAGCAATTAATCCCCCAGGGCAAGATTACAAAGCTGCTGTCTATATCACAGATGAAGCCGGACATATTATTGCTCAAGACGATCGCTTTCTAATGGATAAAACGTGGAATTTTACTTCTTCCTGGCAAGCTAATAATCAGGGGCTGGACTACCGTCTAATACCTATACCTCCAGGGACTACCCCGGGGAGATATCAAATTAATGTGGCTGTTTATGAGGCTGAAAGTTTGCAAAAGCTACCAGTAACTGTTGGACCCAGAGCTTCAGCAAGGTTGGCGAGGATCGGAGAATTCACCTTGATGCCAGCCAGGCAATTTAGCCTACCTCAACCCGGGGTGATAAAAAATGTTTGCTTAAATGCTCCCCTTTCTTTATGTTGGTTTGGTTTTGAGCTACCACCAAAAGAACTTATCCCTGGGGATAAGTTTACCTTAACCTTTTATTGGCAAGCTTTACAAGATTCACCTGCAGGAGGTAATGTTAAAATTGAATTGGTGAATTCCGCGGGCAATATAATTCAGAGCGCAAGTTTTCCCATTGGGCTTAACTATCCCCCTGAATTGTGGAGGGCAGGTGAAGTAGTTACTGATCGCTATGACTTGATTTTAGGGAGAACAACGCCCGCAGGGGATTATACTTTAGGTGTTAAAATTGAGCTAAGAGGGGAAGAAATCAATGCCACCCTGGGAGCAATACAGGTAAAAAGTTGGCCTCGCAATTTTGTGATGCCTACTTTGGCAAACAAAGCCAATGTTTATTTCAGCAACCTTTTCCGAT
The DNA here is from genome assembly GCA_964655275.1 of uncultured Anaerolineae bacterium. Lineage (GTDB taxonomy): Bacteria > Chloroflexota > Anaerolineae > SpSt-600 > SpSt-600 > SpSt-600. Next base: position 145,023 of record CAZZMI010000001.1, on the reverse strand, counting down.
TAGTGGGATACGAATTTTCAACGGCTAAATTAGGGGAGAATTTGAAAATCACACTATGCTGGCAGGCTTTAAGAGAAATGTCCACCTCATATGTAACTTTTGTCCATCTTTTAGCTCCAGAAGGCACTCTCCTAAGCCAAGTAGATACAATCCCTGGTTACGGTAAAAACCCAACTACCGCCTGGTTACCAGGCGAATATATATGTTCCTCTTATGAACTTCCTGTTCCTACCGATGGTTCTTACCTCATTTCTCTCGGTGCTTATGACCCTGCCACTGAAGAACGTTTACCCTTGCAAGATGAGGCAGGTAATCCACTGGGCGATAGCTTTAAAATAATCCCTTAGATATGCGAGAAGCTATCAACTATAGGGCTTTCCAGAGGAAACAGAAATGGGTCCGTGCTTTGCACCCAGTTAAAATGGCGGGCATCTGTATAGTGGAGGCTGCCATATTAAAGCGCTTAACGCCAGCGTTCTAGGGTATGGAATACCAGTTCGCCAGCAGCTGTAATACTCGGGATAGGAGCCGCCTAACCCTTCTTATCTCCTGAGCCTTTAGCCAGGGGGAAAAGGCAAGAAAAAGGGGTGTCCCAATATTTAGATTTCCTTGCATCGGGGAAACAACGGTGGTAAAATAAAACCGCAAACCCAGGGTAAAGGGGGTATAAGAAATGCCCATTTACGAGTACAGATGCAGAAGCTGCGGTAAGACCTTTGAGCTTTTACGTCCTATAAATAAGGCAAACGATCCCGCTGACTGCCCTTACTGTGGAAGCTCTGACACGGAAAGGGCAATCTCTCTTTTTGCAGCCGTTAGCCGTGGCGAAGGGGGGAATACCAGAAGCTTAGGAGGAAGTCCTTGCTCAGGGTGCACGGCGACTACGTGCACAGGATGCTCCAGGTAGAAAACCCGGTTTCCGGACAGGAAGCCGGGTTTTTTTATGTCCTTAAAGGAGGAAAACATGGGCGAAAAAATGAAAGCTATCCTCAAGAAAAGACCTGGCCCGGGCCTGGAAATGGATCTGGTGGACATACCCTATCCAGGCCCTGATGAAGTGCTGGTGAAAGTTCGAGCTACCTCAATTTGTGGGACTGATGTGCACATATATAATTGGGACCATTGGGCGCAAAGCCGGATAAAACCACCCCTTATTATAGGGCATGAATTCTGCGGAGAAGTGGTGGAAGTGGGGAAAAATGTGAAAACTTTGAAAGTAGGAGATTTCATCTCCGCCGAAAGCCACATTCCCGATATGACTTGCCCAATATGCCGCAGGGGGCAGCCTCATATCTGCCAGAACCTTAAAATCATCGGTGTTGATACTAACGGTTCATTCGCTGAATACGTAGTGATCCCCGAAATATGCGCATGGAAGAACTCTTCAGACATGGATCCTGCTATAGCTTCCATCCAGGAACCACTGGGCAACGCTGTTTACGCTGTTTTAGCTGAGCCAGTATCTGGTAAAACAGTGGCTATTTTCGGAGATGGGCCGGCAGGCAATAATGCTGTAGCCGTGGCCAAAGCCGCAGGAGCCGGCACTATCTTCCAGGTAGGAATGAATTCTTACCGGCTGGAAATTGGACGCAGGATGGGGGCTGACTTCTCCATAAATATTGCCGAAGGCCAGGATCCAGTTAAAATTATTCTAGAAAAAACCGAGGGCATTGGAGTTGATGTAGTTCTGGAAATGGCTGGAAGCCCTTTGGCTTTAGAGCAAGGATTTGCTGTCCTCCGTAGAGGGGGAAGGCTCACGGCTTTTGGGATACCATCAGAGCCAGTTACCTTGGATTGGGCTAATGCTGTAATTTTCAAAGGAGCCCGTATAATAGGCATAAACGGGCGCCTCCTTTGGGAGACATGGTATCAAATGACTGAACTCCTCAATTCCGGTAAGCTTGATCCATCACCTATTATCACTCATAAAATGCCCATGGATAACTTTGAAGAAGCCTTTCGTCTTCTGACCGCGCCTGAAAAAAAGGTGGGCAAAGTGGTAATGTTCCCCTGAGGAGAAAGGAGGATGGCAATTGAAAATTTCTCTCAGATGATAGAGCTGGCTAAAAATAAAGGTCCAAGGAGAGTAGCAGTAGCTGCCGCCCACGACCCAGAAGTTCTTCTCTCTTTTGAGGAAGCTCGCAGAGCTGGTCTGGAAATATCAGGCTACCTTGTGGGGGATGCTCCTGCTATAAAAGAAATTGCCCGCCAGGAAGGTATATCCTTAGCTGATTTTGAGATAATCCATGAACCCGAAACTTCCAAAGCTGCCAGAATAGTGGTGCTCCTGGCGAGAGAAGGGAAAGCGGATATCGTCATAAAAGGCCAGCTCAAAACGGCCGAGCTTCTTTCTGTTGCTTTAAACAAAGAGATCGGCCTCAGGGACAAAACCCTGATGACCCATGTGGGGATCTTTGAGATCCCCGGGATGCACAAGTTAATTTACATAAGCGATAGCGGGGTAGTCCCTTACCCTGATGTTTACCAGAAGCTGGAGATCATCCGTAATGCTGTAGAAGTAGCCCACCGTTTTGGTATTGAGATGCCTAGAGTGGCAATTTTAGCAGCTACTGAGGCTGTTCATCCCAAAATTCCGGCATCTATTGATGCCCTGGCTTTAGCGAAGATGGCCGAACAAGGGTGGGTTGAAGGGGCTATCGTGGATGGACCTATGGCCTTAGATACGGCTATATCAGAATATTCAGCCAAAGTTAAGGGTATAAAATCCCCCGTTGCTGGTCAGGCTGATATACTTATTGTCCCCAATGTAGAAGCAGGGAACATAATGGCCAAGGGAATTCTATATTTTGCCCGGGCCAGGATGGCTGGCCATGTGGTGGGGGCAAAAGTGCCCATTCTCATAAACTCCCGAGCTGATGAAGCGGAAACGCGATTCCTTTCCCTGGCGATGGCTATTTACTTGAGCACCGAGTCTGCAAGCCAATCCAGGTAGCCTTTAAACCCTTCCTTTATCGTAAGAGCGATGATTTCAGGCACAGTGTAGCTGTGAAGTTCCCGAACCCTTTTTTCAAGGGCAGGGAAAGCCGAAGCAGTGGTTTTCACTATCAACATAGCTTCTTTATCTTCCTGAACTTTCCCTTCCCACCAGTAAAAGGAGGAAACTTCGGGAATAACGTTTACGCAAGCGGCAAACTTTTCTTCCACAAGGGTCCGGGCTATCTTTAATGCCTCTTCGTAAGACCCTGTGGTAATAAGGACAACGATAAAGTCCCTTCCCATAAGCTTCCACCTTAATCGGTTTCAGGTTTTTTTACCACGACTCTGTCCAGGTCGTTAACTACAGTGGTATTGGGAAATATGGCCTGAGCTTCCTCCAGAACTTCGTTTATACTATAGCGCCGTGATATGTGTATAAGGTAAAGATGCCTGACCTCAGCTTCCAAGGCAAGGCGTGCAGCCTGGGCTGCGGTTATGTGGCCGTACTGGCGGGCTAATTCTTTTTCAGGCTCAAGGTATGTAGCCTCAATTACCAAAGCGTCGGCTTTGTGAGCCACTTCAGCCAGGCCATGGGTGGAGGAGGCATCACCTACGAAGACCAGCTTTGCTCCGGGAATGGGAGGGCCTAAAACTTCGTCAGGCTTTATAATCCGCCCATCGGGCAACGTTATAGATTCTCCTTGCACAAGGCGACGCCTCTCCGGCCCGGCGGGGACACCTAAAGCTTCAGCCTTATCCACCAGGAACGGGCGCCTGGGCTTTTCTTCAAAAATAAAGCCCAGAGAATCGGCTCCTTTGTGAATAACCTTGAAGGCTTTGAGGATAAACTTATCGTCCTCCATGATGACCCCGGGACCAATTTCCCGATAGATGATGTTTATAGGGGGGATTTCATCCATGAAAACCACTTTCATGAGCAATTTAACCCTGCGCAAAGCCCACTTGCCGCCGTATATTTCCACCTCATTTATGGCTTCCCAGCGGGCAAAAGTAGATATTAATCCCCCAAGGCCAAGGATATGGTCCAGGTGGCCGTGGGTTAGAAGTATCTTATTGAGGCGCCGGAACCCCAATCCGCTTTTTAAGATCTGCCTCTGAGTACCTTCACCACAATCAATGAGGAACCTATACTGGTTGTAAAGGACTACAGCTGCAGGTAAGTTCCTTTGGACCGAGGGAGCCGACGCCGAAGTCCCCAGAAAAACGATTTCAAACATGGCTTCACCTCTGCACGTACGGTAGCATAACGGTGAAAATAGCCTGGTATTCTTCCACAAAAGCGAGTGGTTCCCCGCTCCTGCCACCTATAGCGTAAATTCTGTTTCCGATAGCAATAACCCCAAGGTTCCTCCATTCCCCCAGGACAGGACTATCAAAAGGTGTCCATAGATCAGCTGAGGGGTCATAGCGTTCGTTAAAGGCCAGGTAATTCTTCCATCCCCCACCAATGGCGTATATCCATGAGCCAACAATGCCCATTCCGAAGCCGGCCCTACCCAAAAGCATGGAGGAACGCTTTCGCCAGCGCATTTCGTTCGGGTTAAATTCTTCTACTTCTTTCAGCTCTTGGGAGCCTCTTAAACCCCCGGCCACGTAAATGCGGTCTTTCAGGGCGACAGCTGCAGCAAAGGCCCTGGGTGTAGACATAGGCGGAAGTTCTTTCCAAGTTTCGGATTCAGGATCGTATAAGAAAGCTCTGGCTGAGGCCTTTCTGCCATCCCATCCCCCGAACAAGTAAATTTTTCCTCCATAAGAAACGATGGCATATCCGCACAAAGGCATGGGCAACGATGGCCCTTTCATCCAGGTGTCCTGTGCAGGGTCGTAGATTTCCAGCGCATCAGTCAATTTGCCGTCGGCTGTATATCCTCCTGGTATGTAAATTTTTCCTTCCAGAACGGCTGCTCCGATGTTGCTTGCGGGGGTAGGCTTCTGAGCTTTTTCTTCCCATCGGTTATCTTTTGGGTAATAGGCCAGAACTTCACCGGTAATAGCTCCTCCTGCTTCTCCTCCGATGATGAAAATGGCGTTTTCCCATAACGCTACAGCCATCCGCGAGCGAGGGGTTGGAAGGAAGCTTTTAAGAAACCAGCGGCCTGAAGATGTCATAGTGGCAGCTCTTAGAGGGGAAGAGGAATCAGCCAGGATAAAAGAGGGCTTTTCAAACCGAAAAGTTCCCAACCATGGCAGAGCTACGATTACCATGGCCAGAAGGGTAATGGAGGCCAGAAAGATTCTCTTCCAGCGGGGAAAAGGAGGGGCCTGGGGCTCGGGAGGCTTTAATGTTATTCCTCCAACTTCAATCCATCCTTCTTTTATAGCCAGAGTCACTGCTTCAGTGCGGGACTGAACCCCAAGCTTGTCAAAAATGTTGCGGAGGTGGACTTTAACGGTGTTATGGCTAATGTAGAGCTTGCTGGCTATTTGCTGGTTGGTGGCCCCCAAAGCTACCATTCTGAGGATTTCCAGCTCCCTTTCGCTGAGGGGACATTCTCCCATAATTTGCCTGCTCCATAAAGTAAGAGAGCCGGCGGCTCTTCAGAGCCGTCAGCCCCAATAAGTTCGGGGGCCAGGATTCGAACCTGGACCAAGGGATCCAAAGTCCCTCGTCCTGCCCATTAGACGACCCCCGAGCACAGTTTTAATTATAGCACTAAAACGTGAACCTTACAAGCAGAACCGTCAAAGCTTTTCCCCAACCTCAACCGTCATGTTGGGCTGGGGTTAGCTCTATAGAAGCGATGGCCACAGCCACTGTAGGCTCGCTCACTGGTTCTCCAATATAGACCGATACAACCCTAAAGGGGTGATAAGCCTCTATGACGGTCCCTTCACCCTTAATCCCCAGGAAGGCATGGGAGCACCGGAAGCATCCCCTGAGGTCAATTTTGGACCCCAGGGCTCGGAGAGCTTCAACAGCTTTGCCCTCTAACTTGAGCGAAGCCTCATCCTTAACCCCTATAGCCACTATATACCCCTCGGGTACTGAGGCCAGAAAATTTGCCATTTTTTCCGATTCTCTCTCAGAGGCGAAAGTGTCAAAGGAAACTACTTCTTTCACTTCCCCTTCCGGCGCAATTAAGGCCACAGTGTAACCTCGCCTGTCAAGCGCTACATCCCTGCCCTTTACATAAATGTGGATAAAATCCCCTACATTCATCCCGGCGCTTCGGACCAGGATTCCTTCAGGGGATGGGAAAAGTCTGGAAAACCGCAGAATTAATTCATTCAATCCATCCTTCAAAATGCCTTGGGGGATATATGCTTCGCATTCCTGCCATCCAGCTTTCAGGGTGAAAGTAGCCACCCTGCGCTTTCCTATTTCCAGGCTCATCACCTGGTTATCGCCGGGAGAGAAAACACGAATTTTCACCTTATAAGCTCCAGACTCAAGGGGAAGGAAAAAGCGGGCTTTTCGCCTTTGAACCCATACATAATTTCCAGCAGGAATCGGGGCCCATCCTTCCCCCCGATTGAAATTGGCAACTGGTTCTGCCATGTTGAGGGAAATCTGGGTTGGAAGAGGGAATCTCTCAACTTTGAAGACCAGAGGACCATCCGGGGGTGTGGGGGGAATTTCCAGCCCAAATATGTAGGCCAGGTAATCCAGCAAAGCTTTCGGGACATGGTGCGGATGTATCACTATGTAACGTATGTTGAAAAATTGCAAAAAGTATGGGGCAAGCTTTTTATCTTCTTCCAGTATCTCTCTCCATATAGTGTGGCCGTTCTCCAGGGCTACGATGGTATTTATTATGGGGGCTTCGGTGAAATACTGAAATTTGAATTCAGGGTTGCGGGAGGTATTTCCCCCTAAGATGGGCCTATGGTGCAGGGTCTGGTAATACTGAGAAAACATAATTATTGGATGCATAGTCCCCGTTATACGGAAGCTATTTCGCCAGGCCAGGGGTATTTCCAGTACTGTCCCCGGTTCCGGATCAGATGCAATCGTCTTATAGACCTCGGGAATGCGCATGTCTGATAAGGGCAGAGGTATTGAGAGGTGTTCAAATAGAGTGATGAGGGAAATTAAGGTGGTGAAAAGGTATTTCCACGGTTTGCTCGCTCTGGTAAGGAGCAGATCTGCCCCCATGGAAGCAGTCAAAGCCAGGCAAAGCATCACCAGTGTATTGTAACGGCCCGGGTAGCGATTGCCCTTAAACAAGGGTATTTCCTGCAGAAGGGCAAAGGGCATTGGTATCCCGAGATCTCTACCGTTAAAGTGTAGAGTAGGCCCAAGGGAAAGCAAGGTGAAGAGAATGGCGCCCAAAACCCAGAAACGTGCCTCTTTTTTTCTTAAAGCGGCTATTGTTAGCCCAATTACTGCAAAGCCCGGATAAAGGTGTTGTCCTTTATCATGGGGGAAATGGAAACGGTCCACTATTTTCCCCAGAAAGGGATGGAGTTTCGTAGGAATTACAAATCCGGCAGGGTCGGCGGAGAAGACTTCAGCGAAGCCTGTGCCACGCAGGAAAAAATCTCCTTCGGCCACGAGGTCTGGCACCATGGCTGCCATAAGGGGAGAGATTCCCAGAGCAAAGAGGAAAAGCAGAAGAACTGTCTGGCCTATGAGGGGGTGAGCAGAACAGCGGCGAAATGAGAGGGCCCAACCCAGGTAAAAGGCAGTAAATAGAAGGAGGAAAGAAGCGAAAGTCATCTCTGCCCAGGCCTGAAAAATTAGGAACAAAGCTCCGAGGATTGCCCACTTAACCTCTTTCTTTTTCCCGAGCTTTAGAAGAGCTAATATGAAAAAAGGCATCCATTGCGAACTGGCAATGTTGAATTGGCCGAGGGCGGCGTAGAAAAGTTTACAGGAAGCGTAACCATAAATCAAGCCGGCCAAGAAAGGGGGCAGTACCGAGCGTGTAAACTTTAAGCTTTTAGCCAGGAGGTAAGCCCCAAAAGCTGAAAGCACGAAAGATGATACAAGGATTATATTGGCAGCGGGAATAAGGCCAAAAACGAGTTGCAGGGGGATGGAGAGCACACCATTGAGGACTGTGAGGGTGTAAAAGCTCAAATTTACCCCGATGGGGTAAAACATATGCTGGCAGTGAAAGGGTGAGGAGCGGAGGTCCAGAAGAGCATGCTTGATCCACCAAAGGTTCCAGGTAAGAGCTGGGTCATCTCCACCATCGCCGGGAACATGGGTGGTAAAATGAAGTGGCAAAGGCCAGGTCAAGATAAAGGCGAGCAGAGTATAGAAAACCAGGGGGGCAAAGACTCTAAGCCAGCTTTTTCTCATAAATCCGGTAAACTTTGTAAATGCGCCCGCCCAGGCGCTGGATTATCCTGTTCATCATAGTGTTGTTTTCAAGGATCCAGGACATCTCGCAGCGAGTATAGCCCTTTTTCAAAAGAGCTTTTGCCGTCTCCAGGTAAAATACAGCGTCTATTCCCAGGTTGCGGTACTCTTCTATTACCCCCATCATGAAAAACCGGGCGGTGTCTATTTTCCTTCTATACCAGAGAAACTTCACCCATCCCAGGGGGAATAGCCTGCCGTTAATTTTGTGTAATGGGATGTTGAGGTCTGGCAGGGTAACCGATAGCCCTACTGCCTCTCCGTCAACTTCAGCCACAAGGACCAGATCGGGGTCTAAGAATGGTTTGAGGCCATAAGCCATGTGCTTGAATTCTTCTTCTGTAAGGGGCACAAAACCCCAGTTTTTGCTCCAGGCAGAGTTATAAACCTTCCAGCCCTTTTCCACTTCCTGGTCAAAATCCTTAAAGTTAAGCTTCCTTATTCTAATCCTTGGGTGACTGAGGGCAGCTCCGGCTGCTTTGAAGACTTTTGGGGGGAGATTTTCGGCATTGTTTTTTAGGTCTTCAGCCTGGATAATGTAAGCGTAGAGGTCCATAGCTTTGTAAAAGCCCGCTTTTTCTATAAAGTCCACGTAATAACGGGGGTTGTAAGTCATCATAACCACGGGGCGAGAGTCAAAGCCTTCCACTAAAAGGCCGCATTCCTCGTTGGTGGAGAAATTCATCGGTCCTCTAATTATTTCCATCCCCCTTTCAGCTACCCACTGGCAGGCAGTTTCCAGAAGCTTGTGAGCTACAGCGAAATCTTCAATGCACTCAAAGAATCCAAAGAAACCAGCTTTCTCCTGATGAAATTCGTTATGTATGTAATTTATGTGGGCAGAGATCGTGCCGGCCACCTCTCCTTTTTTAAGGGCCAGGAAAAGCTGAACTTCGGCATGTTTGAAAAAGGGGTTGCGGCTGGGGTCAAAGAAAATCTTGCGTTCGCTTATCAACGGGGGAACCCAGTATGGATCGTTGGCGTAAATCTTCCAGGGGAAGAGGATAAATTGCTCAAGTTCTTTTGGCGTTTTCACTGGCTTAATTTCAATTTCATCCATTTAATCCTCCAGGCCTCAGGAAATTCGTCGGGTCAACGTATGCTACATTATATCCAATCAAACAGAGCAATGCAATCGCCAGGTGCTCTGGATTCATTCACTTAGCCTTCTTCCGCTGTTTCCAGTAAGGGGATTGTCGGAGAAGCCACCAGCGCACCAGCGGGCGGAAAGCCCGGATCAAATAACGCCGGAACCCCAAAGCAGCTATCATATCCGATATATAGTCATCCAGCGTTCGTTGCTGGTATTGCAGGAGCTGCTGGCTTTCTCTTGTATCAAGCCAATCCACAGGGAATGGGACCGTGCTGAAGGCTTCTTCTGGAAGCATCCCTACGCCTATCGCTTCCAGAATCCGCGCTACCATTTCCCTGTAGTAGAACTGGCAGCGTGGCCCTCCACCGATAAGCAAGACCTTTCCCCAGACTTCCGGATGATTCACTGCATTGGCAATCGCTATGCCCACATCTCGGGTATGGATGAACTCTATGCGGTTGTCCAGAGGGACATCAAACATCCCTGGGTCAAGGCGTATATCTATGGGTAAAGCAGCCCCAAATCGCATAATAACCCATTCAAGACCCGATTCCTTAATCATTTGCTCACAGAGGACTTTGTGGCGAGAGTAATGCTCTACCGGGTTCACCGGGTCATCAACCCGGCGAGGTGGGGGTTGATCCTGCGTTTGCCCGTAAACGTGGACTGATGAGGGGAAAATTAAACGCGGAGGCCGCGGCTGAGCTTTCATCGCCATTATCAAATTGCGTGTGCCTTCAACGTTCACCTGATAGGCCAGGTCAGGCTGTTCTTCAGATTCAATCCCTACAGCCGAGAGCTTAGGGATAATGAAAGCCAGATGAACTATCACTTCCTGTCCTTCCACCGCACGGACAACTTCTTCGTAGTTGCGCAGGTCTCCCCACACTATTTCAATGCTATTGCCGTAGCGCTGGGCTATACGCTTATTCCTCTTTGTCTGCAGATCGAAACTGCGCACCTTATGCCCACGGCGAAGCAATTCTTCCAGTGTGCTTTGCCCTATATTACCAAAAGCTCCGGTTATCAGGATGTTCATATAGCTCCACCTCCGGTAAAGAATCACTGCTTAAACTCTTGCTTTTCAGGAGGGGCCTGGATGAATGCTCGCTTCTTAATAAACCTGCGCTTCCATTGGCTGAGCCTGGCCGGTGATATACCCCCCAAATAGGTCAGGGTTTTGAAAATTTCCACTGATTCCCGTAAGTATCCTTTTGCCACTGCTCGGGGAGGAGAAACTAATTGCTTTGGGAGATGAACCAGGCCGGGAAGCACTACTATAGCCGTTTGTTCCTGTGGGAAGCGGTGGAAGAGGAAAAGTTCTACGCCATAGCCTAAGCCTTCCATTTCATTTAAAAGGGGTTCCAGGTCGCGCCGGAAATATGCCCGCTGCCCGGTTAGAACAGGCATTACAATGTGGGGAAAAGCAGGTGAGCCAGAAATTCCGGTGCCCAGCACAACTTTGGCGGAGCCCTGAACGAGGGGCAAGACGAGGGAAAGCAAATGGTACGACTTCAATCCCAGCAAGTGAGCGTCGCAGAAGACCACGATTTCCCCTGTAGCTGCTCTAATGCCAGAAGCCATTGCGGCTCCTTTGCCTCTGTTGATTGGATGGCGAATAACCCGGATGCGCGATCCAAAACTTTCCAGGATTTGAGGCGTTCGGTCCGTGGAGCCATCATCTACTACAATTAACTCACAGGGAAACCCGCTCTCCAGTATAGAAAGCAATGTTCTCCCGATAAACCGCTCTTCATTGTAAGCGGGTATGATAACCGATACCTTCGGCAACTTAATGACCAGGGTTTCCACTTTGATAGTCTCCCACCGTACCTTCCAGAAACACCCGGACGCTATGGCGCACAACCTGGCTCCAATCGGCGCCATTGGGATCTATTGTGGCCTGGAGGACTAAGCCAATGGCCAGGGAAAGCATTGCATTGGCTGCCATTTCAGGGTCTACCGGGCGCAAGGTTCCTTCGGCAATGCCTTCTTCTATTATTTTGGCAAAAAAAGCCCTGTAACGGCGGTAAGGAGTAATGGTTGCTTGCCAGATTTTGGGATCACGGATAGCTCGGTTCAGGAATTCCAGAAATATAGGGAATTTTCCACGTGCTACTTCAAAAACCTGCCGGGTTGTTTCAACCATTTTCAGCAGAGCTTCCGGGACATTGGAGGCTCCAAGGAGCATTTCCTCCAATTGCTGTTCCAGCCTTGCCAGCCAGCGGTTCAGTAATTCCAGAAAGACCGCTTGTTTGGTGGGGAAATGGTGGAAAAATGCTCCTTTGCTGACCCCAGCTCGTTTACAAATTTCGGCTACGCCGGTAGCATCATATCCATTTTGGGCGAAGCATTCTTCCGCCGCAATTAGAATCCGCTCGCGTGTTTCCTCGGCCTTGCGCATCGGGAAAACCTCCTTTATATACCGACCGGTCGGTATGATTATATGATGTTAAGGCTTGATTGTCAAGCCGGGCGGCTAAAGCCGCGGTTTTGACAAAAATCAGGAAATGTTGTATACTTGCTTAGGCAAGTAGATGACCAGACAGGCCCTATGGAAGAGAGCTTCGTTCCCAAATACTACCGGATAAAAGAGGAAATACGCAGGCGAATTGCTTCTGGTCAGTACTCTGCTTTCCAGCGCATACCCTCTGAAACAGAACTGGCTCAGGAATTCAATGTCAGTCGTGGGACCGTTGAAAGGGCTATACGTTTGTTAGTAAGAGAAGGGATCCTTTTCAGGGAGCAGGGTAAAGGCACCTTCGTGGCTTTCCCCCGTCTTGATGAAATTTCTTTCAGGCTTAGCGATTTCTGGGAAGAAGCCAGAAAGGCCGGGCATAAAACCAGAACCCGGCTCCTCAAGGTTGAAAAACGCCCTGCTGATGAATTAAGTGCCTCTCGTCTGGAGATTGCCCTCGGTGCGCCCATTATTGAAATAGAAAGGCTCAGCTATATAGATGATGTCCCCATTGCCTACGAGTTCAGGCGCTTATCTTATGAACTCTGCCCCGGACTCCTGGAAGAAGATTTAGAGAATTCGTCCATCCATCTGCTCCTAATTGATAAGTACCGCATACCATTGCTCAAGGCCGTTTACACCATTGAAGCCATTGCTATTGAAGGTGAGATAGCTTCGCTTCTTGAGGTAGCCCCCGGAACTCCCGGTTTCTTGGTTGACCGGCTTACTTACACGAAGGGGCTTAAGCCTGCTGTTTGGTTTCACCAGATTTACCGTGGGGACCGTTACCGGTTTACGGCAGAGCTGGCTCCCTTCACTTAAAATTTAATTCGGAGGCTTAAAAATGGTTAGGACAAGGCTTTTTGTAACATTAGTTGCCGTGACCGTAGTTTTGGCCCTTCTGGGCAGCTGCGCCCCCAAAGAGCCTCAGGTCTACAAGATCGGCTTTTTCTCCCCCACCACTGGACCAGCTGCCGCAGATGGAACCAGTGCTCTTCATGCTGCACAGCTGGCTGTTAAATTCATCAATGAGGCTGGTGGGGTAAGGGGCAAAAAGCTGGAACTCATCCATTACGATGATGCCGCCAAGCCCGACCAAGCTGTTAGCGTGGTCCGGAAACTTATAGAGCAGGACAAAGTTATTGCTGTGATAAGCGGTTCTTATTCCGGAGCCACAAGAGCAGCAGCCAGCGTGTGTCAGGAAGCTGGTGTAGTCATGCTCTCCGCTTACGCTATCCACCCCGATATCACCAAAACTGGTGATAAGATCTTCCGCGTTGGTACCCTCGGGACTGTGGAAGGCAAAGTGGGTGGTGCCCTTGTGGTGGATAAGCTGGGAGCCAAGCGTATCGCTATCCTGACCATAGACAACGATTTCGGCCGCGCTTTGACCGAAGGGTTCAAATCTTACCTGCAGGGCAAGGATGTAGAAATCGTCTTTGAGGAGAAATATCCCCTGGGTGAGACTGAGTTCAAGGCTATCCTGCAGAGGATTAAGGATGCCAACCCCGACGTGCTCTTCGCTTCAGCTTACTACAGTGAAGCCGCTAACTTGGTGCGCCAGGCCAAGGAAATAGGCCTTAAGGCTCAAATTGTTGGCCAGGAGGGATATGACTCCCCCAAGTTCCTGGAGCTGGCTGGTGATGCTGCTGAGGGCGTGATAATCGTAACCGACCTTAACCGCGATGATCCCAGGGAAATAGTCCAAAAGTTCTTGGCAGAATACCAAAAAGAATACGGCATACCGGCTGATATGGTAGGGGCCTCGGCCTTTGACGCAGTGCAGATCTTGGCCTGGGCTATTGAGAAGGGTGGCCCCACCACCGAAGGCATCGTGAAGGCCCTCAAAGAGCTCAAGAACTTTGACAAGGCTGTAACCGGCCCTATTCTTTACTACACCCCGGGCAGGGAGGCTGTAAGGCCGGTCGGCGCTCAGATTGTTAAAGGCGGAGCTTTCCACTATTTTGCCCATTTTGATGATCCTGCGCTCATAACTCCGCCTCAGTAAACCTTTAAATCCGGGGTTCCGGGGGCACTTTTTACCGGGGGGATAGCAATGAGCTCTTTCCTTCAAATTCTCGCAAGTGGTTTAGTGCTGGGGTGCATATACATTCTTCTGGCTATCGGCCTCACAATGGTCTATGGGATCCTTCAGATCCTGCACATCGCCCATGCCGCTGTTTACACCATTGGGGCAGCCGTGGGACTTGGAGTTTTTAACCTTACGGGTAATTTCTGGCTGTCTTTGCCTGTAGCTATGGTGGCAGGAGGAATAACCGGGGTTCTCATTTACCTGGGAGTATATCGGAAAATACTGGATGCTCCTCGCATCGTTCCCCTCATAACCAGCATAGGCCTTTTCATGGTGGCTCAGGATTTACTCCAGAAGAAGTGGCTTTTGGGCCCCTACATGCATGCTTTTCCGGCTCAGGTTGGCCTTCCAGCCCTCCGAACGCCTTACCTTAACCTTACCTCCAACGAGGTTTTGATCCTTACCCTCACATTTCTCCTACTCCTGGCTGTTTACTTAATAATGAACAGGACCAAAATAGGTCTCGGCTGGAGGGCAAGCGCTCAGGATCGGGATATGGCGGCTGCTTTAGGTGTAAATATAAATCAAGTCATAGCCCTGAACTTTCTGATAGGCTCAATTCTGGCAGCGGCCGCCGGGGTACTCGTAGGTGTCTACTACAATAAAGTTTTCGCCACCATGGGTGATGTCCCCTCTTACAAAGCCTTCGTGATAATAGTGCTGGGAGGCCTTGGCAATATACCGGGGACAATTTTAGCCGGTTTTATCCTGGCTTTAGCTGAGACTTTCTTGGTTGCCACCGTGGGATTTGTGCTGCCGAGAGATGCGATTGCTTTTCTTGTGCTTATCCTTGTGTTAATGTTTCGTCCTAAAGGATTGCTTGGTGGGAGCTAATCTTTCCCAGGAGAGAAGCGATGTTCGGCCAATATTTCATAACCATCCTAATCCTGTGTGGAATTTGGGCGGTGCTTACCCTGAGCCTTAATATTCTGACAGGATATGCCGGGCAAGTTTCCCTTGGGCATGCTGCTTTCTTCGGAATAGGCGCCTATACTTCAGCTCTTCTGACAACTCGTTATAGTTGGTCTTTCTGGCCCGCTTTTTTGGCTTCAATAATTATTACAGGGCTTGTAGGGGGATTTCTCGGCCTTCCCAGCCTCCGGGTTCGGCACGACTTTCTGGTTTTAGCTACTATGGGGATAAACTTCGTAATGGTGGGGATTTTCAAGTACGTGGACTTTTTCGGTGGCGCCATGGGGATAATAAATATCCCCAAACCTTCTCTCTGGGGAATTGTATTCCGAGGGGAGAAATTCCTTCTTCTGGTTCTGGTTTACCTCGCTTTTACCCTTTGGCTGTGCTATTACCTTTCTCGCAGGTGGGCAGGTTTAGCCTTGAGGGCAGTTAAAAGTGATGAGGATGCTGCAGAGGTGTGCGGGATCAGTGTAGCGCGTTTCAAAATATATGCTTTCATCATAAGTGGGGCGCTGGCTGGTGGGGCTGGAAGCCTCTATGCCCATTTCCTGGGGAGTATATTCCCCGATCATTTCGCCTTTGCCGAATCAATAGTTATCCTTTCCATGCTCGTCTTCGGCGGGATCGGAACTATAAGGGGAGCTTTGTTGGGCGCTTTTCTTCTCAAAGCTTTGCCGGAATACCTACGCGTAGTAGGGGATTACCGTTATACCCTTTATGGGGGTATCCTTGTGCTTATGATGCTTTTCCAGCCTATGGGAATTATCGGAGATAAAAGTTGGCTCTGGGAGAAAATCAACGCCTGGCTTGGCCGGAGGTAAGGGATGAAGCCTATCCTCAGAACTGAAAAGCTCAGCAAGCACTTTGGTGGTCTCAGAGCTGTTGATAGGGTTGACATAGAAGTTAGGCCGGGGGAAATTCTGGGCCTTATAGGCCCCAATGGAGCTGGAAAAACCACCATCTTTAACCTTATTTCGGGTTTCCTCAGGCCTACTTCGGGCAAGATTTTCTTCAAGGAACAGCGCATAGACAACCTTCGCCCACACGTTATTGCTGCAATGGGTGTAGGAAGGACTTTCCAGATTGTAAAGCCTTTCTCCGATATGAGTGTGCTGGAAAACGTTCTAGCTGCCCTCGGGCATCCTTTCTACCCGGAGCTAAAAGCTTTCACTGCCAGCTATTATTCCCCCGCGGCCCGCAAAGAGGCTGAGGAGATTTTGGAGAAAACAATGCTTGCGCGCTACGCTGGAGCAAGGGCTGGCGATTTGCCCATTGGAATAAAAAGGCAGCTTGAGATCGCCAGAGCTTTGGCTCTTAAGCCCTCCCTGCTTTTGTTGGACGAACCGGCTGCCGGGCTCGTCCATGAGGAACTGGAGCAGCTGGCCAAATTAATCGGCCAGCTTAATTCTGAAGGCATTACAATAATTTTGGTAGAGCACAACATGCCTTTTGCCATGGGACTTTGCCAGAGGATAGTAGTGCTGGCACACGGCCAGGTAATCGCTGAGGGTAAACCTGAAGAAATACGGAAGGATCCGAAGGTTATAGAAGCATATCTGGGCCATAGTGCCAGGGAGGGTTGAAATGCTCAAAGTTGAAAATCTAAAAGTGGCTTACGGGCAAGCGGTTGTCCTGCACGGAGTTTCTTTAACGATAAAAGACGGAGAAGCTATCGCTGTTCTTGGAGCCAATGGAGCTGGCAAAAGCACCCTCATAAAAGCATTGATGGGTTGGATCAGGCCAGCTGAAGGGCGAATAGAGTTTGAAGGAGAAGATATCACTTTGCTACCTCCCTGGGAAAGGGCAGCGCGAGGCTTGGCGGTAGTCCCTGAGGGGCGCCGGGTTTTCCCAGACCTTTCGGTGGAGGAAAACCTGCGCCTTGGAGCTTACCTGGAGCCAAATCCGGTAAAGTTCAGGGAAAGGCTTAGTTTCGTCTTTTCGCTCTTTCCCATCCTGGCTGAGAGGCGCCACCAGAAGGCTGGAACCCTTTCCGGAGGTGAGCAGCAAATGCTGGCTATAGGAAGGGCCGTCATAAGGGAGCCGCGCCTTCTCCTGGTGGATGAAGCTTCCATGGGGCTTTCTCCGATAGTGGTGGAAATGGTCTTTAAAGCCCTGAGCAAACTTCACCGGGGAGGTGTTTCGCTCCTTCTGGTGGAGCAGAACGCTCACGAGGCCCTCAAAATCGTGCAAAGGGGCTATGTGCTAGAAAATGGCCGAATTGTTTTAGAGGGGACCGCTGAGGAGTTGCGTTTAAACCCTAAGGTGCAAGCGGCTTATCTTGGAGGAGTTTAATTTTCAAGAAAAGGAGGTGGACTATGCCCAAGAGGATAATTCGTGCGCCAAGGGGAACCCAATTACACTGCAAAAGTTGGCTCTTGGAAGCCCCCTACAGAATGCTCCAAAACAACCTTGATCCAGAA
This sequence comes from uncultured Anaerolineae bacterium, assembly GCA_964655275.1. Classification (GTDB taxonomy): domain Bacteria; phylum Chloroflexota; class Anaerolineae; order SpSt-600; family SpSt-600; genus SpSt-600. The sequence goes on along the minus strand of CAZZMI010000001.1, from coordinate 127,779 downwards.
GTGGCTGGCGACCCCGATAACCTCATCGTTTATGGAGGGAGGGGAAAGGCCGCCAGGAACTGGGAATGCTTTGAGGCCATCCTTAGGACTCTGGAGGAGATGGAACCCGATGAGACCTTGCTAATCCAATCGGGAAAGCCGGTGGGCGTTTTCCGCACCCATCTGGATGCCCCAAGGGTCCTTATGGCCAACTCTAACCTTGTCCCGGCCTGGGCAACTCAGGAATACTTTGACGAACTGGAACGGCTGGGGTTAATAATGTTCGCACAAATGACGGCGGGGGCCTGGATTTACATAGGCACTCAGGGCATTCTCCAGGGCACTTACGAAACCTTCGCTGCCGCAGCCCGTTCTGCCGGATGGCCAAGCCTTAAGGGTAAGTTTGTCCTGAGCGCTGGTCTGGGCGAAATGGGAGGGGCACAGCCCCTTGCCGTTACCATGAATGAGGGTGTAGCCCTGATTGTGGAGGTTGACCCCTGGAGAGCCCAGAGGCGTCTGGAAACGGGCTACCTGGACGTAGTAGTGAACGATCTTGAAGAAGCTATGACCATGGTAGAGGAAGCTCTCAAGAAAGGAGAAGCCAAATCCATAGGCCTTATAGGAAACGCTGCTGATGTCTATCCAGAGCTGGTGGTCAGAGGCATAACCCCTGATGTAGTGACGGACCAGACCCCCGCTCATGACCCGCTCATGTATATCCCCAGAGGCCTTTCTGTAGAGGAAGCGGCTGAACTCCGTCGCAAAGATCCCAAGGAATACGTGCGCCGCTCCATGGCCTCCATGGCTGAACACGTGCAGGCAATGCTGGAGTTCCAGAAGCGCGGCGCTATAGTCTTTGATTACGGAAACAACTTGCGCCAGAGGGCCTACGATGCCGGCGTGAAAGATGCCTTTAATTACCCGGGTTTCGTGAAAGCTTACATTCGTCCCCTTTTCTGCCAGGGCAAAGGGCCCTTCCGTTGGGTAGCTCTCTCCGGTGATCCCGAGGATATCTACGTGACGGACCAGGCCATAATTGAACTATTCCCTGAGGATGAGCATCTGGTGCGGTGGATAAAGATGGCTCAGAAGAAAGTAAAGTTCCAGGGCCTTCCCGCCCGCATCTGCTGGCTCGGGTATGGGGAAAGGGACAAAGCTGGCCTTAAATTCAACGAACTGGTGGCTTCAGGCAAAGTCAAGGCCCCTATAGTCATCGGACGCGACCACCTGGATGCTGGCTCAGTGGCATCGCCCAGGCGGGAGACGGAAGGGATGAAGGACGGCTCTGATGCCATTGCCGACTGGCCTCTTCTCAACGCTCTCCTCAACGCTGTCTGTGGTGCTACCTGGGTAGCTATTCACTCCGGCGGTGGGGTTGGTGTTGGCTATTCGGTCCATGCTGGTCAGGTAATCGTAGCCGATGGCACACCCGAAGCAGCCCGGCGTTTGGAGCGAGTCCTCACCGCTGACCCCTGGATGGGTGTGATACGCCACGTGGATGCGGGTTATGAGGAGGCTATTGAAGTAGCTAAGAAGTATAACCTCAAGATACCGATGCTAAAATAGGCCGGAAGGCTTGATTTCCAGGCAGGGGCATCCCCAAAGGGATGCCCCTTTGCATTTTCAAGGAGACTTTTGTCACTGTATAGCTATGGAATTTGCCTTAAACTAAAAGCCGGAAAGGAGGGGGATATGAGATTCCCATATAGTGAGAAAGTTTTGGAACATTTCCGAAATCCCAGGAATGTGGGCCGGATAGAGGATGCCGACGGTAAAGCCATTGAAGGGAGCCCAGCCTGCGGCGATATGGTGGCTGTTTACATAAAAGTAGACCCCGAAACCAAAGTGATTACCGACATCAAGTTTGAATCTTACGGATGCGCCTCCAACATCGCCACTGGCTCCATAATAACTGAACTGGCAAAGGGGAAAACCATTGAGGAAGCTAAGAAGATTACGTGGAAGCAAGCTTCAGAAGCTCTCGGAGGGTTGCCCCCTATCAAAGCCCATTGCTCAGTCCTGGCGGTAGAAGGGTTGCGGGCTGCCATACAGAACTACGAAGAGCGCCATGGTCTGGTTAAAGAAAAAGAACCTACCACAGTTGAAGTTGTTAGGAAGCGCCTCAAGAAGGTAATGAATCCTCTTACAGGGCTGGACTTGGTGCGCACTAACCTGGTCAAAGAAATAGAAGTCAAAGACGGCACTGTGCGAGTAGTAGTGGATCTGCCTTCCCATCACCAGTTTGCCAATGCTATAAGGGAAGAAATTGTGGAAAAGATTGAGCCGCTCTGGGATGTGAAGGAGGTAATAGTTGAATTTGCGGAGTGAGGGGGCTATGCGGATCCTTGCCATCGTATCCGGGGAATATGGTCAGAGGCACGTTGATAATATAAGGGCGCACGGCCCGAAAGACTGGCATATTGAAGTTTGGAAAGCGCCCGCTTTCTTGCCCCCTGTTGTAGATGATCCTGATGAATTTTTGCCTTCATCTCTCCCAGCCGTTGACCTTATACTTTCCTTTGCTGAGCATCCCGGCGTAGCTGAGCTGCTGCCGGAAATTGTCCGGATGGCTGGAGCGAAGGCAGTTCTGGTAGCAGTTGATAACGAAAATTGGCTCCCTCCAGGGCTTGCCCGTCAGCTTCGGGAGTGGCTTAAAGAAATGGGGGTAACTTGTGTTACCCCTAAACCCCTATGTTCCCTTGCCCCGGACCATTACCTGATAGGCCGTCGCCAGAAAGTTGAATATAGCGACCCATTTTTAGCTGAGTTCACCCGCTATTTTGGAAGGCCTGAATTACACGTTAAAATTGACCCCAAAACCAGAACGATAGAATCCGTTGAAGTGATAAGGGATGCTGTTTGCGGGTGTGCCAGATATGTAGCCCGGAACCTTGTGGGCGTTTCCGCTGATGAGGCTGAAGAAAAGGCAGGTTTGCTCCATCACCATTACCCATGCCTGGCCAGTATGGAAAAAGACCCCGCTTATGGCGATACCCTCATGCATGTATCGGGCAACATAATTAAGGATCAGGTAGGAGAGCAGGTTAAACCCTTCAAGCAAATTCAATATATAATACCCGGCGTAAAGGCCGAGTAGAACTAATCCAGCTCAGGGGAGCCAATAGTGGCGAGAAATTCCCGGAGTTTCCTGGCAGCCTGTGCTCTGTGGCTTATCTTATTTTTCTCCTCAAGGGTAAGCTGTGCCATGGTTTTCCCCATCTCAGGGAGGAAAAAGACAGGATCGTACCCGAACCCGTGTTCCCCTCTGGGTTCCAGAGCTATCAACCCTTCCTTTACCCCCTCAAAAGTATAAACTTGACCGTCAGGGAAGGCGAGGGCGATTACACAGCGGAAACGAGCTGTTCTTTTTTCCCATGGTATATTTGTCATTTCACGGAGCAAAAGCCCGTATTTTTCGCGATCCGTTTTCAATCCTCCATAACGGGCCGATAAGGGACCGGGAGCACCACCAAGGGCATCCACTTCAAGGCCGGAATCATCGGCTATGGTTATAAGGCCAGAAGCTTTGGCCCACGTTATTGCTTTATGCGAAGCATTTTCGTAGTAAGAGCTATCCCTCTCTTTTACCTCAAGCTTAAGGCCTTCCTTCTCCGGCCAGGTAAGTTCAAACGGCAATCCCTTTAAAAGCTCAAGGTATTCAGCCAGCTTGCCTTTGTTATTGGTGGCAATTAACAGTTTACGCACTTAATCCTCCCGGATTAAAAGTAAGCTTCGGCAGGCATTCCGGCCTTAAGCTTGCCCTCGGGATTAGAGATGCGAACTTTCACCCGGAAAACCAGGTTAACCCTTTCCTCCCTGGTTTGAACGCTTTTCGGAGTGAATTCAGCCCGTGGTGAAATGTAAACTATTTTCCCTTCAAACGTTTCGCCCGGGAACGAATCCACTTTAACCCTGACCTTTTGTCCCAGGCGCACCTGGCCTATGTCTGGTTCAGGAACGTAGACAGTAAGGGTTAGCTCCTTGAGATTGGCAATTTTTAGAATTGTTGCGTTAGGTGGCACTATTTCTCCTTCCTCATAAGCCTGGGTGGTAACCCAGCCGCTTATAGGGGCATAAAGGAGAAATTTTTCCCGCTTGGACTTGAGAGCTTCCAGAGCAGCTTTTGCCCTTTCTACCTCCGCTTCTGCCGCTTCAATGTCTTCAGCCCTGGGCCTGCTTTTAAGGGCTTCAAGTTTTGCCTTAGCCAATTCTACCATCGCTTCGGCAAGCTTGAGGCTGGCTTCAGCCTTGTGGACTTGCTCTTTCAACTGGAGAGGATTCTCCTTTATTTTTTTCAAAAGCTCCAGGGTTTTTTGGGTCTGGTCAAAGGATGACTTCAAGGCATTATATTCTTCCCAGGCAAGGCTAAGCCGTTGAGAGGAAAGGTTCCACTGGTAGAGCATTTCATCAAGTTGATAGCGTGGTGTCTCTATAGTTCTGGTAATAACCCCGCCTCCGGGGATGGGAATTTCCACCACAACCCCCTTTTCAAGGGCTGGAACCATTTCCTTAAACAACGAGTACTCAGCTTCAGCAGCCTGAATGCGGTGATAAGCGGCTTTGAGGGATTCCTCCATGAATTTCGCCTGGCCTTCTAAGGCATTAATTTGAGCATTCAAATCTTGAGGGTTAGCCAGCATAGCCCTGGCTATTTCCAGAACTTTCTGTGCCGTATCTCTGGCAGCTTCTGCCTGAGCGAGTTCAGCTTCAGCCTTGCGGATTTCCTCAATCCGAGGGCCGGCTTTAAGGAGGGCAAGTTTTGCCTGGGCCATTTTCAGAGCTGCTTCCGCCTGCCTTATCTGAAGGTCCAAAAGTTCCGTATCCAGTTCCACCAGAAGTTGTCCGGCTTCAACCCAATCCCCTTTGCTCACATGTATGACCTTGACTTTGCCTCCCGTTTCGGATGAAATGGCCACCTCTTCTGCTTCAATGGTTCCGAAAAAACCCCCCTTTTCAGGACTGATTCCTTCAGGGGAAAAAATTTGCCATGCCGCAACTCCCAGGCCAATAAAGGCAGCCAGAATAAGTAATAGAGGCAAGACTTTCCTCCTCATGCTTTTCCTCCACGGATTTTCACCACGGGCCTGCAGACTATTTCTCCTCCTTCAAACTTGCAAGCTGGGAGCCCCCATTCGTCCAGATAAACATCGGTTATAGGGTAACCGAGGGGGCCAAGAGGGCCTCCCTGGCGATAGATATATTCATCCCGGATGGGACCGTAAAGGAGGTAAGCCTTCCTTTCCCCACGTTTCAGCATTATGATGGACTCACGTCTTCCTGAAGGGGTGCGGAAGTCCTGAACCCACCCATCCCCCCAGCGGTGAACTGGTATGCCGCCTCCGTTATCAAAGGGTAAACCAAGCGCTTCTTCTCCTCCATGCCTCAGGTAGCATTCTACGATGGGCCAGTAGAGGGTACCGTCTTTATCCCTTCCAACTCCCGCCGGAACTATTTCCGTCGGCAGCCGGGCAATCGTGGAGCGGAAAACCCAGTAAGGTTTGGCTTTTCGGTGGGCTGTTTCAAAGCCCTCGGACTTATAAAGGCCGTAGCTTTTATCGGCGAAATCCTGGAGGCAGAAAAGCACTGCCGCTTTAACTCTGGGGTCGCCAGCCACATATTCAAGGGCTGCTCTTATCATCTTAGCCTGGAACTCTTCCCCATTATCCGATGGCCATCCGAATTCTGAAATGTATATCCCCTTAGAAGTGTTTTCTCCTTCGTACCTGGTCACCACCTTCCATATAGCATCAATGTATTTCTTGAAAGTAACCCGGACGCAATCGGGGGTGGATTGGGGAGAAGCACACACGTATAAGTGGTAACCTATACCGTCCAGGGGATACGAGCCCAGGTCTCTCCGTATTTCTTCCCACTTTTGCATCCCTATCCCGGTCCTGTAAAGGGCATCAAGGTAGCGGGATCCGTCATCGGGGCCAGTTGGGAGGTCATGAGCCAAGAGGGGGCCAGAGATTATGGTTACATCAAAGCGGGGCTTTACAGCCAGGTAAATTTCCTGAAGGATTCTGGCCATCCAGTAGGGGTGAACCCAGGCTTTGTTCCCACCGTGCCAGTCATTAGGTTCGTTGAAACTCTCAAAGACCCATACCCGGTCGCAGAAGTGTTCCACAATGGTTTTGAAGCATTTTACGTACAAGTTCACCCATTCTTCCGCTGCTGAAGAAGGAGTTGGTTCCCTGAGGATGTCGCCCATGTCAGGGATCGGGGTGGCCTGGGAGCCTACAAGGGCATATATCGCGATCCCTCTTTCCAGGAGTTTATCAATTATCCGGTCATAAGTGGCAATAAAATCAGGATCGTTTGGGTCTTTCCAGGGCCTCAAGATAAAATTCAGGCGGACGAAATAAGCCTGGGTGTGAGCCACTATATCTGGTTTTTCCATCTGTAGAGCCGGTGTGCCATCATGCCGGGTTGGTTCGTTTACATCAAGCCCGATTTTACCCAGAGGTTTAAGAGCCATTGTTTACCTCCTTAAAGTGAATTCTCAGGCGTTTTATTTTTGCAAACCCTTCAAGCCCGAGAACTTTCAGCACATCCTCTGGCCTCGCCGTAGCCGATGGGCTTGTCTCAAGGAGCATCCAGAGGACACAGCCCGGCTCATCGCTCTCCATAAGCTTCAAACCCTTTATCAAAGGCTTAAGGTCGTATTCCCGAACTTTCCCTCCTTTCTCGCGCCTGAAGGGGATAGAATTCCTGCTCAACAATTTTCTAATCTCTTGTACCAATTCTTCTCCTTTTTCGCAATCGGGCATGACTACCAGGTATTCCGAGGCTTCCACCCTTTGAGGGAGGGAAACTTTATTATCTCTGACAACTTCTACTTGAACTATGTCCAGACCTTGAGGGAGGTGGGGGCGAACTTTTGCCAGGAACTCTTCTGGCAATATGGAAGAGGTTAAGGCAATTTCCATCACCTCGTTTAATCCCTCAAATCCTACCGGGAGAGGAGAGGCCACCGTTATTTTGGGATGTGGGGTAAAGCCATGGGAGTAAGCTAAAGGGATCCCAGCTCTGCGCAATAACCTCTCCCAAAGCCTTATGAGGTCCAGGTGGGATAGGTACTTGAGGGGGCCAGTCTGGGAATAGGTTATCCTAAGTTTGAAGGAGCCGTTCATATGCTTCCTGGATTATCTTTACGCTTCGGCTTGCTCCTATACGGTTAGCCCCTGCTTCTATCATGGCCAAAGCCTGATCAAGGGAGGAAATACCTCCCGCAGCTTTGACTCCCATCTTTTCCCCCACTGTTTCCCGCATTAAACGCACGTCTTCCACTGTTGCTCCTCCTGGCCCAAAGCCTGTTGAAGTTTTTACAAAGTCAGCACCCGCCTCCATAGCTAACTTGCATGCCATAACTTTTTCATCCTGGGTCAGGAGTGCTGTTTCCAGAATTACTTTAACCAGAGCACCCGCTCCACGGGTTACGGCTACCACGCGGGCTATATCCTCGCGCACCAGAGCATAATCCCCACTCTTCAATGCCCCAATGTTCATCACCATATCCACCTCATCCGCCCCCATCGCTATCGCCCTTTCGGCTTCAAAAGCTTTTACTTCCGGAAGAGTAGCTCCAAGGGGGAAGCCTACAACACTGCATATTTTTACACCTGTGCCCCTGAGTATGGAGGCAGCCAGGGGGATGTAACAAGGGTTGATGCAAACGGCAAAAAATCCGTAACGTATAGCTTCCAGGCAAAGGGCCTCAACCTGTGCCCGAGTGGCTTCGGGCTTAAGTAAGGTGTGGTCAAAATAACGGGCGAGTTCCGAAGGGCTAAGCTTAAGGTTCATTTTCCCGCCTCCGGGCTTAGTATTGGGCTCAAGAAAGCATTTTCTCTGTACGAAGGGATAATACGCCAGCGGTCGGGAGGCCAGTAGCAAAACCAGGCTTTGCCCACTATGTAACGGATAGGTAGCATTCCCCAGTTGTGGGAATCGGAAGAGAAGTTTCGGTTATCACCCAGGACGAAAACCTCTTCCGGGCCTACAGTGGCGGGGCCCCAGGAGTAAGTTGCCTCTGCTAAAGGGTAAGGTTCTTTGAGGGGCTGACCGTTTATAAAGACTTTTCCCCCCCTTATTTCAACCGTCTCACCGGGGAGGGCTATAACTCTTTTTATGAAGGTTCGCCGGAAATCTTTGGGGTAGCGGAAAACCACCACATCCCCGCGCTGAGGCGGATGTAAGTAATATGCGAGGCGATTGACTATTATGTATTCGCCTTCGTGGAAATTGGGCTCCATGCTGGAGCCATAGACTTTGTAATTCTCAACTCCTGTCCTCACCAGGAAGAAAAGGACCAGGCTCAGGAGGACCGTTTCCATAAATTCGCGCAAGAAGGACTCCGCCCTTTTCACCCCTATACCTCCTAAATATCAAAGGTTACAAGCTCTTTTCCTTGAAGCTTTTCCATAACTTTTTCCACTATAAGGTCAAGGTGCTGCGCAGAATGCACGAAGTCAAGGCGGTCAGCCGGAACTTTTAAGACAGGGCTGAGGGTATAGCGTTCTATCCACTCTTCATACAGGGCATTAAGCTTTTCCAGGTATTCCCTTGGAATTTTCTTCTCGTAATCCCTGCCACGCAAGGCAATGCGTTTCTCAAGGGTTGGAACTGAGGCTTGGAGGTAGATAACCAAATCAGGGGGTGGTAATATGGAAATTATAGCCTCGTAGAGCTGCCGGTAAGTTCGGTAGTCCCTTTCGCTCATTAATCCTTCCCGGTAGAAGTTTTCCACAAAAATTTCCGCATCTTCGTAAATAGTGCGATCCTGGATGACAGAATGAGGGCTTTTGAGAAGCAGGTGATAATAGTAAAGCTTGCGGGCCAGGAAGAAGACTTCCGAATGAAAGCACCATCGCGCCATGTCTTGGTAAACTTCGGATAGATAAGGGTTTTCGTCGGCGGCCTCGTAAAAAGGTTCCCAGCCAAGCTTCTCGCTTAAAAGTTTGGTAAGGGAAGACTTCCCCACCCCTATATTCCCGGCTATAGCTACAAATCTTTTCAATTTCTCCCTCCTGCTGAATGCTCCAGGACCGATTTTATCATCCCTACCACCAGCTCCAGATCCTCTTTTTTTCGGAGGAAATTCAATTCATCAGTATCTATACGGACTACCGGAGTTTCATCGTAGTGGGAGAAGAGCTCATCGTAGGCAACCTTCAGGCGGTGAATATAATCCCGATCCATGTTCCTCTCGTAAGGACGGTCCCTGAAGGCAATCCTTTCCATAAGGGTATCGGTGCTGGCCTGCAGGAGGCAGATGAGGTCAGGGGCAATTATTTTCTGGGACAGGATGCGATATAGTTCATTGTAAAGTTTTAATTCCTCACCTTTGAGGTTAAGGGAAGCAAAGAGTTTGTCTTTGGCGAAAGTGTAATCGCTTATGAGGTTACCTTTAGCTAAAGCTTTGGGAACGATTTCCTGCTGCTGATGGTAGCGGCTTAGTAGGAAGAAAAGCTGGGTTTGAAAGGCATAACGTTCGCGGTCTTGGTAAAATCTTTCCAGAAAAGGGTTTTCTTCAAAAGCTTCTAAGAGGAGCTGGGCATTAAAATAAGGCTGTAAAAGCCTGGCCAGAGAGGTTTTTCCCACCCCTATGGGGCCTTCAATAGCAATATAAATTCCACGCATTAAAAACCTCAGAAACAAAATATAACGCCCCTGGCAGGACTCGAACCTGCAACCAACGGCTTAGAAGGCCGCTGCTCTGTCCTGTTGAGCTACAGGGGCTCAATTGCTATAATATTTTACCACAGTTCTTTACAAAAAGGCAAGCTACTGCAGCATTTAAGCCTGGACTTAAGGCTGCGATTTTTTCAGCCCATGGCTTTTGCACCAGGTTGAATCCCAGGGTATAATGAAATGGATTTCCTTGGATAAGGAGGGAAAAGTTGCTGCGCAAGTACATCTCTCGTCTCGTGGAAGGGGAAGACCTCTCTTCACAGGAAGCTCAAGAAGCTATGAGCCTTATCCTGGATGAGAAAGTTTCCCCCTGGCAAGCTGGAGGTTTCCTGCTGGCCCTGCAAATAAAAGGACTGACTACCCAGGAGCTTCTGGGGTGTGCTATGGCTATGAAAGAAAGGGCCGTTTTCATAAAGACCACCCGCGAGGATCTGGTGGATATATCCGGAACAGGGGGAGATCCCTGGGGTACTTTCAATATCTCTACTACTGCTGCCTTTGTGGTAGCGGGTGCAGGATTAGCCGTGGCTAAACATGGGGCAAAGGCTGTTTCCAGCAAATGCGGGAGTGCCGAGCTCCTCAGCGCCCTTGGGGTAAACCTTAATTTAAGCCCTGAAAAAATCGCCCGTTGCATTGATGAAGTCGGAGTTGGTTTCATATATGCTCCCTCTTTCCACCCTGCCCTTTACCATGTCCTTCAAGCTCGTAAGGAAATAGGGGTGCGCACTGTTCTGGACCTCCTTGGTCCCCTGGTAAATCCTGCCGGGGCTAAAAGGCAGGTTTTAGGCCTTTACGATGGCCGCCTTACAGAACTGGTGGCCCATACACTCAAGGCTTTGGGAAGTCAATCGGCTTTCGTAGTATACGGAGCCGATGGCCTGGATGAACTTTCTACTACCGGGGTCAATAAAGTAAGCCGCCTTGAAAGGGGCACTGTTACTACTTTTCCCCTGGATCCAGTGGAGCTGGGATTGCCCAGGGCAAAGCTCTCGGATTTTCAGGGCGGAGAACCTGAGGAGAATGCGACTATAGCCAGAGCTATCCTTGAGGGGGAAAAGGGTCCCCGCAGGGATATCGTTCTCCTCAATGCTGCTGCCGGCATTCTGGTAGGAGGCAAAGCTTCTGACCTGGAAGAAGCCCTGGAAATGGCCAGGGAATCTATAGACTCTGGCCGAGCATTGGAAAAGCTGGAGCAATTGGTTCAGTTCACTAACAGGTAAGGTGGTGAGGATTATGGCGCAGTTCAACGTTTCGGTGCAGGGTGAAGTGCCTGAAGAGGAAATAAATCGGATTGTAGAGACCATCGCTCTGTTATACCGCAAGTCCCCCTTCGGGACCCCAAATTCTCTGGAGATTGTGGTGGTGGATACGATAAGCCGGCGTGAGAAAATGATGAGGGAAGAGGAAAAGAAGCTGGGGATAAAGGTTTCTGAGGATTATCCTGTTACCCATGAAGCCTGGTGGGGGACTCCAAGGATTGTGGCCTGTGTTGAAAGCCTGGCAAGGCTCGCCCCTATCATTGCCAGAGCTTCTATCCTGGTGGCGGCTGCTCATTCTATCCTCCATGGTTCCCAGGAATACTACCGTTATCGCTTGTCTCCTGAAGCTGTCCGCCGTGGCCGGGAAAAAGGTTGGGATACAGAGCATTTGGAAAGGTTCCTTTACCTTGTAGCTTCAGGCATCAAGAATTTGGCTGTAGCTAAACTCCTTGTCCGCTGCGGCTTTATCCCCGAACACACAAACCTCGCCTTAGAGCAGCTTGACCTGGAGGAAAGCGAAAAATCTTTATGGAAATTCATTGAGGGCAACGCCATTGGCCGGGCTTTATATCTGGCAAGCTTGCTCAAAAACATCCTATTCGCTTACCCTTCCATACCTTATGCCCCTTACCTTGCCACCAGGATTCAGGAAATAACATCTCACCTCTCGGCTTCAGCAGCTTGGCAGCTCCGTTCCCTGGGCATGGAGCTTGCTCAGACTTTCCCTGGCGACAGTAAAAGCTTCTTCCTCCCGGCTTTTGAAAGAGCTTGGAGCAAGTTTGTGGAAGGGGAAATCCTTTGAAAAAAGTTTTTATCCTGCTGGTTCCTGTTGTGCTTCTGTTGCCCATTTTGGGATGTGTTGTTCCTTCCCCTGCGACCGTGGTGCCTTTTGCACCCCACGTGCCAACGCCTTGTTTCACACCAACTCCATCACCTACTCCAATATTAATTCCAGCCCCTGACCCAATACCCCAGGAGTTTCCGGTGCGCGACCTGGCAGAGATAGCTGTAAGGCTCGGGAAGATTCCTCCAGGTCCTATCCCAACCCCAACTCCTGCTTTGCACCATCCGGGTGAAGAGGCAATTTTCTGGGTTGTAGATCACCCTGCAACCCGTTATTTCACAACCACTGCCGAGTTATCCGTCCTTACCGCAAACTTTTGCGCTTGGGTGGAAAGAGGGAGAGAAATTGATCGGAAAGCCCTTAAGGATTCCATAAGACGATTTGAGGCCGAGATTTACCCGCGTATTATGGAAATCTTTAGCCCACAATTTCCCATACCCCTGAATGATTCCTGTATCCACATTTTCAACGGGCTTACCCCTGGGGTCGGGGGATATTTCTCCGGGAGTGATGCTTATTCCCGTCAGATCCACCAATATTCTAACGAGAAACCCGTTTTATATCTCAACATTGGCTCTCTGAAGCCTGGGACTGAACATTACCTTTCAGTTCTGGCTCATGAATTCCAGCACATGCTCCAATGGTATGTGGATCGTAATGAGGATACCTGGGTCAACGAAGGCTTTTCCCAGATGGCAGAATTTATAGCGGGGCTTTCGTATAATGGCTCGGCCAGAGCTTTTCTGGCGCAACCTGATACCCAGCTTACTTCATGGCCTGATGATCCTGGTAAAGCTTACCCGAACTATGGAGCGAGCTTCCTTTTTATGGCTTACTTCTACGAGCGCTTCGGAAAGGAAGCCTTTCAGAACCTGGTACGATCGCCCTTAAATGGCCCCCATTCTTTCAATGAAATATTGGCTTCTCAGGGCCTGAGCTTTGAAGACCTTTTTGCCGATTGGGTTATCGCCAATTATCTGGATGACCTGGATTCCAAGTACGGCTATCGGGAGCTGGATCCCCCGAAGCCTCAGTTAACAGCAGCTATTACTTTTATCCCTATTACTCTGACTGAAACTGTGCACCAATATGCCGCCGATTACTTTAAAATCCAGACCGAAGAGCCAGTCCTTTTGCGTTTCTCCGGAAATTTGACCGTTACTCTCGGCCCTCAATCTCCTTACAGCGGCAAATTCATGTGGTGGTCGGGACGAGGAGATGAGGTTGATTCAACCCTAACCCGCCCTTTTAACCTCAAAAACACCAATAAAGCCACTCTTCGTTTCCGGACCTGGTATGATTTGGAAAAGGATTATGATTACGTTTACGTAGAAGTTTCTTCCGATGGAGGCAATACTTGGAAGATCCTCAGAGGTATCCGTTCCTCTGAAGATAACCCCATAGGGAACAACTTGGGCTACGGTTATACCGGGAAATCAGGGGGATGGGTTGAGGAGGAGATAGACCTTACCCCTTGGGCAGGGAAAGAGATTCTCCTTCGCTTTGAGCTTATAACAGATGATGCTGTAAATAACCCCGGCTTCTTCTTGGATGATATAGCTATTCCGGAAATCGGCTATTACGAGGATTTTGAAAGGGGTCACGGCGGTTGGGTGCCCAATGGCTTTGTTTACACCGATGGGATCGTCAAGCAGGGCTGGATAATTCAGGTAATTGAAAGCGGCAAGCCACCGGTGGTTAGACGCTGGAAGCCTGTTGATTTCCCATTGGAGGCCAAATTGAACCCTGGCACTGTGATAATAGTGAGTGCTTTTGCTCCTGTCACCTCTGAGCCTGCTTTTTACAATTTAGCTTTCATGCACGTCCCCTCTGGCCAATGAAGCAAAAATCCCTCCGAAGCATAACATGGCAAAAAGATAAAAGAGGATCTTCATAGCTCTGAGAAAAGCCGGGAGGGTTTGGGGATTAACAGGTGTGTTCCCCAGGAAAAAGCCGAGGACCATGGTGGCGATTCCCAAGCTCAGCATCTGGCCTGTGAGGCGCATAGTGGCCAGAATAGCCGAGGCCACTCCGTAAAATCTCTTCTCCACCGAACTCATTACAGCATTGGTATTGGGAGAGGAGAATAAGGCAAACCCTGTTCCCAGTAAAGCAAGGATTGCCAGCAAGGGTTCAATGGGTGAATTTTGTCCCAGCAAGGATAAAAGTAGTAGTCCTATAACTATTAGCGCCATACCGCTGGAAGCCAGAACCCTTGGCTCAATTCGGTCTGAAGCTCTGCCTGCCAGAGGGGATAGGATTGCCATCATTAGAGGCTGGGCCACAAGGATGGTGCCGGCCTTCCCTGGCAAAAAACCCTTAGCATATTGTAAATAGAGGCTCAAGATAAAACTTATGGCATGGGTAGCGCTGTAATTTATTAAAGCCGCCAGATTGGAGAAGGTAAAAGCCGGGTTTTTCTGAAACAGCCTTATGTTCAGGAGAGGGCTTTGCTCCCTGAGCTCCCAGCACACGAAAGCTGCTAAGGCTGCTATTCCCAGTACGGTAAAAAGCCAACCTATTCCCTGAGGCAAGCGGGAAAATCCATACATGAATCCTGAAAGAGCTACTGCATAAAAGAGAGAGCCAGTAAGGTCAAATTTTTCCCCTGGCTCTCCCTTCCATTCGCCTTTAAGGTTAGTCCAGGTCAATACTGCAGTTGTTAAACTTAAGAAAGCGTTAAGAAAAAAGATGCTTCTCCAGCCGAGGTATTGGGTAATAAGGCCTCCAAGGAAAGGACCCAGGGATAGGCCTATGTAAGTGGAAGAGACATTAATTCCCAAAGCTCTACCCCGTTCTCTTGGCGGGAAAACGGAGGTAAGGATAGCCACTCCGGTTCCAAAAAGAGCGGCTGCTCCTGCACCCTGCAGGATGCGAAAAGCTATGAAAGCTTCCAGGGAAGTGGTAAGCCCGCACAGGAGGGAAGAAAGGGAATAGATTACCAGACCCGCTAAGAAGATTTTTTTCCTGCCGTGGATATCGGCCAGCTTGCCGAAGGGAACCAGGAAAACAGCTGAAGCTAAAAGGTAAATGGTGGCCAGCCAGCCCAGGATCACTGCCCCCGCCGAAAATTCTCTGCCAATGGGGGGCAGAGCAATGTTGAAGGAAGACCCCATGAAAGGGGGCACGAAAGCGCCGAGGGCGGCTACTATGAGGGCTACTCTTCTTTCAGCCATATTCCCTCCTCTGAACCTTGAACTCTTTCCAGGGAAGGATAGTAGTACATCCCTACGGCTATTTTAAACTTTTCTTTTACCATTGGGAAATCAGCTCAGGTGTTCTGGCTATTCCACTTTCCAGAGGGTCTTTACCCTTATTTTCCCCCGCTTCTTTCAAGGTTCCAACCCTCCAGTCTAACTCCGCTGAAGGAAGAGGCAATAGCAGGGTTATTAGAACACATGGTAGGGCGAAGAGCCATACATGAGCCGGCATATTGGGTATTCCAGCATAAGAGGGGAGGCCTGTTGAGGGGAAAACTCCTTTCCTGACCAGTTCAAGAGCCATTAAGCTCAGGCGAGCTTCATCAAAAGCATTCAGGCCTGGCCACCCCAGCCGCAGGATCCTTCCCCATAGAAAGCATTAAAAAACGAGGGTCAAGCAGTCTAAATTAGGACTAAGGTACTATTGCCTGAAGCTGGTTCCGGGGTTATCCTGAAGTTAGGAAATCCAAAGAAAGGAGGTGAGTGGCCATGTTGTTCCGGCGAGAGGAAGGGCAGGGTCTGGTGGAGTATGCGCTCATCCTGGTTCTGGTGGCCATTGTGGTCATCGCCGTCCTGGTCCTCCTGGGCCCAGCCATTGGCAACGTTTTCAGCCAGATTATAAACGCCATCTAAGCTGAGAGCAAAGAACCCACCAGATCCCTCAAAAACACCAGGCCCCACCCTTCAAGGGCGGGGCCTGGGCTTTTAAATTGCGCTTTAACAAAATTTGTAGTAAAATAAACTCAAAGGCGGTTTAATATGCGCAGGAGCAAAGAACGGGGGCAAAGCCTTTTAGAGCTCACAGCAGGGGCAGCTTTCTTACTCATTGTTTTGTTAATTCTTTTTGAGTTTGCCTTGGTTTTCTTTGCTTATCTCAATGTCCTGAGTGCTGCCAGAGCAGGTTGTCTTTATGCTTCCAGCCATCCGGATTGGCTCCGGCGTGTCCAGCAGCCGGGTTATGATCCGACCGGCGACCCTGATTATCAGCAATATTACACTAAGATTTATTACGAGGCCCAGGGAGCCGGTCTTGATACCAGGAATTTATACATTTACCTTCCGGAAATGGACCAAGGGGTAGGGGCAGGGAAGCCCGTAAGGGTTAGAGTAGAATACTATCTATCCACATTCTTCAGCACAGTGGAATTACCCTGGTTTGGACGGTTTGGCCTCCCTAACCGCTACAGGATACCGGCACAGGTTACGATGCCCATAAGGGGTGAGTGAAAGGATGAAAGGGCAGTCTCTTGTAGAATTTGCACTGGTTATAGTTATATTTACAGCTCTGCTGATAGGACTCGTTATTTTCAGCCTTGTTTTTTATACTTATATAACCCTTGACCATATGGCGAGGGCAGGGGTAAGCTATATGATGGATAATGCCCTCACCCTGGCGGAGTGGAACCAACAACATCCCGATCAGCCCGATAAGCCCTTAAAAGATTACATAAAGTCTCAAGCTGGCATCCTTAACACTACTGAGCCTTATCCCATGAAAATAGAGATAAGCCCACCGCCTGCAATGCGGATGCCAGGGGGCTATTTTGAAGTTAAAGTCTCCTACCACTTTAACCTTTTATCCTTAAGTTTGCCTGATCCTCTGAGTGGTAAGGAAATTCAAGTAATAAAACCAATATGGATAAGCGCGGCAGCAGGTTCATTCTTTGAATGAGGAGGTGAAAAAATTATGCGAAAGGACAAAGGCCAATCCATTTTAATCATCGCAGGGGCAATAGTAGGTATCTTGGCTCTTTTTGCTCTTGTTATAGACATAGGGTACTACTATGCCCAGCAGCGTATTGTTCGAAACGCCGCCGAGGCAGCAGCTATTGCTGGAGCCCATAAATTAACCCAGCAGAACGTCACCAATCAGAGCGTCCTGTTGGCAGTGCGAGATTACATTGAACGCAATGGCCTTTCCTGGCAGAACGATAGGATAGAAGCATACTATATAGATCAAGATGGCAATATATTAGGTCAGATTCCCGCTAATAATAACCCGCCTCCTTCGACAGCCAATGGAGTTCTGGTTAAAGCTGATAAAAACTTTGGCACCTTCTTTGCCCGCATTATAGGTTTTGAAAATTTAATGGCCTCCGCTAATGCTAAGGCTTCCATTGTCTGTGGCTCCTGTTCTGCTTCTAACTTGTTCCCCATCGCCGTTAATGATTCGGTCTTTGATAGCACTGGAGGAATCCCGGTATTCGGATACGATTACATTATATGGGATACCGGCAACCCGCAAGCTCCCGGAAACTTCGGGTGGATAAGGTGGAAGAACCAGAACCCCGATGAGCAGACTCTGGTCCAGAATATGGCTGATACTACAAGAAGTGGCCGTTGGAGTGTGGGAGAATGGGTCAATGGAACCACCGGAGTTACATGGGGAAGTGGAGTTAGAGAAGAACTGGAAAAACGCATAAATGGCACGCGTCCTTCCTCTGTCACCCTCATAGTTTACGACCAGAGCCAGGGACAAGGAGCCAACGCCCAATACAAGATCGTAGGGTTCGCCAGATTTAAGATCAAGGCTTACTGCAAAGGTAAGACTGGTTACCCTTCTACCTATAACTGCAGTCAGTTTGGTTCAAACGATAAGGTTATAGTGGGCACCTTTGAAGAGTGGGCAGAACCTTCTGACCTGGCTGGTTGCACATCTTACGGTGTCTGTGCGGTGAAAGCTGGGGAAGGGTCCCCTCCGCCTCAGGCCAACAAGAATATTGTGGGAACTGTAGCTATCCAGGCTTTGAGATTGAATGAATTTACCCAGGTTGTAACTACTACCCAGCATATCCCGGTGGATGTCGTCCTGGTTATTGACGTATCTGGCAGCATGAACGATTACTGGGGCAGTGGAGCCAACAGGCAGAGGAAAATTGATACGGCCAAAAATGTCCTTCTCACCTTCCTCAATTACCTACAGCCCGATAAAGGCGATAGAGTAGCTTTAGTTAAGTTCCCGCAAGAGGGCACTACATCACGATATCAACTTCTTTGCGGTAGCGGTACGAACACCTACTATGCTATAGGTAAAGTAGAGGCAGACCTTACCTCCAACATCAATTTGGTCAAGCAAAAAGTTCAGGGCCTTTCGGCAAGCGGGGGGACGCCTATAGCTGGTGCTCTCAGCAAAGCTAACGATGTGCTCCTGAACTCTCCTAACCGTGGAACCAACGTTCCTGTTATAATACTGGCTTCTGATGGAATTGCCAACATTCGCCTTAACGGACAGTGGACCGGCTTTAAGGGTGCCAGCTGGGAGACCAGCCCACCGTGTAATCAGCCGGCTATTGATGATGCCATAAATCAGGCTAACAGAAGCAAAGGTCCAGCAAATATGGGAGGAGTGGGCTCTATTGTTTTCTCCATCGCCATAGGGGATAACTTCCAGTATGACCTCTTAAGGTCAATTGCTTCCCCCGATACTGATCCTTCCAAGCCTCACTTCTTCGTAGCCCCTGGTCCTACAGAGCTGGAAGAAATTTACCGCCGTATTGCGGAGCGGGTCCAGAACATTGGTAGCGAAAATTGTTACGTAGAAGAGTATCCTCTCCCGGGCGAAGGCGCTACTGTAGTCCTCTACAAGAATGGCCAGGTTTACCGGACTACTACAGCTTCTGCTACCGGAGCTTTCCAGTTCATAGGGGTTGAGCCTGGAGTCTACCAGATAGCTGCATGGCTTGAAAGGGATGGCCTGCGCTATGACATTCTGACGGATTCTCTTGGAGGTAACCCACTGCAGGAACTCCCCACTATTGAAATCTCCAGTTCCCCGGCTTATGAGGTTAAAAACATAAATCTCTACCTTAAGAACTCAACGCCTTTAGTGTGCCCACATTAAAGCGCAGTTGGGATATCCTCACTTCCCTTGCGGAAAAACTTAGGAAGTGGGGATATCCCCTTTCTCTTTCAACTAAGTGTGAAAGCGTGTGGAGGGGCTGAATGGCCAAAAAGAAAGGGCTTTTCTTTTTCCTCTTGGAAGCAGTGTTTTTAGCGATAGCTTTGCTGGTTTTACTCCCTTCTACCCCTTCTCTTTCTTTTGCCCTCAAATTAAGCGAGGATTCTGTGGAGGACTTTGCTGATGGCACTTTTCGCTTTACAGCCCTTACCCCTGAAGGAGGAGTGAGGCTTCTCCCCCTGTGGTATGGGGGGCAATGGGTAAGTGATAGCCAGAGCTTACCTATACCGTTGAGCAGCTTAAGCGCGGTAGCCTGGCAAGGCAAAATCTTTGTAGTAGGGGGCGATGATCAAAATGGCTGCCGCCGCCGCGAGGTGTATAGCACTACCATCAACCCCGATGGCTCCCTTCAACCCTGGGTTACCCTTCCTCAAAGCGCGTGGCTTCCGGATCAAGGTACTGATAATTGCCAAGGGGAGGGAAGCGATGGCTTAAGTAGCGGCGCCCTTGTCCTTTATCCTCATTCTGAAATTACGGCTACTTTGTATTACATAGGCGGAATCAGAGATGACAATACCGTTTCCCCCAAAGTTTACATGGCTATCGTGACCGGAACTACGGGAGAAATAAGCGGATGGATGGAAACATCCTCTTTAGATCCTTACGGAGAATATGGACGATACTATCATTCAGCCCTGGCGGTGGAAGGTTTCATCTTTATAATGGGTGGAAACCTGGGTACGAGTGCAAGCAATGCTCAGCCAACTGATGAGGTTTGCAAGGCTAAAGTAAATCCTGATGGTTCTCTTGGTGAATGGGTTTGTGAAGATAGTGAGAAACTTCCCAGACCTTTGAGAAACCTTGCCGCTATTTATTACACCGGTGAATTAAGCAGAACCATTTACGTTATTGGTGGGGAGAGCCAGGAAGGCTCTAATTACATTCCTAGGAGCGAGGTTCTTTTTGCTGACGTAATCACTTCGGCAACACCGCCAACTCCAACTATTATCGGGTGGTATACATCTACCGGTGGCGGTTTACCTCAGCCTCTTTCCAGCCATGGGGCTGTAGAGGCAAGGGGTGAAATTTTCCTCACTGGTGGAGAAATTGGGCTTGGGCAACAAGTATCAAATACAGTCCAGTTGGCCCTTGTGGATGAAAATAGCCCTGATACCCGTTTATACCATTGGGGATACGACATAGGAACATGGGTGGGTGGTCCTATATTGCCTCAAGAGCGTTCTCTCCATGCCACTGCAATTTGGCAGAATTATATTTATGTTATAGGTGGAGATGGCCCTGAATCACCACCCCAGAGGAAAAACACCGTTTTCAGGGGAAATATTGACGAAGCAGGGACCGGCGAACCATATTATGCCCCTAAGGGCTATTACACTTCTAACTTGCTCCGGTTTGATCCCCTAAGGCCTGTGACAGTTACTAAGGTTCAATATAAAGCTTCCGTCCCTTCACATACTGGGTTAAGGTTTAGGGAGCGCCACAGGACCACAAGTGGGTGGACCAATTGGTCAGATTGGACCAATTTCTATACCGGAACCAACTTTTTAAGCTTGAATTTTTCCGGTGTGCTCGATCTGCAATATCAATTAGAACTTACCAGAGGTCAAGTAATCACTGTCACTCCTTCCCTGGATTGGATTGAATTTTACTACGAAGTGCCGGATCCTCAGTTGAGCATAACCAAGACTTCTTACCTTGGCATAGCTTCCCCGGGGGACATCATAGATTACATCTTGAGCTTTTCCAACACCGGTGGGATTGAGTTGCCCCACGCGGTTATAACCGAGGAGCTCCCTTCAGGTACAGAATTTGCAGGGTTGGGTTGGAACTGGGCAGGTGGTAATCTCTATACTAAAACAGTCAGCATTGGAAGCTACGGAATGCTTGGTCATGTGCGCTTCCGCATCAGGATTGAGGAAGGAATTACTTCGCAATACATTACTAATACTGCCTGGATAGTTCACCCACCCATTACCGATGCTTTAGGCAATGTTTACACTTTCGAGCCCATCCCCGTTACTTACACCCTTCAGATTACTGGTATCCGCTCCTTCCCCAAGGGCGCTTACCCTGAACCTGGGCGTACCGTCTATTGGAACCAACCCATCACTTATACTCTGACCTTCTCCAACTTTTACCGCACATCGTTCTCCGTTGTAAACATAACTGATCCCATAAATACTGCCTACTTATATGATATTGTTCCCCTTGGCGGAGGAGTTCTGGAGAACGGCGTTATTTCCTGGACTTTGAGCGGTGTAAACCCTGGTGAAACCAGAGTCCTAAGCTTCACTGCTCGCATAACTCCAGGCCTTTCGGCTAACACTATCATCACTAACATGGGTTATTCCCAGGCCTTCGTTTCCGGGGAGCCTGAACCTGTCCTTTCACAGGTCAGCAATGAAGTTACTCACACTGTGAAGGGTACAACCCTTTCCATTTTCAAAACCTCATCGCCACCCCCTGGTTCTCAAGTACGCTGGTATGACACTATAACTTACTCCATCGTTGTAACAAATACTGGCTACTACACCTTCACTATAGCCCTAACAGATACTTTAGATTCGGAAACATTAGACTTTGTAAACGCACCAGGTGGTTCTTACTCTAACGGCACCGTTACTTGGTCAGTGGGACCCTTGGGTCCGGGATCGTCTGGGGTTGTAACTCTTGTAGCCAGGGTCAAATGCGGGCTTGGAGAAAACTATGAAATTGCCAACGCGGCTCGCGCTACAGCTGAGCAATCCGATGTTTTCTTTTCCAACAGTGTAACGCACGTTGTAGCTGGCCCCCCGATTCTTATTGTAAGCAAAGAGGCCCATCCTCCCACTGGTTCTTCAATCCCGCCAGGCACTGTCATTACTTACACTATTCGCTACACTAATACTGGTTCATCGCCAGCTATGAACGTGGTAATAACGGATCCCCTTGATTCAAAGCTTGACTATATTTGGGGAGGGACAAGGGTTGGAGATATCGTAAGCTGGACTGTGGGAACCATAGCACCGGGAGCGTCAGGCCTTGTTTCCTTTACTGCGCAGATAAAAAGCGGTGCTTCCGGAACTATAACCAATTATGCTTACATCTCAGCTGAATGCTTACCCACCGTCCAAAGCAACCCGGTGGTTCATCCAATATCTGCTCTCACTCCTTATCTTATCCTGAGCAAAAGCTCTCAACCTGCGGCAGGAGGTGCGGTTCAGGCTGGCGATTTAATAACTTATTCCATCCTTATAACCAATACAGGCGCAATAACTGCTTCCAATGTGGTGGTTACAGACCCGCTGGATGCGAAGCTTGAATTTGTTGGCGGAAGCCCACTTCCGAACTATGAAAGTGGAATATTGAGCTGGAGCGTGGGGAACTTAGGGCCCGGGAGTAGTGCAGCTTTAACTTTTACTGCTAAGATTATCACCTGCACTGCCGGAATAATTACCAACACTGCTTACGCCACCGGGCAAGGCCTCGGCTTATCCTCCTCTGGGTTGATAACTCATTCCATAGCCGGATGCCCTGCCCTCCTGGTGAGCAAGGGTTCAGTGCCTTCCCCAGGCTCATCCGTTTTCCCCGGTGATCTCATCACTTATACCCTTTACTTCACAAACTCTGGAGGGATTGCCAGGAATGTAATAATAACAGAACTTCTCCCCGCTAACCTTATATTGGTGAATCCCGGCGGAGCCAGCGTTAACGATAGGCTCCTTTCCTGGGCAAGTTTAACCCTTGGCCAGGGCGTTTCAGGTCAGAGGAGTTTTACTGTGCAGGTTAACCCATCCATCGCCCGTTGCCAGGTTCACACCGTTACCAATGAACTATATGGAATAGAGGCTCGGGAAAGCTACGGGACCTTCGTCGGTTCCCGAGGAGCCGTGGTGGAGCATCCTGTCGCCTTTATCCCTGACCTTGCCGTTTCGGTAAGCGATGGCAAAAGTTCGGTAAACGCTAGAGATTCTCTTACTTATACCATAGCTTATACCAACATCTGCGGTCTTGAAGTAAGCAATGCAATTTTAGGCATAACTTTAAGCAATGGTCTAACTCCTGGTTCTAACCCTGGCTGGTCTGGCTCTGGCAATTACTTCACCCGCACCGTTGGCCCCATCCGCGGAGGGGAAGGCGGTACGGTTAATTTCTACGCAAACGTGGCCTCCCAACTTCCCGAGAGCCTCGGAGTTACTGTTACAATTTATACCTCTCAGCCCGAGTGGGACCCATGGAATAACATAGCTAACGATTGGGATATAACCGGCGGGGCAGATCTGGTCATTGAAAAACTGGAGGTTTCACCAACTGCTGTTCCCATTACCGGGACTATGAGGGTGACGGTGACGGTGCTGAATCAGGGCAACCAGAGCCTTTCTGGTGGTTATGGAGGGAATGTGCTTTTAGTGCTTTACCTCAGACCCTACCCTTCAAGTCCTCCCTCTCGCTCAGGCGATTGGGAAGGGATATTATATGCTTGTCCGGGTAATGAAGAAGGACTTTGTTATAAATGGTTCTCCATTTCAAGCCTTGGACCTGATCAGAGGGAAAAAGCTTATTTTGAGGTTAAGCCGGGGCTTGCTGTGAGTGAGCCTGGCTCGTATGACCTTTACGCTTACATAGATGTTGGTGATTCTTCGTGGGGATGCAACGATATTGAAGGATGTGTTCTGGAAAGTTGCGAGAACAATAACTGGGCGGGGTGGCGCAACCTGCAGGTAACGGGTGAAAGGCTACGCAAAGTTTTCCTCCCGCTGGTTTTGAGAAACTGGAGGTATTAGCTAAAGAAGATAACCCAGACGGGTAGAGATCTCTTGGGCATACTTCATTACGATACGTCCCAGGCGAGGGATAATTTTGGATTGCAAGCGTGTTGTTGGGCCAGAGATTCCGAGAGAGGCTACTACCACCCCGTCATACCTTAAGATGGGTGCCGCGATGCATCTCACACCTGGGTAAAGTTCTTCATCATCCACTGCGTACCCCTGGGCACGGATTTGTTGGCAATGTTCCCGGAATTGGTCAGGGTCAATTATAGTTCGGGGGGTGTAACGCCGGAAGTCCAGGCGCCGGATTATTGCCTCCAGTTCCTCATCGGGCAAAAAAGCTACCAGCGCTTTGCCAACTGCAGTGCAATGGACTGGTTCTCGTTGACCTATTTCAGTATTGACGCTTATTATTTCAGGGCTGATTTCCTGGGCTATGTACACTACCTGGTTTTCCATTAGCATTGCAAGATGGACAGTTTCTCGGGTTTCCTGCAGTAGTTTTTTCATGATTGGGCGTGCCTGGAGGTAGATATCATTATTGCCCAGAATCCGGCTGCTTACTGCGAGCATCTTTGGGCCAATGGCGTATTTCCGGGTTTCCGAATCCTGCTCTACATATCCTCTTGCTCTTAAAGTGGAAAGTAGCCGATAAACTGTGCTTTTATCCAAGCCCAATGCTTTGGAAAGTTCTGTCACCCCCATAGCGTGGCCAGTATCCGCCAGAGTTTCCAGCAATTTGATTCCTTTCTCTCCCCTCATAAAGGTTTTGCGGTAACAGAGCACCTGGCCCAAACATCTCAAAAAATTATTATACAAACGGTCGTTGGTGTGGCTTCCTGCTATGTGGATTCTTCACTGGCAGTGCCCACACCTATATGGCCGGAAGAGGAGTCTTACAGGAAATTGAACTCAACGGGATGCTGTTTAAACCTATCGCAAAGCGGATATGGCAAGTTAACCGGGTTGACCGATTACCGCGTATCCTCCAGCAGGCTTTTACTATTATGCTCAGCGGGCGGCCTGGCCCTGTTGTTATTGACTTGCCGATGGATGTCCAGTGCGAGAGCACTGAGGTTGCGCCGGAGGAGCTGGATGCTTGGGGACTTCCAGGTCGGGTACAACCGGATCCAGCGCTGATTGAACGTGCGGGCCGGTTATTGTTAGAAGCCCAGCGACCTGTCCTGGTTGCTGGAGGCGGTGTAATAGCCAGCCAGGCGTGGGATGAACTGCGCGCAGTTGCAGAATTTCTGGGTGCGCCAGTTATTACCACTATGATGGGCAAAGGGGCCTTTCCGGAAGACCACCCTCTTTCTGGATTTCACGCTGGTTCCAAAGGCACCACTTGTGGTAACGCTCTTACTTCGCAGGCCGATGTAATTCTAGCAGTGGGCATGCGTTTTGCTGATGAGTCCACCTCTTCTTACCGGCGGGGGATATCTTATACTATTCCTCCGGCTCGTCTGATCCACATAAGTAGGCATCGTGGCAGATGCAAAAGCTGCACTGGCAGCTCTGCTGGAATGGCTAAAGGCAAATAGTATTCCACGGGACTACCGCCGTAGCGCTTACTTTGCCGAAATTCAACGCCTTCGGGAAGAATGGTTGGCATATGTCCAGCGACTTGCAGCTTCTGA
>CAZZMI010000001.1:100856-102403 GCA_964655275.1 uncultured Anaerolineae bacterium | reverse complement strand
TTCAACGCCTTCGGGAAGAATGGTTGGCATATGTCCAGCGACTTGCAGCTTCTGAGAAGCTATGGTTTATGAACCAAGGACCAATCTGACTGCCGGAGGGTTCAGTACGATGGGGTGGACAGTTCCTGCTGCGCTGGGGGCTAAACTGGCGGCCCCTGGCCGGCAAGTGGTTGGCCTTGTTGGCGATGGGGATTTCCTGATGACTGTTCAGGAGCTGGCAACGGCAGTGCAGTACGATATCCCCGTTGTCTACGTGGTGGCCAACAACGCGGGCTGGATTTCCATACGTTAATTGCCCAGGGCTTTGGGTGTTACGCTGAGCGAGTCTCAGCTCCTCATGAAATACGTCCTGCCCTTGAGCGGGCCTTTAGTTCCGGACAACCCGCTGTAATAGAGGTAATGGTAGAGCGGGCATACCCGCTTTCCGGTAGTCCAGCAGTTGGATGGTGGGACGTTCCAGTGCCCACATACCTAAAACAGCAACGGGCCCGATATGAGCGAGAAAAATAGATAAGTTTAGGAGGGAACAATGCCCCCAATTCGTGTGGCCATTGTAGGATGCGGTCGTATTTTTTAGGCTATCGTGACCAGGAAGATGCTCGTATCGTTGCTGTATGTGATATCAACCGCCGTCGTGCTCAGGCGAAAGCCCGTGCTTGGGGAATTGAGCGGGTCTACTCCGATTATCAGCAAGTCTTAGAGGATCCAGAAATAGATCTGGTAGAACTTCTGGTTCCCCATGACCTCCATGCTCCAATGACTATTGCTGCTTGCCATGCTGGGAAACATGTCTCAGTGCAGAAACCGATGGCACTAAATGTTGCCGAGGCTGACCAGATGATAAAAGCTGCTCAGGAGGCAGGTGTTGTACTGCGGGTGTACGAAAACTTCGTCTTTTATCCCCCGATCGTGCAGGCAAAAAAGATGATAGAAGCGGGAGAAATTGGTGAGCCGCAAATGATCCGCATCCATGTAAGCACCGGTAAGAGCAAGACCGCCTGGAAAGTGCCCCTCAGCGCCTGGGCTTGGCGGTTTGACGAAAAGCGATGTGGTGGTGGTCCTCTTGTCTTTGATCACGGTTATCATCTCTTCTCAGTAGCCTATTACCTCATGGGACCAGTTAAGCGGGTTATGGCCTGGATTGATCGTTCACCTTCAAGGCTCCCCGTCGCTATGGAGTTATGGACCGAACCTTGTGATGGATTCAATATACTACGCCGATGACGACCGAGTAGAAGTAATTGGCGATCAAAGTTATTTCTGAGCGAACTAATAAGGGGCCTGCTTATGCTCTGGGACTTCTGTTAGCTTCACTTGCAGTTATGAGCGCTTTTTTCCTGCCTGAAGGGCCTACCTTATACAGCATTTGTAGCAGGTGTAGGTTTTTCTGCTCAATGGGTATTTCCCTGGAGCATGCTTCCCGACGTGGACGAATGCTCTGGGAGTGGCAGCCAGTGGATGGGCTCTGGATCTTTTCGGCTATGTTCCTGGGGTTCCCCAGACGGATCAAGCTCTGCTGGGAATTAGGCTCTTTTTCAGCTTGATTC
>CAZZMI010000001.1:64536-100756 GCA_964655275.1 uncultured Anaerolineae bacterium | reverse complement strand
CCATGCCCAATTAAGGGCTCAATTGGAGCAGAGAGAATGACAGGAGCATATGCACGAGGGCTTTACTTTGCTTGCGGGGTTCGGCAACCTGAGAGCCGCCCTCTCATTGGCATTGCTAACTCTTGGAACGAGATGGTTCCTGGGCACATCCATCTCCGTCAGGTAGTACGAGCGGTAAAGGAAGGGGTAAAAGCTGCTGGAGGCATCCCGCTGGAGTTCAATACTATTGCCCTGTGTGACGGCATTTGCCAGGGTGCTGGGATGCATGCTGTCCTGCCAAGCCGTGAGGTAATCGCCGCTTCGGTGGAACTGACCGCACGAGCCTACAGGTTAGACGGTCTGGTTTGTTTGGCTTCATGCGACAAAATCGTCCCAGGCATGCTTATGGCCGCCGCAAGGCTTGATCTTTGGGCACTGCAAACACAATGTGCATTATCTTGGAAGCGGCAGGGCTCAGCATGCCTGGCAATGCGACCATTCCGGCGACTGATGGACCTGGCCTATGCCGCAGGACGGCATGTGGTGGAGAGTGTGGAGTGTAACGTTACTTTCCGCCACATTGTGACACCGTCGGCGCTTAGGAACCTTATACGGGTAGTGCAGGCCATTGGCGGTTCCACTAATGCAGTGCTGAACTGAGGCTTGAAGAATGGGACGAGCTGGGACGCCAGACGCTATTATACTGTCTCCGACTTCGGGCGTGCTGGTGGAGTTCCAGCCCTCCTGAAACGATTGGCACCACTTCTGGACCTGAATATCCCCACTGCTTATGGAAGCACATTGGCGGAGGTAGCTGCCCGTGCCGAGATTGCTGACCCCAATATTATACGACCGCTGGATGCTCCTCTGGCCTCTACAGGTGGGATTGCAGTGCTCCGGGGCAATCTGGCTCCAGAAGGGGCTGTCGTCAAAGTTAGCGGGATTTCCCCGGCTATGATACGTCATACAGGACCAGCGCGGGTATTTGATCGGGAAGAGGATGTCCAAGAGTGTCTGCTTGAGGGGCGGGTTCATCCAGGGGATGTATTGGTCGTGCGCTATGAAGGGCCGCGCGGAGGACCAGGGATGCGAGAGCTCTCCCTGCCAGCTGCTATTTTGGTTGGAATGGGCCTGGCAGATTCCGTTGCGAGGACCTTGCATAGGGCACGTCTGCCCGGAGGCAGCTACAGGTGGACCACTGGCAGCCCTGCGGGATGGTGACATTATTGAAATAAGCATTCCAGATCGTGTTCTGAATGTTCACCTGAGCGAGCATGAGCTACGGGAACGAATGAAAAATTGGTCACCGCCTCAGAAAGAGATTCCTCCGGGATTCTTGCGTCTCTATGCTCACTATGTTGGTTCTGCTACCCAGGGAGCAGTGTTGAAGGTGTAAGCAAAAACCTCATCTATTTAAAGGCTACCTTCCAGGCATTTTCCCGTAGTCTTTCTATGAGTTCTTCGCTAAGGCCCAATTCTTCCCTCGCCACCCTGTATTCGTGTTCCAGGGTGATGCCGCTTATTCCTGGATCATCGGTGTTGAGGGTAACCAGCAGGCCTCGTTCTAAGAAAAGTGGCAGCGGATGTTCCTTGTAGGATTTTATCACTCCCGTCTGGAGGTTGCTGGTCAAGCATACCTCAATGCCTATTCCCCTTTCTGCCAGCAAATCCATAACGGAAGGGTCTTTCGCTGCTGATGTAGCATGGCCTACCCTTTCAGCTCCCAGCTCCAGTACAGCTTGGCGGATGCTTTCAGGACCTGTGACTTCTCCAGCATGGATGGTAATGTGAAGGCCGGCTTCACGGGCTTTCCGGAAATGTTCAACGAAAAGGGTGCCAGGGAAGTGAATTTCGTCCCCGGCCAGGTCCACTCCCACAAGGTTC
Source organism: uncultured Anaerolineae bacterium (assembly GCA_964655275.1). Taxonomy (GTDB): domain Bacteria; phylum Chloroflexota; class Anaerolineae; order SpSt-600; family SpSt-600; genus SpSt-600. The sequence goes on along the minus strand of CAZZMI010000001.1, from coordinate 98,893 downwards.
TCGTCGCGGCCTTTTAGGATAGCTTCAAGCTCTTTCCAGCACAGCTCCGGACCATAGGTACGGGAAAGTATTCCTATGAGCCTGACTTCAACGGGGAAATCCCTCATGCCCTGGTCAACACCTTCACACACAGCTCTAACCACTCCAACGGGATCCAGACCATGTTCTTCGGCCATGAAGAGTGGGGAGAAGCGGAGTTCAATGTATTTAATCCCCTCTTTGAAAGCGTCTTCCACATTTTCGTAGGCCACGCGGCGGCAGGCATCATAATCCACCAGGACTTTTTTCATCCACTCAAATTTGGCGAAGAAAGCCAGCAAGCCCGGTTGCGGAGTTGATACTTGGACGTAAGGGCGAAGGCCTTCTATATCTTGAGCCGGGAGGGGTAGGTTGTGTTTTCGGCCTAAATCCAGTATTGTTTCCAGGCGCACGTTTCCATCCAGGTGGCGATGCAGTTCGGCCAAAGGATAAGGTTTTTTCATGTTCTCCTCCTTTATTGTTATCTTCCCCACCCTCGTGGGCATCGGATTTGCTGTGGTCCTGGGTCCCACTCGCAGGCGGATTGCAAATGCTCGCGGTTCGCCCCTTTTGAAAAAGCCCCAGAGGGACACTATCCGGCCCCCCGGGAAGAGGCTTTTGCCTCCTCCACCCCAATTTTTCACCTTTGGTTTGCCTATCCCGGTGAACTTAATGTTCGCTGTGGTTATAAGTTCGGCCTATAGGCGGGATACAAAAGTTGGCGAGTTTATCACCCTTGCATTTAATGCTCCAGGACCTCCAAAAGTTTGCCAATCTTCTCCAACTGGGCTTTAGCCTCTTCAAGTCTGGTTCTATGCTTTTCCACTACTTCTTGTGGAGCTTTCCTCAGGAATTCTTCGTTAGCTAAGAGAGCTTCGGCACGGGCGATCTCTTCTTCTACTTCTGCTTTCTCCTTGAGAAGTCGCTTTCTCTCAGCTTCCAGATCCACCATCCCAGCCAATGGTAGGTAAATTTCCACGATTCCAGCGGTGAGAGCGATTGCCCCCGCAGGTTTAGTGGGGATTTCCCTTTCTATGATAAGCTTCTCCTCATCCAGATGGGCCAGGAAGGACAGTTCTTTCCTTAGAGAATTGAAGACGGGCTCTTTCTCTCCGGCGGCGATTATAGCTTGGATTCTTTTTCCGGGTTCAACCCGATATTCAGTCCGAGCGTTTCTAATGGTGCGTACTGTCTCCATGAACAGTTCTAAATCTTTCTCCGCCTCCTCATCCAAAAAGGATGGCTCCGGCTTAGGCCAGGAGGCAATTATTAGGGGTGTGCGTGTGTTGGGAAGATAGCTCCAGAGCTCTTCAGTAATGAAGGGCATGTAAGGGTGAAGAAGACGCAACACTGTGTCCAGAACGAATACCGCTACTTCTCTCACAGTCTCCGTTGCTTCAGGGTCAGTCCCATAAAGCCGGGGTTTTATCAATTCCAGATACCAATCGCAATATTCCCCCCATATAAACTCGTAAAGTCTGCGGCCTCCTTCCCCAAGCTGGAAAGTTTCCATAAGTTCTGTTACCTCTCCCACAAGCTTCTGGAGCCTTGATAGTATCCAGCGGTCGGGAAGGGCAAGCTTTTCCTTTATCGGGATGCCCGATGGGCTCCAGTTTTCAGGGAGGTTGGACAGAACAAGGCGAGCTGCGTTCCAGAGTTTGTTAGCAAAATTGCGATTTCCTTCCACCCTTTGCAGGGAAAGTTTCATATCGTTTCCCGGGGTGGAACCAGTGAGGAGGGTGAAGCGCAGGGCATCGGTTCCATATTGATCCATGATTTCCAGCGGGTCTATCACATTCCCTAAGGATTTGCTCATTTTGCGCCCTTTCTCATCCCGCACAAGACCGTGGAGGTAGACAATGCTGAAAGGGATCTTGCCTGTGCATTCAAGGCCCATCATTATCATTCTGGCAACCCAGAAGAAAAGGATATCGTAACCGGTTTCCATTACAGTGGTAGGGTAAAAGTAGCGTAAGTCTTCAGTGTCATCAGGCCAGCCCAGGGTGGAAAAGGGCCAGAGCGCTGAGCTGAACCAGGTATCAAGGACATCTTCATCTTGACGTATATTTGAACTACCGCACCTGGGGCAATTCCGTGGGTCTTCTCTCAGGGCCATTTCTGCTCCACAATTATCGCAATACCACACCGGGATGCGATGGCCCCACCAGAGTTGCCGGCTTATGCACCAGTCTTTGATATTTTCCATCCAGTCAAAGTAAATTTTTTCAAACCTTTGGGGAATTATGCGTATAAGGCCTTCTTTGACCACAGCGATGGCTTTCTCAGCCAGGGGTTTGGAACGGACGAACCACTGAATTGACACCCTGGGCTCTATAAGAGTGTGGCAGCGGTAACATCGGCCTGGGGTGTGGAGGTGGGGCTTAGCCTCGAGGAGAAGCCCCTCTTTTTCCAGATCTTGAAGGATGCGGCGGCGGCATTCAAAGCGGTCCAGCCCCTGATAAGGGCCTGCCTCCTGGTTCATGGTAGCATCTTCATTCATGACGTTTATAACAGGTAAGCCATGGCGCTGGCCTATCTCGTAATCGGTGGGGTCATGGGCAGGAGTTACCTTGACCGCTCCTGTGCCAAATTCTCTGTCCACTGCTTCATCAGCTATTATGGGCAATGGGCGCCCTATAGCCGGAAGGATTGCTGTTCGCCCAATCAGATGCCTGTATCGCTCATCCTCAGGGTGGACGGCTATGGCAGTATCGCCAAGGATAGTTTCAGGTCGCGTTGTAGCTACGATGATGAATTCATTAGCGCCCCTGCTCCAGCTTCCACTACCCCATTCTCCCTGAGGACCTTTCCAATTTTCGTTCACGAGAGGGTATTTGACATACCATAGAGTTCCTTCTTCCTCTTCATGTTCTACCTCTAAATCGGCCAGGGTTGTGGAACAGCGGGGGCACCAGTTAACTATGTATTCTCCGCGGTAGATTAGGCCTTTCTCATAAAGCCGGACGAAGGCTTCCCTTACAGCTCGGCTAAGACCTTCATCCAGGGTAAAGCGTTCCCTGGTCCAATCACAGGAAGCTCCAAGGCGCCGGTGTTGATTAGCGATAATTTGGCGGTACTTCCGGACCCACTCCCAGACTTTCTCCTCAAATTTTTCCCTGCCGAGGTCGTGGCGGGTCAGCCCCTCTTTGGCCAGTTCCCTCTCCACCACGTTCTGAGTGGCTATTCCGGCATGGTCTTCTCCGGGAACCCAGAGGGTAGGGTCACCTTTCATGCGGTGGTATCGGATCATGCAATCTTCAATGGAGGCAGTTATGGCGTGGCCAAGGTGCAATTCGCCAGTCACGTTTGGAGGAGGCATGGAAATGACAAAGGGCTTTTTGGCCGGGTCAATTTTGGGGGTGAAAAATCCTCCTTCTTCCCACATCCTATAAATTCGTTCCTCAACTTGTTTGTGCTCGTAAGTTTTAGGTAAATCGCGCATATTCATCCTCCCTGCGCTGGATTACGAAAAAACCCCTTCCGCCGCAAGGACGGAAGGGGTTCTTTCCTCCCGTGGTACCACCTTGCTTCCACCTTCCGGTGAGGTGGCACTCTAAGGCTATAACGGGCCTTCCCCGGGGAAGACTACTGCCTTTTCAGCCTCATCTTCCCAGCTCCCGGGCGACCTTCAGCGGGCTTTGAGCGAGGAGGGTTTTCAGCCGCTGGCCCTCCCTCTCTGGCGCCTCCCCCCGCCTACTCCTCCCGTTCATCGCTTTTTTAAAATATTATACCACAAGCCTAAAATTGAAGCAAAAAATTAACAGGCAGCCCGGGAATGCAGAGTTTTTCAGCGCTCTAACGCTCAAGCCTGTCCGGATAAGCTAAAAGTACTCTTGCCTTTGACCGGAAATTGATGTATCATTTTAACGCTTCAGTTTATCGGGTTGCGAAAGGTGTCATATGCTTATCCTGGGCATTGAAACATCTTGTGATGAAACCTCGGCCGCAGTGGTGAGGGATGGCCGCTTTATCCTGTCCAATGTAGTAGCTTCTCAAATAGAAATCCACCGCCGCTATGGTGGAGTCTTTCCCGAAATAGCTTCACGCCAGCATATCCTGTCCATAATCCCGGTAATTGAAGAAGCCATTGAAAAAGCTCAGGTGACCTGGGATGATTTAAATGGTGTGGCCGTTACTTATGGGCCAGGCCTGGCGGGTTCCCTCCTTGTAGGGGTAAATGTGGCCAAGGCTATAGCGTGGGCCAGAGGCTTGCCCATCATCGGGATAAACCACATTGAGGCCCATATATATGCTAACTGGCTTGTGGGCGAGCCACCTTCTGATTTCCCCCTTCTTTGTTTAGTAGTTTCGGGAGGTCACACTTCCCTTTTCGTCATGAGAGACCACGGGGAGTATGAGGAGTTAGGCCATACGCTGGACGATGCAGCGGGGGAAGCTTTTGATAAAATTGCCAGACTTCTGGGGCTTGGGTTTCCTGGGGGGCCAGCTATAGAGCAGGAGGCTAAATATGGTAACCCCGAAGCCTTCAATTTTCCCAGAGCCTGGCTAAAAGGCACCTATAACTTCAGTTTCAGTGGCTTGAAGACAGCTGTGCTGAGGGAAATCCAGCGTTATGGGGAGGGCATATCTCTTAAGCCAGGGGTTAAATTGCCTTCCAGTGTGCCTGTCGCTGATCTGGCCGCCTCTTTCCAGGAAGCGGTAGTAGATGTCCTGGTGGAAAAGACCCGCCAGGCAGCTCTGGATTACAAGGTTAAAGAAGTCCTCTTAGCAGGTGGGGTAGCAGCCAATTCCCTGCTCCGGGAGAGAATGAAGGCTGCGGTTCCCGTTCCGGTCCGGTGGCCTCCTCCGGAACTTTGCACTGATAACGCGGCTATGGTGGCTGCTGCCGGTTACTTTAATATGATAAAAGGCTTGAGGAGTGGGTGGGACCTTGATGTAGTCCCTAACCTCAAGCTTGGAACAAGGAGGTAGCAAATGGTGGAAGAATATCTCTTCCCGAAAAGCGTGGAAGAAGCTCTTGAACTTCTGGAACGTTACGGCGGAGATGCTCGTATCATAGCTGGCGGGACGGATCTTGTCCTCCAGCTCAAAAGGGGTGAGGTGAGGGCGAGAGTTCTCGTGGACATTACCCGGATTCCTGAAATCAAAGGAATAAAGGAAGAGGACGGCTATATATGGATTGGGGCTACAACCACTCACCAGGAAGTGGCAGAATCACCATTAATTCAAAATAAAGCTGGCCTATTAGCCAAGGCCTGTCGGAGCATTGGTTCCCTTCAGATCCGCAATGTAGGAACCATTGGTGGCAACTTAGTTAACGCTATGCCTGCGGCTGATTCCGTCATTGCTCTTGTGGCATTAGATGCGGAAGTGGAAGTAGTTGGCAAAGGTGGAACCCGCTGGATACCCATTACCCAATTTCATAGAGATGTGGGGGAATGTTGTATAAACCCATGCTTTGAGCTGGTCAGGGGGGTACGTTTTCGTCCGTTGGAAGAAAACGAAGGCTCATCGTTTCAGAGGCTTGCCCGCCGCCGTGCTTTAATTCTCCCTATCCTGAACGTCGGGGTTGTGGTAGGTTGGGATGAGGGGAAATTTGTTAAAGCAGCCATTGCCATAGGGCCTGTGTCTCCGGTTCCCTTCAGGGCGCGAAAGGCTGAAGAATTCTTAAAAGGTGCCCCCATCTCACTGGAAAGCATAGAAGAGGCTTCCCGCCTGGCTCAAGAGGAGGCGCAGCCTCGCTCCAGCCTATTACGTGGTTCAGCTGAATACCGTAAGGATATGGTGAAGGTCCTTGTCCGCCGTGCCCTTATGGAGGCGGCACATTTTTAAAACCCCTATCAACTGCCGGGTACTCAATCTGTCCGAACAATGCCAAGGTTAGAAGCGCTGCCACAAGATATGTAGTTCCTGTGGCCAGAAAAAGCGGAGGAAAGCCAAAGTTACGCTGGACAAACCCGCTTATCCCGGGTCCGATGCTCTGGCCCACCGAGTACGCCACGCCAATCATTGCTCCTACGGTTCCTCGCTCTTCTTCGCGTACTCTTTCCATAGCAAAAGCGGTATAAAGAGGGCCAGCCATATTCATAAGCATGGTCCGCAGCCAGAAAGCCCCTATAGCTACGGGAAGTACGGGAACAAATCCCAGCATCAGAAGGAAAGGCAGGGACGTCAGCTGAGTAAAGGCGACAGTGCGAATTTTACCCAATCGCTCAGCCAAGATAGGAGCCAGGAAGGCAGCAATTCCCGTCAACAACTGGGAAACAGCGAAAATCAGCCCCAGGAGGCTATCGGGAATGCGAAAGCGCTGTTTAAAAAATATGTTTAAATACGGGATAAGCAATCCCGCTCCAAAGGCTATAATCAGTTCGGGGATAAGCAATGCAATAACATCCCGCCGGAAAGGGAAATTTCGCAGGGGGAAGGCCACAGCAGTTTTACATACCGGTTTCTCCTCAATCATTAATAATGGAATAAGGGCAAAGGCCATAATTGCTTCAGCGGTTAGAAGGGTGGACCGGTAGGCCGTAACACTCTCCGGGTGGACGCGTAGCATATAACTGAAGAGGGTGGGTAAGGAACCACCGATGAAGCTGCCGAGGAAACTCATGATTAAAGACAAGCTGGACTGGAGACTAAAAAGAGTTGGGCGTTCCTCCCAACTGGCGTTTTCAGCCATAAAGGCTGGGCCGGCTGCCATAAATATGGCATTGCCTGCTCCATATAAACCGGCTGCAACCATAAGGGGCCAGTCTACCGGGGAAAGGACCAGGATTAAAGTTCCCGGGATGGATAAGAAAGCTCCCATAATCATTGCACGTTTCCGGCCCAGCCGGTCTACCAGTATTCCCATTGGTATACTTGAGGCCAAAGCTGTCAGGCTCATGGTAGACATAAGTAAGCCGAGGAAGGCTTCATCGTTGCCCCTTGCCAGGATGAACAGGTTCATAAGCAGCATGAAAATGCCATTTCCCAGCGCGCTGATGGAAACGGTGAGGAGGAAAAGCTTGGCGTTGCGGCTAAGTCCCGCAATCCGATGGATCTGGCGTACAAGAACGCCCATATTCCTGACTCCTTAAAAATTTTTGGCAAACGCTGAAATATTTTAATGCCTCGTTGAATTTTTGTCAAGAACTATTGAAAGAAACCCTTGCATGCGTGTGGATTAAAACTTGCTAAGACGGAAGAAGAGCCGTATAATTGAGCCCAAAAGACCCAAAAATGGTAGCAAGGCTCGGGTTTATTTCGGCTACGTTCCCTTTAGAAATAGCTTTAGCCCTGGGATATATGCCCTCTTTAATCCTCCCCTCGGGAGCCCCGCTCTCCAGGGCTGAGGGTCTATTGCCGCGAAATTTCTGCACATACCTTAAGCTTCTTGCAGCCACCATAATTCAAGAAAACCTCTGGGAAATTATTGTTGTACCTGTTGAGGATGAATCCCACCGCAGATTCTCTGAGGTTCTAAAAGAACTGCTGCCCGGAAGGGTTATCGCCCTTGATGTGCCTACGAGGAAAGACGAAGATGCGGTGCGGAGGTTCGCATCTCAGCTCAAATTCCTCGCCCAAAACATTAGTGAGAGCTTATCTCCTGAAGCCTTCAATGAAGCCATTGCGCAGGGAAATGAGCTGCGGAGAGCTTTGAAGGAAGCCAGGGCTCTCTGGATCGCTGGCAAGCTTGATTCCCTCTCTTACCATGAGTTGCGGAGCAAAGCCTTCAGCTTTTACTTCCCGGAGGCTGTCAAGTTCATAAGAGAAACCTGTGCGCAGAGTAAAAACTTCCGCGATCCACGGCCAGGCATTATGCTTGCTGGGGGGGTAACGGTAAAGAGGGCTCTCATTGACTTAATAGAAGAAGAGGGCTTTGCAATTGTTGCTGAAGACACGGATATAGGAGACAGATACCCGGTAGATGATATACCGGTGGGAAAAGACCTGGAAGAAAACCTTATGAATCTGGCCCAAGCTTACCTCAGGAAAGCTCCTTCAGCGCGGGATTTGAACCCTGCTGGCAGGTTGCAATTCTACGAGAATTTGATCAGGGAACGAAGGGTCCAGGGGGTAATCTTCAGCTATTATAAATTCTGCGACCCGCCTCTTGCAGAGTATCCCTTCATAGCCTCTTACCTGAAAAAGCATGGCATACCCTGCCTTTTGCTGGAGGAGGAAGATGAAGCCATGAGTGGACAGAATATTACCAGGGCCCAGGCCTTTCTGGAGATGATAAAATGCAAGTTAAGCTCGAAGACGCTTTCCGATGGTTAAAGAGGTTTGCCCCCATATTATCAATCCGCTGGGTTGCATTTATGCTATCTTCTCTTGCGAGAGGTAAAGCCCCGCATGAAAAGATAGCTCTGGAATTCAATTTGAGGTTAGCAGGCCTTTTGTATTCTTCTTCAAAATGGGTTGTATGGGCTAACATTTTCGTACCCCCGGAGCTTATCTGGGGCCTTGGCTTTGTCCCATTCTATCCAGAAATTGCGGCCGCAGTGGTTGCTAACCTGGGACTGTCTTCTGAAGCTCTCCGCCTGGCCGATCAATCAGGGGTTCCGAGGGATCTTTGTTCCTTCCATCGGGTTGCTATGGGGCTTGCTGGGGCTGGCTTTTTCCCCAAAGCCAGGGCTTTTGTGGCTGTTAATTATCCATGCTGGACCGCTGGGGTATTCCTGGCCTGGGAGGCATATCGCCAGAACTTGCCTTTCTTTCTGATTGATATGCCAGCAGAGTGCGATGAAGATTCTGTCCTTTACCTTGCTCGCCAGCTGGAAGAAGCAGCCAGATCCCTTGCCATGATAAAGAAGAGCAGGTATCATATAAGGGGGCTCAGGGAAGCTATAAAGTTGTCCAACGAAGCTCATTCCCTGGCTCTTGAAGCAATGGAAATGCGTAAACGCATCCCGGCCCCCTTAAAGGGTAGCAAAATGATTGGGCACCTTGGTCTTATTGCTTACCTATTCGGCTCACCTTACGGAGTTGCATATTACAGGGCCTTGCGAGATTACATTGAAGGTTCTCAGGAGCAAAAAGAGCAGGGAATTCGCCTGTACTGGATGCATCTAAAACCTTTCTACCCCACAAATTTGTTTGAATTGCTGGAAAATGAAAGGAAAGCGGTAATAGTCTTTGAAGAATATAGCAGCATCTGGTGGGAACCCTTGAGAGAGGATGAACCCTTTCTTTCACTTGCCCGGAAAATGCTTTCACATCCTTCCCTGGGTTCCGTGGGAAGGCGCACGGCTAAGGTCCTGGCCGATGTAGAAGCTTTCAAAGCTGATGGAGTGGTCCACTTCAATCACTGGGGCTGTCGTCAATCTCAGGGAGCTATGGCTATATTGCGCAGGAAATTGAGGGAAGAAGGAGTTCCCTTACTGGAGCTTGAAGGCGATTGCATTGATGAAAATGGTTATCAAGAAGGGCAGCTCAGGGTTCGCCTGGAAGCATTTCTGGAATCCATCAAGGAGGGTAAAGAACGATGAAATATCCAGTTGGTATAGATGTAGGCTCTGCCTCAGCTGAAGCTCTGATCTTAAAAGACGGCAAAATTCTGGCTTACTCTATCTTAGAAACTGGAGCCAATAGCCGCAAAGCTGCCGAAAGAGCTCTGGAAGAAGCTCTCAGGAAAGCCGGTATATCGCGCTCGGAAATAGGTCCCATAGTGGCTACAGGATACGGCCGCATAAGTGTAGACTTTGCTTCCAGGCAAGTCACGGAGATTTCCTGTTATGCCAAAGGCATTAACTTTCTTTATCCTGAAGTCAGAATGGTTATAGACATTGGGGGTCAAGACAGCAAAGCAATCCTGGTGGGCAAGAACGGCCGTGTTCTGGATTTCGTGATGAACGATAAGTGTGCTGCGGGGACAGGAAGATTCCTTGAAGTAATGGCTAAAGTCATGGAAGTAAATGTGGAAGAGCTGGGGGAAATATCCTTACGTTCTTGTAATCCTGCCGAAATCTCCAGCACATGCACAGTTTTTGCTGAGTCTGAAGTCGTTTCTCTAATAGCCAGGGGACTTCCGGTGGAGGACATAGCGGCGGGCATTCACAAGGCCATCGCTCGCCGAGTTGGAGCTATGGCCAGAAGAATAGGGGTTACTCCTCCGGTAGCTTTCGCTGGTGGTGTGGCCAAAAATGCAGGGGTGGTTAAAGCCCTTGAAGAAGAACTCGGGGTAAAGCTTATTGTGCCGGAAGAACCCCAGATAATTGGAGCTCTTGGAGCTGCCCTCCTGGCAAGCGAAAGCGAAGGAGATTAAAAAAAGGCAAACCAAAGAGGCTATCCCTCACATTTTTATGCTTCTTGCTTCCCGTGGTATAATTTAGCGTAACATTTTGAGGGTGGAAAGTTTTTGAGCCAATATACTGTAGGCCTTAATGCCCACCTGCTCTCCCTGTCGCAAAGTTACAGGGGGGCAGGGATTAACCAGTATATATACAATTTGTTACGCTTCCTCCCCGCAGTGGATGGGGATGGAAGTTATATCGCTTTTTTAGGGGAAAAAAAGGCCCAGTTCCCGGGAATTAGGCTGCATTTTACCTCGCTTCCAACTGTAAACCCTGTGGTCAGAATCTTTTGGGAGCAAACCTTTCAACCCTGGGCTTTGTGGAAGGAAAAGGTTGAACTCCTTCACAGCCTTGCTTTTGTAGGGCCTCTAGTATCTCCCTGTCCTTTCCTGGTTACGGTTTATGACCTGAGTTTTCTCCTTTTTCCGGAAGGCTTCAGACTTTGGAACAGGCTTTACCTTCTAATTTTCACCCGCCTTTCCGTTAAAAGAGCAAGTCGGGTTATAGCTATTTCAGAAAATACAAAGAAGGACCTGGTAAAAATCTGGGGGGTGGAGGAAAATAAAATAAGGGTAACCTACTGCGGATGCGATGAAACCCTTAAACCACTTCCCCTTCAAGACGTGGAAAACTTCCGCCGAAGGAGAGGCCTGCCGGAGCGGTTTGTCTTCTTCCTTGGAACTATTGAGCCGCGAAAGAATTTGGTTCGCCTCCTGGAGGCCTTCCGGAAAATAAAGAAAGGTCAGGTAAAACTGGTGTTGGCTGGAGGGCTGGGGTGGAAGTATGAGCCTGTAATGGCTGCCATAGAAAACTTTGGGCTTCGGGAAGACGTGGTTTTAACGGGCTTTATCCCTCAGGAGGAGAAGGTTTACTGGTATAATGCAGCTGAAATCTTCGTTTACCCATCCCTGTATGAGGGATTTGGTTTGCCTCCTCTGGAGGCCATGGCCTGTGGCACTCCCGTAGTAGCTTCCAGAGCGGCCAGCCTCCCTGAGGTTGTCGGAGACGGAGGCATTCTGGTAGATCCCACTGATACCGAAGCTATAGCTGAAGCCCTTTCCAGGCTCCTGTCCGATCCCCGGGAGCGAGAAAGGCTTCGGGAAAAGGGGCTTCAGCGTGCTAAAAAGTTTTCCTGGGAACAAATGGCCCGCGAAACCGTCAAAATTTACAGAGAAGCCTTAGCTGAAAGGAGGCTTCTGTTATGAAAAAATTTCGCCAGAAAGTGGCTTTCTTCACAGCTTTGGCCGACGCAGTTTTCATAAACTTTGCCTTTGCTCTGGCTTATTGGGCCCGCTATGAGCTTGAATGGATAAAGCCTGTGGCGGAAGCTCACTATGTCCCGTTTCGTTTTTACCTACCTTTCTCCTTAATACTCACGGCCATCCTTATGTTTACGTACTTTGTCCAGAAGCTTTACGATTATGAGAGAAAAAAATCCTTCGCTGATGAGCTCACCTCTATATTTACCGGGACAGCAACTGGTGTCCTGATCCTGGTAGCCATATTCTTCTTTTACCGCCCTCTTTTTTACTCCCGCCTTTTGCTCATCTATGCTTTCGTTTTTACCATCGTTTTCCTGGGATTTATCCGGCTTGTCAGGGATATTGTGCTCAGATGGCTGCGGAAAAGAGGTATAGGGGTTACCCGCGTCCTCATAGTGGGGGCTGGGGACATAGGTCGTAAAGTGATGCGCAATATCCTGGCCCAACCTCACCTTGGCTATCATGTGGTAGGGTTCGTGGACGATAACCCTGAGAAAGGGCATGGATATATTGGTCGGTTCAAAGGGCTCGGAGAATTGGATAAAATCCCCCAAATCGTTAGAGAGGAAAATGTGGACGAGGTCATTATCACACTCCCCTGGATGTATCACCGGAAGATCTTGGGCATTATGGAGCAGTGCGAACGTTATAATGTTAAAGCCAAAATTGTGCCGGATATTTTCCAGATGAGCTTAAGCCAGATAGAGGTGGACGATTTAAGTGGCTTGCCCCTCATAAGCATAAGACCGCTGGCCTTCAGACGCTGGGAACGGATGATTAAAAGAGCCATGGATCTGACAATAGCTTCTTTAGCTCTGATTATTTTCTTGCCCCTTATGCTCATCATAGCTATAGCTATAAAACTGGACTCCCCTGGCCCCATCCTCTTTAGGCAGGTGAGAGTGGGTAAGGGTGGGAAAGAATTTGTGATGTATAAATTCCGCTCCATGAAAGGTGGAGCCGAGGAGGAGCAGGAGCGTCTCAAGGAGTTGAGCGAAGTTGATGGCCCCATCTTCAAGATCAAAAACGATCCCCGTTGCACAAGAGTTGGCAGGATAATAAGGCGGTTAAGTCTGGATGAGCTTCCCCAGCTTTATAACGTTCTAAGAGGTGAGATGAGCATTGTAGGCCCGAGGCCGCCTTTGCCATCAGAAGTGGCCCAATATAAAGAATGGCATAAGAAACGCCTCGCTGTCTCTCCGGGTATGACAGGGCTGTGGCAGGTAAGCGGAAGAAGCCTTCTTTCTTTTGACGAGATGGTCCTTCTGGACCTTTATTACATTGAAAATTGGTCTCCATTCTTGGATTTCAAAATCCTCTTGCGTACAATCCCAAAGGTTATTATGGGTGAAGGAGCCTACTGAAGGAGGGATAAAATGCCCTGGCTCTCGCCGGCAGATCAAAAAGATTTAATTAAGTTCCTGCAGACTCTGGTAATGATTCCGAGCCCTTCTGGGGAAGAAGGTGCTTTGGCCCAGAGACTTGCCGAGGAGATGGAACGTCTCGGGTTCTCTGAAGTCAGAATAGATAAAGTGGGAAATGTAATAGGCAAAATTGGCTCAGGAAAAGAGCCAATCCTCCTCATGGATGGGCATATGGATACTGTAGAGGTGGGGGATGTTTCCCGCTGGACCTATGACCCGTATGGTGGGGAAATAAGAGAAGGGTTCCTATATGGGCTGGGGGCCGTAGATATGAAGGGAGGATTGGCTTCCATGGTCTATGGGCTGGGGGCTTTGCTTAGGGCTGAGGTTAGGATCCCTGGTACTGTTTACTTTGTTGGTGTAGTTCAGGAAGAGCCTTCCGAAGGAGCAGCTATCAAAATCTTCCTGGAAGACGAAGGTATAAAACCTGATTATGCAATAATTGGCGAGCCTTCTTCACTGCGGATAATCCAGGGGCACAGGGGACGCATGGGGATAATTGTCACGGCCAGGGGGAAGGCCTGTCACGCTTCAACTCCTGAACTGGGTCAGAATGCTATTTATTCTGCGGCTAAGATTATCTTCGGGATAGAGCTTATATCCTCTCAGTTTTTGAACGATGCTTTACTCGGGAAGGGTTCAGCAACCGTAACGTGGATAAAGAGCGAATCCCCAAGCCGCAATGCAGTCCCTCCCATTTGTTCTTTCTATGTGGACCGAAGGCTTACTTTGGGAGAGACAGAGACCAAAGCTCTGGCTGAGATCCGGAGCGTTATCCTTAGAGAGGGGGTTGAAGCTGAAATTGCAGTGAACGAATACGAAGCCCGGAGTTATACCGGTTACACATGGAAAGTAAGGGAGTATTATCCTGCCTGGCTTATACCCCAGAATCACCCACTGGTGCAGGCAGGCATAAGGGCTGTGGAGAAAGTCCTCGGTATAAAACCTCCCGTCGGATGCTGGAGATTTTCCACTGATGGAACTTACACCATGGGAGAAGCCGGCATACCCACCATCGGCTTTGGCCCTGGGGAAGAGCAGTGGGCTCACTCACCTGATGAACGGATCCGGGTAGATGATGTCCTCGCTGCGGCTGAGGTTTACGCTGAGATGGTTCTGGAAGTGATGAAATTAACCATAGCCCCGCTTGTAGGTTCAAGTTCGTAAATATCGGGGGCAAAGCCAAAGCGATCCTGGTAGGCGTAAATTAATTTTTCTTTCAAGGCTGGCACCGAGTTTTTTTCTGCTATGGTGACGGTGCATCCACCAAAGCCTGCCCCCGTTAGCCTGGAACCATATACCCCTTCACAATTTATAGCCACCTCTACAAGAAAGTCCAGTTCGGGTGAGCTCACCTGGTAAAGCTCTTTCAAACTCTGATGAGAAAGTTTCATCAATTGCCCAAAGCTTACCAGGTCCTTTCTCTCCAGGGCTTCCACAGCTTTTATAACTCTGGCGTTTTCTTCCACCACATGCTTCGCTCGGTTTCGCAATGGTTCAGGGAGCAGTTCTTCCCAGCCTGGCATCTCCTCAGGTTTTACATCCCGGAGAAAGTGCACATGGGGCCATCGGGTCTGTAGTATAGACACTGCTTCCTCGCACTGTTTTCTCCTCAAGTTATATTCAGAGCTTGCCAGTTCCCTGCGTACCCGGCTGTCGGCTACTACTATTGATACATTTTCCGGCAAAGGGATGTGGCGGTAATCTAAGGTCAGGCAATCCAAGAAAATGGCATGCCCGTCCTGGGCCAGAAGGGATGTCCACTGGTCCATTATCCCACAGCGCATTCCCACAAATTCGTTTTCAGCCCGCTGACAGAGGAGCGCAAGTTTTTTTCTATCGGGCTCTATCCCTGCCAGAGCGAGGAAAGCCAGAGCTACAGACACTTCCACTGCTGCTGAAGAGCTCATTCCCGCTCCTATTGGCACGTTTCCCCCAATTACCGCCCTTATGCCCGTTATATCAAATCCTTCCTCCCGAAGGGCCCAGGCTACACCACGGACGTAATTGCTCCAGGGTTTGAGGGGATCAAAAGCGAGGTTGTCCAATGAAAAGGAGGCTTCCTCTCCAAAGTTGGCAGCATAGAAAATGGCCTCCCTTTGCCGGTTGTGGGATGCGGCCACCCAGATGTAGCGGTTAACTGCTACTGGAAGGACGAAACCGCCATTATAATCAGTATGTTCTCCAATAAGGTTTACCCTGCCAGGAGCTTGAGCCAATATTTCTGGTTTTTCCCCCCAGCGTTTTACAAACTCCTGGATTATCTCTTCGCCCTGCATGCTTCAGGACCTCCTAAAAGGGTTAGGCTCAATTCACATCAAACGTTGCTACTTTAACCCTTTCCTTCCCTCCTGCCTTCAGGTTGTGCCAAATACCAGGAGCTGGCGAGTGATATACTATAACTTCAAGTTCATATTTACCCCTAGGCCAATCCTTTTTAAGAGGCAGTTCGTGATAATCGCCTACCACTTCCCCCGGTGACCATAAGAATGTGGGGTAACAGCCCAAAACGGCAGCAGCTATA
Source organism: uncultured Anaerolineae bacterium (assembly GCA_964655275.1). Taxonomy (GTDB): domain Bacteria; phylum Chloroflexota; class Anaerolineae; order SpSt-600; family SpSt-600; genus SpSt-600. Next base: position 83,427 of record CAZZMI010000001.1, on the reverse strand, counting down.
TCTTGCTGGGCAATTTCCTTACCGTCAGGGCTGATGAGACGCAATGAAAAAGAGTAAGCCTCATCCAATTTAGTTAGGGCTTGCCAGTAAAGGGTTATTGCGAGTACCTCCCCTCGTACCATGTAATCTTTCCAGAAGTGATATCCTTTGAGAACAAGCTTCCCTTCAAAGCTCAGATCCAACGGTATGGCCTCTGGAGGGGTAAGGAGCAAAGGTTCTTCTCGCAATTGGATAACAGGCCCCAGGTTATACAGGTATCTTCGCCCATATAAAGCTGGAAAAGCGCGTGCAGCGTAGATTGGTTGTCCCTTTTGCTGAGCCTCTTTTACGACTTCTTCAAACTCTCCCTCATTATCAAGGCTTATTACTTGCACATCAGGACGCTTCCCTTCAATCAGCTGCAAATACCAGAAAACGGTAGCCTGTTCCCAATCGGCAATTATAAGGCTTCCGGGTGCTACAAGGCCAAAGGTAAGTTCGGCAAAACGGCGAGAATTCCACCCTCTCAATTGTTGCCGGTAAGCATCCAGAGGTCTGTTTCTTGCCTCCATTAGGGCCCAGTAATTTTCCAGGTTGGCTACTCCTACAGGGATAGCGATAAAAGCTATAAAGATTCCCCACAAAATGGCTCTTTTCCGGTTGAAGTTTAATCTGACCAGGAAATCCGTCCCAAATCCTATCCACAGAGCAAAAATCAGATGTGCAGGCAGGAGGAAGACAGTATTTAACCGTTTGCCCCACATTGGGGCATATACGAGGGTAAAACCTGCGATAGCAATATAACTTACGAGTAAGAGGCTCGTTTCGCGTGGCTTTTCCTTGGTTTTGTGAATTAATCCCAAAACCCCTAAGGCAAATCCTGGCCAGCGAAAGTATGAGATCATGTGGCTTAAAAGCAATTTGATTCGTTCACGTAAAAGAAAACCTGTTATAGAAGCAGAAGAGGTGGCTACTTTCCAGGAGATTACAGTGTTTACAAAGCGTACCAGAGAGGCGGGTTTATCCCTGTCAAAAGGTGGATGCATAAGGCTTCGGATGGGAAGGTACAAATAGAGCAATAGGGAAGCTGTCAATATTACCAGGCCAAGCAAAAGGGTGCTGGGCTTTTTCCTCATATCTATGAGGATATCCCATAGAAAAAGGATTAGTGCTGGAGCTATGAGCACAATGGTTTGGTGGTGCGCTAAGCTTAACCCATAAGCAGCGCACAAGATTAAAAAATGTTTCCTTACATCCTCATCCCTGGCATGCCTCTGCTTGCATAGAAGAGCCAGGTAGAGAACCAGGGCAAAGGAGAAGGTGGTCATACTGCGTACTCCTGCCATCGTGGCCCATTCCCAGAAAAGAGGGCTGAAGGCGAGGGAAATGGTGGCTAATATTGCTCCGGCTTTACTGCTGTTCAGGTTACGGGCCAATAAATAAACAAGAGCAACTGTTAAAGCTGCCCATATAGCTGAAAAGAGGTTCATCCGCAGGGCTACATTGCCCAGGGAGAAAATATGGCTCCAGGCCCAGCCTAATAAGGTATAAAGTGGATAACCAGGGGCATGCATTAACCCCAGGATATGAGGGACAAATTGCGCCTCACCTGGATCTCCACCAACTACATCGGGTGATAAGGTCAATACATAGATGACAAAAGAGGTTAGACCCAGCAGGGAAGCTATATAAGTGTCAAAGTTGAGCTTCAGCTGTTTCATGCTTAAGCTTTCCCCAGAGCTTAAGCCATTCCTCAACGCTCAGTGTTTCAGCACGCCTTTCGGGATCTATGCCGGCGTCATTGAGAAGTTTTCCTATAACCTCTGCTGAAAGGCCAAGCCCCCTTTTCAAGGCATTGCGAAGGGTTTTGCGTTTACCCCCAAAGCCAGCTTTTACCAGCTGGAAAAAGCCTTCCCTTTCTTCCTCAGGGATTAAAGGCTCCGGCAAAGTTTTCAGCTTTATAACAGCCGATTCCACTTCAGGGGGCGGAAAGAAAGCCCCAGGGGGCAAGTAGGTTACAAATTCTGGCCTTGCGTAAACCCTTACACTAACCGAAAGCACGCTCATTTCCCCAGGCGAAGCCAAAATCCTCTGGGCTACCTCTTTCTGGACCGTCAGCACGGCCAGAGAAGGCCTTGGGGAGTTTTCCAGGAAGTGGCGCACTATTGCCGAAGTTATGTAATAGGGCAGGTTGCCTACAAGTTTGTAGGGCATTCCAGCACATTTCCCTTGCTCTAAAATCATAGCGGGCTGGAATTCCAGCACATCGCCTTCCACTATAACTACGTTCGGTAGATCGGCACAGAGTTCCCTCAGGACAGCGGTAAGGCGCCTATCAATCTCCACTGCTATAACTTTAGCCCCTCTGCGTGCTAAAGGGATAGTCAGGAAACCTGTGCCTGCTCCTATTTCCACCACCACATCCTGAGGTTGTAAGTCAAGGGCTTCAATGATGACTTTCAGGCCTTTAGGACTTACCATAAAATGCTGCCCTAACCTTTTGCGAGGCTTTATCCCCCTCTCTTTAAGTATCTTCCTGGGATCCGGAACTTCCATAGCTTAGCGCCTTCTGGGTTCCTTAGGCCAATCGGGAATTATCCAGTTAATTTTATCTGGTGGGGGAGGTGGTGCCAGGAGGTAAACGTCAACCCATTTATACCACAGCACCAGGTTATCTTCATCGTAGCAAAGATCAATGCGACGTCCCTTTATTTTCCCTCCTGTATCAGCTGCAAGACCTATGCCATAGCCCGGTACATAAACCCAGGACCCAAGGTTCACCACTTTCGGGTCCACCGCTACTATCCCCTTCCTGGCTCTCAACCCCATGCGGGTGATCCCAAATAGCGGATGGTCCCTCGATTTTCCGGCGGTAGCTGCAGTGTAGGAAGTGGCCAACATTCTTATGCGTCGCCAGTACTTTATCGGGCCCTCTGGGGTCTCCAGCTCACGGATTACTATTTTTGTCCCATAGGCAATGACTCTGGTTACAGGAGGCTTCGCTACCCATTGATCCTCAAGCTTCTGTTCTTTTTGCTCTCCATTTTCGTAAATTATACGGTAACGTTTGCGGAATATCCCATCTTTCCCTTCCTGAACAACCATTCTGGTGTCAAGCTCCATAGAATTATCGGGTTCCCAGCGGGTTTCGTAGGGGATGGGCTCTTCCTGTATATATATTTCCTCCCGCACCCGAATTACTTTCACTTTAATTCCATCAAAGATAGGGCTATTTAGCGGGGGGATAGTGTAATCGCGACCGGCTAACACCAGTTTTTCCTGGGCCAGAAGCTCGGCCACAGTGCGGGCAATGGTCCTGGTCCGAATTAAACGGCTATCAACAAATATTTCAGCAGCCTTAGAGCGGGTTATATAAACCTTAAGGCCTGAAGATACGGGGCTATCCAGTTCGGGGGAAACTATATCCTCGGCATAGAGGATGATCCCTGCTTTATAAAGGGCCTCACCTACGGTTTTAGCTGTAGTGTAAATGGTAACAGGTATTCCGTCATCCACAATGGTGACAGGGACAGCTCGCCGGATGAGCACTTTAATTGGTGTGATGATTCCAAGCCCGTCCAGGCTCGCCTTTAACTTAATTTTAAGAGGTACATCCGGGGAAGATTTTTCTCCATCCACCAGTAGCTCATCCTCTTCCTTGAGGGTTACTTTCGCCTGGCTTAAAATTTCCTTAACCGTCGTGCCCGAAGTTTCTACTTTTTTAATATACCCGTCAGCATAAATTTCCACGGGTATGGGCCTGGTTACTACCAGGGTAGCCGGCTCGCCCGGTGTATAGGAGTAGTTGAGGTTTGGAGCAAGGCCAAACTCTTGCAACAAAGCTTGAGGCTCAGCAGGCAAAATGCGGACCTTTCGGACCCTTCCGTCCACTATAAGGGTAATCTCACGGGTGCTCAAAAGGCCTAATGCTAAGAAAAGGAGGCATAAAGCAAACCCTATAAAGCTTCTGACCACAAGCCGCATTCTGCTACCGTCCATAGCGCTTCTGGTTCTCAAGGTGCTCTTCATATGTTTTGGAGAAAACGTGGGAGCCATCGCCCCGGGAGAAGAAAAAGAGGTAGTCGGTTTCAGCAGGGTAAAGCACCGCCTTTATGGAATCAAGTCCCGGGCTGCATATAGGGCCCGGAGGCAGGCCAGGGTTGAGGAAAGTATTGTAAGGAGATTGGACTGAGCTCATCTCCTCAATCGTTATTGAAGGCCACCAGCGACCTGTGGCCTTATCGTATCCTTTGGCGTACTGGACAGTTGGGTCGGCCTGGAGGTACATCCCTTTGCGCAGGCGATTGAGGTAAACTCCGGCAATAATTGGTTTTTCTTCGGGAATGACCGCTTCTCTTTCTACAATGGAAGCCAGAGTTATAACCTGATACATTGTGAAGCCCAGCTCCTGTGCTCTTGCTCTCATCTCCGGGGTCACTTTGACACTGAAATTGTCCAGCATTCTGGTTATAAGATCCCCAGGCGAGGCCGGCACCGGAAGCCTATAAGTATCGGGGAAAAGGTAGCCTTCCAGGGAGACTCCTTCAGGGGCTTCTTTTAAGAAATCGTAATCGGCAACCCAGAGGTCTCTCTGGGCTAAGGCCAGGAATTCTTTAGCGGACATCAGCCCCTTTTTTTCCAGATAATCTGCCAACTCTTCTACCCTCCACCCTTCAGGTATGGTCAAAACTATCTCTTTAATCCTTCCGTGTTGCAATGCCTGGACAATATCCGGTATCGTCATTCCGGGACTGAGGGTATAGTCGCCGGCTTCCAGCTTATGGCCCAGGTCGTGGTAACGTATATAAGCGTAGAAAAGCCTGGCATTGGAGATAATTCCCGCTTCTTCAAGCCTTTCACCTACGGAAAAGGGCGATTCTCCAGGGTAAACGGTAAAAGTGATGGAAGAGCCTTCGGGGGAAGCGGGCTTGTGGAGTTCATCCCGGTGAAGCCACAGGTAAAAGCCGTAGTAAAGCCTGGCCGGAGAATCAACTCTGACCTGAATTTTCTCCGGGGAATTTTGGGGAGAAATTATCCTCAAGAACGCCACAGCGGGCAATATAGCTACCACAAGCATAGCTAACAAAGCTGTAAGGAAAACCAGGAACTTCAAAATTTTCTTCAGCACTTCAGAACCTCCCACGTGAAGATGGCTGTGGCTAAAATTATAACTGCAGCCGAGGCAGTGTAAACCGAGCTATAGCCCCATTTCTGAGCCAGAAAGCCCAGGGCTACTGAGCCAAGGCCTATCCCTAAGTCAAAGCCAGCATAATTGAAACCTAAAGCTCTCCCTCGAGCGATGGGTGGAACCCTGTCGGCTATGGAGGCCTCAATGGTTGGGCGTAGAGCTCCGTATCCTAATCCGTAAATCAGAGCCGAAAGGGCCAAATAGAGGCGAGAACGGATCAGTGGAAGCAATGCCATAGCTAAAGTTATGAGCGTGGCTGCAGGAATAGCTACTTTATGGCGGCCTGCTTTATCGGAAAGCTTTCCCCCAAAAATAAGGGACGGAAGGAGCATCAAGGAGAAGAGGGAGAAAAATAGGCCAGCAGGCCCCAGACCCTTCTCGGCAGTGAATATCGGAAGGAACGAGATGACAGCTCCGTAGGAAACTCCTAAGGCCCCCGTCAAAAGGATTAAATTGCCAATGTTTGATAATGTACCCGATTCTCTGATTTGCTCTGAGCTTCTGAAGGTTTCCGGTAAGAACAAAGTTAAAGCAAGGGAAAGAGCCCCGAAACAGAAGCTGGCAAGGAAAAGCCTTTGGAAATTTCCTCCTGAAGCCAGCCAGTCCCCCAGAAGGGGGGCAAGAAGTAGGGAAACGGGGGCTGATATTCCTCCGATCCCCATTATTTCTCCCCGCTTTTCAGAGGGGGCAAGGTCAGAAATGAAAGCAATAAAGGAGGTGGTGAAAAAAGCTATGCCGGTTCCGTGGAAAGCCCGCAAAAGAAGCAGGGATTCAAGGTCTTCAACAAAGCAGTAAAGGAGCATACTTAGAGTGAAGATAACGCTGCCCAAAATTAACCCGGCTTTCCTTCCAGCCCGATCGGAGAGCCATCCAGCTAAGGGGCGGAAAAGGATAGCCGTTAAAGCGAAAGAGCCCTGTGCTGCCCCTATGAAAACTGCCCCACCTCCCAGGCCTTTGAGGAAGAGGGGAAAAGTTGAAAAGAGGCTCTGGAAACTGAAAAAGAAGAAGAAGCTTGCTACTAAAGCCAGCAGCAATGGCCAGGGATACAACAATTTCTAATCCTCCTCCACCTTGAGGAGTGCAAGGAAAGCTTCCTGAGGCACCTGGACCCGGCCTATCTGCTTGAGGCGCTTTTTCCCTTCTTTCTGGCGTTCCAGAAGTTTACGCTTGCGGGTTACATCACCACCGTAACATTTGGCCAGTACATTCTTCTTTAGGGCTGGGATATCGGCTCTGGCCACAACTCTTTTGCCAATAGCAGCTTGAATGGCAACAGGGAAGAGCTGGCGTGGTATTACTTCCTTTAGTTTCTCCACCAGAACTTTCCCTCGTCTGTAAGCATCATCTCTGTGCACTATGACCGATAAAGCATCCACGGGCTGCCCATGTACAAGAATGCTTAACTTGACCAAATTATCGGGCCGGTATTCCAGGAAGGAGTAGTCCAATGAGGCATAACCTCGGCTTACAGATTTAAGGCGATCGTAAAAATCCGTGATCATTTCCGCCAGGGGCATTTCATAAAGGAGCATGACTCGCCTGGGGTCCAGATAATCCATCCTCACGAATTTTCCTCTTCTCTTAGTTACTAATTCCATAACCGGGCCTATATACTCGGAAGGGGTGAAAATCTGGACCTTCATCCAGGGCTCACGGATTTCTTCAATCTCCGATTCTGGGGGGAAGCGGGCGGGGTTATCCACCCGGATAACTTCGCCATTGCGCTTTACCACTTCGTATTCAACGTTGGGAGCAGTAGCGACAAGATCAAGTCCGAATTCCCTTTCCAACCTTTCCTGCACTATTTCCATATGGAACAAGCCCAAAAACCCGCACCTGAAACCCGGTCCCAGGGCAGCCGATTCCTCGGGCTCAAAGAATAGGGCAGCATCATTAAGCTGAAGTTTTTCCAGAGCTTCCCTTAGGAGGCTGAAATTTTCCCCTTCAACAGGATAAAATCCAGCAAAGACCATGGGTTTGGGTTTTTGATAGCCCGGCAAGGGCTTCTCAGCAGGGTTGCGGGCCCATGTTATTGTATCTCCTACCGAGCATTCTTTAATGCTCTTAAGCCCTGTGGCTACGTATCCTACCTCCCCCGCCACAAGCCTTTCAGTTGGGGTCATCCAGGGCGAGAAATAACCTATTTCCATGGGCTCAAATTTTTCCCCAGAGGACATGAGCATTAAGGGGGAATTAAGGGTTATTTCTCCATCTACCACCCTCACATAAGCTATAACCCCTTTGTAGGAATCGTAGTGGGAATCAAAGATGAGAGCCCTCAGAGGCTGGCGAAGGTAACCCTTAGGTGGCGGTATCTTCTTGACCACTGCCTCTAACACCTCTCTAACGTTTATCCCTTCCTTGGCCGAAACCATTATCACTTCTTCAGCAGGTATTCCCAGAAGCTCCTCCAGTTCCTGAGCCACTTCTTCTGGCCTGGCATTAGGAAGGTCAATTTTATTGACAACCGGAATTATGGTCAAATCATGGTCCAGAGCCATGTAGAGGTTAGCTACGGTCTGAGCCTCTATCCCCTGGGATGCATCTACCACCAGTATAGCTCCCTCGCATGCGGCCAAAGCCCTGCTAACCTCGTAGGAAAAGTCTACATGGCCTGGTGTATCAATGAGATTAAGTTCATAAATCTCCCCATCAGAAGCCTTGTAAAGCATCCTGACAGCTGAAGCCTTAATGGTTACCCCTTTTTCACGCTCAATGTCCATCTGATCCAGAAACTGCTCCCGCATCTGGCGCGGGTCAACAGTTCCCGTTATTTCCAAGAAACGGTCTGCCAGCGTTGATTTTCCGTGGTCTATGTGGGCTATAATGCAAAAATTGCGTATCCTTCTGAGCTCCATACCCCTATTACCCCCAAAAAATTATACCAGGAAGCCTTTGCGGAGGCAAAGCTTTTGTGTTAAAATAAAACCAATAAAGGGGAAGGCAATGGTGGATGTGGGTGTGGTAATTGTCAATTACAACACCAGGGACTTTTTGAGAGATTGCTTACTTTCCCTCTTGCAAAACCGCGGAGTTTCTTTCAAAGTTTGCGTGGTTGACAACGGCTCAATGGATGGCAGTGCTGAGATGGTTGCTAAAGAATTCCCGGAGGTTCTTCTCATCCGCAGCCCCTTTAACGGCGGATATGCTTATGCCAACAACCTTGGCCTTAAAGCCCTGGGTTTTAACCCTGATGGCTTTCTTAAGGATGCTCCTCGCTATGCCCTTCTTTTGAACCCTGACACCCTTCTTCCTCCAAATGCTCTGGCAAGCATGGTCAGGTTTATGGATTCCCATCCTCAGGCTGGCATCGCCGGGCCGAAACTAATTCGCCAGGATGGAAGTCTGGACCTGGCCTGTCGTCGTTCTTTCCCCACACCTGAGGTAGCCTTTTACAGGATGATAGGCCTAAGCAAACTTTTTCCACGCCACCCGCGCTTTGCCCGTTACAATCTCACTTACCTGGATCCTGATGAGACTGCCGAAGTGGACTCAGTGGTGGGGGCTTTCATGATGGTCCGCCGGGAAGCTATTGCTAAGGTCGGGCTTCTTGATGAATCTTTCTTCCTCTATGGTGAAGACCTTGACTGGGCTCTAAGGATAAAGGAAGCTGGATGGAAAGTATACTATTATCCAGAAGTGACCGTTCTCCACTACAAGAAAGTTTCAAGTCAGAAGAACTCCAGGGCTCGCGATGAGTTCTTCAGGGCTATGCTAATTTTCTACTACAAACATTATGCTTCTCAGACCCCATGGTGGCTGGATAAACTGGTAAAAGCGGGAATCTACTTATGGTGGGGGCTAAGCAAATTGTTATGAAAAATCCGGGATTTTTGTTTCGCCTTAGCTTGGCTGCCCTGGATGCTGCTCTTATAGCTCTGGCATTTTATCTGGCCTACAGGCTTCGCCTCCTCACTGCTCACCAAAACTTACCTTACTCCTTCACCCCTTACCTCGGGATGGCTGCAGTTTACGTGGTCACTTTGATTATTACCTTCTTCTTTGCTCGCCTATACCACCGCCGCCGAACTTTCTCTCACATAGACGAATTCTCCAAGTTAACGGCTGCTTCCTCCATTGGCACCCTTATAGCCATAGCCTTCTTCTCCCTCCTCTTCAAAAATGAGCTTGATTACTCCAGGCTAATGATGGTTTATGCCTGGCTTCTTACCATAATCTTCACCTTTATAGGCAGAACATTCCATTACAGATGGCAGCGTTCCCTTTACGCAAAGGGCATAGGGGTTTCCAAAGTCCTTATCGTCGGAGCCGAGGAGGTAGGGCGTATAATATTGCAGAAGATAATGCGTTCTCCGGGCCTTGGATACAGAGTTGTGGGGTTTGTGGACGATAACGTGAGCGATCAGGTAATGGGTGTGCCGGTTCTGGGCAAGATAAATGATATACCTTCCATCCTTGCCCGAGAGGAAGTGGACGAAGTCATTATAGCTCTTCCTGAAGCCGAACATTCTCTGCTCCTTTCCATAATAGGGATGTGCGATAGAAGTTCCATCGCTATAAAAGTTTTCCCCGATGTGTTCCAGATTATAGCTTCTGAAGTTAGCATAGGGGACCTGGATGGCCTCCCGCTTATAACCGTCAGGGATAGAACTATGAAGGGCTGGGAGCTCGCCCTTAAAAGAGCAATGGACATAGTTGGTGCTTCTATAGCACTTATACTCCTTTCCCCCCTCATGCTCCTTATAGCAATCCTTATAAAACTTGACTCACCCGGACCCGTCTTCTACGTCCAGGAAAGGATGGGGCTTGATGCTAAACCTTTCCCCATGCTCAAATTCCGATCCATGCGTTATGACGCCGATGCTGGCGGTCCTGGTTGGACTACGCCCAATGACCCAAGGCGCACCAGATTAGGGGCTATCCTCAGGCGTTATTCCTTGGACGAACTCCCCCAGTTCATAAACGTTCTCCTTGGACACATGAGCCTGGTGGGGCCGAGGCCCGAGCAACCATACTATGTGGAACAATTCCGGCGCAGTATACCCAGATATATGGAACGCCATAGAGAGAAAGCAGGTATAACGGGATGGGCCCAGATTCACGGCCTTCGTGGAGATACCTCCATTGCTGAAAGGACTAAATATGACCTCTGGTACATTGAGAACTGGTCCCTTTGGCTTGACATAAAGATAATCCTCAGAACTCTTGTGCGCATCTTCAGCGATAGGAGTGCTTATTGATGGCTTCCAACCGCAGGAAAAGCGAGCATCTTAGGATTGCCCTGGAAAAGGATGTGGAATTCAAGACCATAACAACAGGTTTTGAGAAATACCGTCTCCCTCATTGTGCTCTTCCGGAACTCAGCCTATCAGATATTGATACGACAACATGGTTCCTGGGCAAAAAATTGAAGGCTCCCTTCCTGATTTCCCCCATGACCGGAGGCACAGAAGAGGCAGGCAGGATAAATCGTAATCTGGCGGCTGTAGCTCAGGAATTTGGCTGGGCCATGGGAGTTGGTTCGCAAAGAGCAGCGCTGGAGGACCCTCGCTGGGCCTACACTTACAAGGTTCGGGACATTGCCCCCGATATCCTCCTCCTGGCCAATTTGGGGGCGGTTCAGCTGAATTACGGCTATGGAATAGACGAATGTCGTAAAGCCGTAGAGATGATTGAGGCCGATGCGCTCGTTTTGCACCTTAACCCCTTGCAGGAAGCCCTTCAGCCTGAGGGAAACACCAATTTTTCCGGGCTTCTGCGCAAAATTGAAAAGGTTTGTGCTGGCCTGGAAGTCCCTGTTATAGTTAAAGAAGTAGGGTGGGGTATAAGTCCTCAGGTAGCTTTAAAATTAGTAGAAGCCGGAGTAGCAGCCATTGACGTGGCAGGGGCCGGAGGGACTTGCTGGAGCCTTATAGAAATGTATCGGGTTAAGCCTGAAAACTTTAAAAACGTAGCCCTGGCCTTTTCTGATTGGGGCATTCCTACTGCGGAGGCTTTGAAAAGCATTCGGCAGGTTCTACCTGAGTTCCCACTTATAGCCAGCGGAGGGATAAGGACAGGCGTAGATGCAGCCAAAGCTATAGCCATGGGGGCTGACCTTATAGGTATTGCAGCCCCTTTCCTTAAGCCTGCACTTCTATCCGTAGAGGCAGTTCGGGAAAAAGCTGAGGAAATACTCCAAACTTTCCGTATTGCTATGTTCTGCGTCGGGGCTGGCAATATAAAATCCCTCAAGGAGGTTAAAGTTGCTTAAAGACCATTACTGCGGACTTCTCCGTAAAGAGCATGTAGGAAAAGAAGTTAAGCTGGCGGGGTGGGTTCACCGGCGTCGCCACCATGGGGGAGTTATATTCATTGACCTGAGAGATCGCGAAGGAATAGTGCAGGTTATATTCAACCCTGCCGAATCTCTGGAAGCCTATCGCGTTGCGGACGAAGCCCGCAGCGAATACGTCTTATGGGTAAAGGGAGTGGTGAGGGAAAGACCACCGGGAATGGAAAACCCCAATCTCCCTACCGGGGAAGTAGAAGTCGTCGCACAAGAAGCCAAAATTCTTAACCCTTCCAAAACACCTCCTTTCTACATTGAGCGTGAGGAAGAAGTTGATGAGGCTCTTCGCCTCAGATATCGCTACTTGGACCTGCGCCGGCAGAGAATGAAAGAAAACATAATATTCCGGCACCGGGTGGTAAAATTCATTCGTGATTTCATGGATTCAAAGGGCTTTATAGAGATAGAAACCCCTATCTTGATACGCAGCACTCCAGAAGGGGCCAGAGACTACGTGGTTCCCAGTCGCGTTCACCCTGGAAAATTTTATGCTCTTCCTCAATCTCCACAGCAGCTTAAGCAACTTCTAATGGTGGCAGGCTTTGAGAAATACTTCCAGATTGCCCGCTGCTTTCGGGATGAGGACCTCAGGGCCGACCGGCAGCCTGAGTTCACTCAACTGGATCTGGAAATGTCTTTTGTGGATCGCGAGGATGTCCTGCAGGTGATTGAAGAACTTCTTACTTCCCTGGTAAAGAACTTGACTAACAAGAGGCTTAAATTTGAACCTTTCCCCCGCTTATCCTATAAAGAAGCAATGGAACGTTACGGCTCCGATAAACCCGACCTGCGCTTTGGCCTCCCAATACTTGACATAACCGAAATAGCTGCTGCGAGCGATTTTGGCATTTTCCGGCAAATTGTGGAAAAAGGGGGAAAGGTTAAAGGTTTGAAGGTGCCAGGCGGTGCTTATTATTCCCGGAAACAGTGGGATGAAATAGGGGCCAAAGCTAAAGAGTTTGGAGCTCAAGGCATTGTCTGGGTTGCTGTGACAGAGGAAGGGATAAAAACTCCCTTAGCTCGTTACTTTGTCCCCGGTCAGCTTGAGACCATCGTTTCCATAGCTGAAGCCTCCCGGGGTGATGGCATCGTATTTGTGGCCGATGAATCCGAAAAGATCTTTGAAATAATGGGTAAAATGAGGCTATTTATAGGGCGCTCCACTGGTCTTGCTGATGAAAATGAGCTGGCTTTCGCCTGGATTCTGGATTTCCCTCTCTTTGCTTGGAACGATGAAGAAAACCGGTGGGATCCTGTACACCATCCTTTTACAGCCCCTCTTGACGAAGATATACCTTTGCTGGATGTAGCACCGGGGGAAGTGAGAGCCAAAGCTTATGATATTGTGTGCAACGGCTGGGAAATCGGCGGAGGAAGCATAAGGATCCACAATCGTCCCCTTCAGGAAAAGATCTTTCGCCTCATCGGCCTTTCCGAGGATGAGGCAAAAGCTCAATTTGGCCATCTCTTGGAAGCTTTTGAATTTGGAGCACCTCCGCATGGTGGTATAGCTTTAGGAATTGATCGGTTAGTCATGCTCTTGCGGGGCGAAAGTTCCATTCGGGAAGTTATAGCTTTTCCCAAAACCCAAGCAGCTGTGGACCTTCTGTTCTCTGCGCCCGCTCCCATCACTGAACGACAATTGGCTGAGCTTCATATAAAGATTGTTGAAAAAGAGGAGCAATGATGGGTGATGTAATTGTTATTGGAGGGGGGCTTGCTGGTTCCGAGGCCGCATGGCAGCTGGCCAATAGAGGTTTCAAAGTGGACCTTTACGAAATGCGGCCTTATAAATTAACTCCGGCCCATCGCACTGGCTTTTTGGCGGAGTTAGTTTGTAGTAATTCTCTTGGGGCAGAGCCTTTGGATAAGCCTTTGGGGCTTCTAAAAGAGGAGTTGCGTCGTCTGGGCTCTCTAATTTTATCCTGTGCTTACGAGACAAGAGTGCCTGCAGGAGGCAGTCTGGCCGTTTCCCGGGAAGATTTCGCTCGTCTGGTTACGGAGCGAATAGAATCACATCCTAACATTAAACTTATACGGGAAGAGGTTACGGAAATACCTGATGGTCCCGTTATTATTGCCACTGGTCCACTGACCTCTGATACCCTTGCAGCTCGCATCCAGGAGTTAATTGGGGAGGAATACCTTTACTTTTACGACGCTATAGCTCCAATCGTAACTTACGAATCCATAGATATGAGCAAAGCTTTCCGGGCCTCTCGTTACGGAAGGGGAGGGGAAGATTACATAAATTGTCCAATGACCCGGGAGGAATATTATCGCTTTGTTGATGCTCTTCTGCAAGCCGAGACCATTGAGTTGAGGGATTTTGAGAAAGAAGACCCTAAATTCTTTGAAGCTTGCCTTCCGATAGAAGTCATTGCGAAGCGTGGCAGGGATGCTTTGGCCTTTGGCCCTCTGCGACCGGTAGGATTAATAGACCCGAGAACAGGGCAGCAGCCTTATGCGGTAGTTCAGTTACGTCAGGATGATGCGGCGGGGACTTTATATAACCTTGTGGGGTTTCAGACAAACCTTAAATGGGGTGAGCAAGAGAGAGTTTTCAGACTTATTCCGGGGCTGGAGAAGGCTGAATTTGTAAGATATGGACAGATGCACCGTAATACTTTCATAAATTCTCCCAAACTTCTTCTCCCGACTTTGCAGTTCCGGCGCAGGCCGGATTTGTTCTTTGCAGGTCAGATAACTGGTAGTGAAGGTTATGTGGGCTCAACAGCCACCGGGCTTGTAGCCGGATTAAACATGGCTAAATTACTCAGAGGTGAGGAGCCACTTGTTTTCCCGCCAACTACGATGATAGGAGCTCTCTGCCGTTATATAACAGATCCCCGTTTAAGAGATTTTCAGCCCATGAAAGCAAACTTTGGTCTTCTTCCGCCTCTGGAGCATAGAATCCGTAGAAAACAGTTGCGCTATCAAGCTTACAGCGAACGGGCTTTGCGAGATCTGGAAACTTTTATAACTTCTCACTTGCCAGAGGTAAGATAAGAGGTGGAATGAATTTTTCTTTGCGCGACTTTCTTTCGCATAGTCGAATTGGCCAATTGCCCTTTAGGACCCAAAATTTTCTTGGAAGTCTTCACTCAGCTTTTCTGGCTATGCGAAATTTGGCCTCGCTCCTTTTGCTCGCCTTTGCTGCTTGTTCCAGCCATGGCTTTTCTGGTTACAATGCCATGCATCACCTGCTCACCATCAGTAATATTGGACCCCATCCAGTTGGAAGTAAGGAACAGGAAAGGGTAAGAGATTACATTATAGATTGGCTCCAAAAACAGGGGTGGGAAAGCCAAGTTCATCCTTTCGTCTACAGAGGTTTGCATGGCTACAATATCCTGGCTTGCAAAGGTGAAGGCCCCGGTATACTGCTGGGAACGCACTACGATACCCGCCCTATATCCGACCGCAATCCACCCGAAACACGGTCATTACCAGTCCCCGGGGCTAATGATGGCAACAGTGGAACTGCAGTTCTGCTGGAATTGGCTCGGAGCCTGAAAGAACCGCGCAATTTCCGCCTCTGGCTTGCTTTCTTTGATGCCGAAGATAGAGGGAATATTGATGGATGGCCATTCTCAATTGGAGCTTTATTTGCATCCCAGATTGAGCTGGACCTGGCAGCAGTAGTAATCGTAGATATGATCGGGGATGCTGATTTGCAAATTTATCAGGAGGCTAACTCAGACAAAGCTCTCACCCAAAGCCTGTGGAACACAGCCCGAAACCTTGGCTTCGCAGAGTACTTTATACCTCAGGTTAAATACAGCATTATTGACGACCACTTACCTTTTGCTTCCAAGGGCATACCTTCCGCCTTGCTCATTGATTTTGATTATCCTTATTGGCACACTACAGAGGACACACCGGACAAAGTAAGCCCTAAAAGTCTGGAAATCGTGGGCCAAGTGCTGAAGGTGTGGGTAGAAGAGGAGGGAGCAAAATGGATAGAGAGAAGGTAATGTCTATCATAAACGCAGCCCTTAAGGCTGTTGACCCAGCAGAAGCGATCCGTAAAATAGTGAAAAAAGAAGGCGATTTTCTTGTAGTTGCTGGCAAGACCTATAACCTTGCCAACTTCCGCCGCATTATAGTGGTGGGAGGAGGTAAAGCAGGGGCCCCTATGGCCACCGCAGTGGAAGAAATCCTGGGGAAGCACATTGAAACTGGCTGGGTGAATGTTAAAGAAGGCTATATTTTAGAACCTTCCCCCTCTCGCATAACCATAAATCAAGCAGGACACCCAACTCCAAATGAGGCCGGGTTAGAAGGGGCAAAAAAGATAATGGAAATGGTCTCAGGGCTCGGAGAAAATGACATGGTTATTACCCTCATTTCCGGTGGAGGATCAGCTCTCATGCCATTGCCAGCAGAGGGCATTACCTTGGAAGATAAAAAACTCGCCACCTCTCTCCTCCTGAAATGTGGTGCTACCATAAACGAAATGAACGCTTTACGCAAGCATATCTCCGCCATAAAGGGAGGCCAACTGGCCCAAGCAGCCTATCCCGCTACCATCATAAGTTTGATCCTTTCCGACGTTGTAGGAAGCCCTCTGGATACCATTGCTTCCGGACCCACTGCACCTGATCCAACTACTTTCCACGACGCATGGAAAGTTTTAGAGAAATACGGACTTGTGACCGAGATGCCTCCGGCCATTATAGAGAGACTCCAGAGGGGCATAAAAGGGGAAATCCCTGAAACCCCCAAGCCCGGTGATCGTGTATTTGAGCGAGTCCAAAACGTGATTATAGCCGATAACTATATAGCAGCAATGGCCGCTTTAAAAGAAGCACAAAGACAAGGTTTCAATGCTATGCTGTTAACCACATTTCTGGAAGGAGAAGCGAGAGAAATCGGAAAAGCTGTAGCAGCTTTAGGCAAAGAGATAGCTACCAGAGGTATTCCCATCCCACCACCAGCTTGCCTTATCCTGGGAGGAGAAACAACAGTTACGGTAAGAGGGCACGGGAAAGGGGGGAGAAATCAGGAACTGGCCCTGGCCGCAGCTATATCCCTTGAAAGCTGGAAAAAGGTTACTATAGTAACTTTGGCTACTGACGGTACCGATGGCCCAACTGATGCCGCTGGAGCTATCGTAGATGGCACGACCGTCCAAAGGGCCCTGGAAAAAGGTTTATCGCCTTTAGCGTACCTTCAAAATAACGATTCTTATACCTTCTTCAAAGCACTCGGCGATCTATTGATAACAGGGCCCACTAACACTAACGTGAATGACCTGGTGTTTGTTTTTGTAGAAAATTAACCCGGGGAGGTTAACATGCGCATAATCGTTGATGCCATGGGGGGAGATTATGCTCCCCCAGTTGCAGTAGAAGGTGCTGTAATGGCTGCCCGCGAATTTGGGGTAGAAATAATCCTCGTAGGCAAAGAAGAAGCTATAAGAGCTGAACTCGCTAAACATAATACTAGCAATCTTCCTCTTTCCATAGTTCACGCCCCTCAAGTAATAGAAATGCACGAGCATCCGGCTGCTGCTGTGAAAGCTAAACCCGAATCATCCATGGTGGTGGGTATGAAAATGCTCAAAAAAGGAGAAGCTGAAGCATTCGTATCAGCTGGGAACTCTGGAGGAGTCCTGGCAGCTGCTATTTTTCACCTGGGAAGGATAAAGGGAATAAGGCGCCCTGCTCTTGCTACACCCTATCCCACTACAAAAGGATTCTGTTTTCTTATTGATGTAGGAGCCAATACTGATTGCCGGCCAGATTTCCTGCTTCAGTTTGCTCTTATGGGCCATGTATATGCAGAGAGAGTTATGGGGATTAAAAATCCCCGCATAGGCCTTCTTTCAAACGGGGAAGAAGAAACCAAAGGTACCATTGTGGTACAAGAAGCCCACAAACTACTTAAAGCCAGCGGGCTTAATTTTATAGGAAATGTGGAAGGCAAAGATATTCCAACGGGCATGGCTGATGTAGTAGTAAGCGATGGTTTTACAGGCAATGTGGTAGTAAAGCTTTCAGAAGGGTTAGCCATGGCTCTTATGGGGATAATTAAGGAAGAGATAAAGAAACGTCCTCTTGCCATCTTGGGAGGAGTGCTGGCAAAATCTGCCTTTAAAGCTGTGGCCAAGCGCCTTGATTACCGGGAGTATGGCGGGGGCCCGCTTCTGGGAGTGGACGGTGTTGTAATAGTGGCCCATGGTCGTTCCGATGCGGTGGCTATAAAAAATGCCATAAAAGCAGCTAAAAGGGCCGTGGAAGGGAAGATTCTGCAAGCGATAAAGGAAGGGCTCGCTGAACTTCCACATTTGCAAGCCGGAGAAGAAAATGGATGAGCATGTAAGAGAAGCAGGAGCCATCGTGTTCTGGGACCAGAAGGTGGTGTTGAGGAAAAACAAGTATGGTCACTGGCTTTTCCCCAAAGGACATATAGAAGAAGGAGAAAAACCGGAAGAGGCAGCCATCCGCGAAGTGGCTGAAGAGCTTGGCCTCAGGGTAGAATTAAAGGGGAAGGCAGGAAAAGTGAACTACTCTTACAATGGAAAAGAATACGAAGTAGAATTTTTCGTGGCCCGGGTTGTGGAACCGACCGCTGAGTGGGAAAGCCACGAAGGGGTTGACGCTTTCCTTCTGACCCCCAAGGAGGCCTTGGAGAAGCTTTCTTTCAAGGAATATACTGGCCTTTTGAGAAAGGTGTTAACAGAAGCATCGCCCTGACCCGCAGACAAAAGCAGGTAACTGCTGCTTTCAAGGCAAGAGGTGAGAAAAATGTTCCAATGCTTTTAGAGGAATACGGACAATACGAATATCAGAAGGCAGCAACATTCCCATTAGCCATGGGAAATCCCGACGGATATCGCTGGTGTAGTAACTGATGTAGAGGAAATCCCCTAAAATGACAACCCCGGCATAGGATGTATCCCCGGCGCTGGGAAGGTCTGAAAGCCAGGTCAAACGGTCCTCGTCCACCCGAAATAAAGCGGTCCGTTTACGGCTGAAGACGCTACCCAGCTGTGTCAACGGACCCCACGGTTTGGGCTGGTAGCGACCCACCGCATAGATTTGGCCTTTATATGAGAACAAGGCCGGGCCATCCAGTCTGGTCACCTGGCTGCGGTTGTAGGTCCACCGGGTATAGGGCGGCTCCGCAACAGCTATGAGCGTAGCAGCCCGGGGATCTCCAAAGATGCTCCCACTTCCCTCCAGGCGCGCAGTCGCCAACAACCGCTTATCGGGAAGAAACTCTATGTCAACTTCGTCGTTCCGCTCCCCCTCATAAATGGTGGAGACGATATCCCATTTGTAGCCATCGGTGGACTTCAGTAGGATAGAGCGGCCGTGCTCGTGCCAGTAGGAAAGTTTTGGGGCGCCAGAAAAGCCAGCCTTTCGGTTCTACCTCCTGGAACGGTGTCCATTGGCGTCCGTCCTCGCTTACAGATAGCACCGTT
>CAZZMI010000001.1:18018-64436 GCA_964655275.1 uncultured Anaerolineae bacterium | reverse complement strand
TTCCGCCAGGCGCTCCCAGTTGCGGGCATCCTCCGAGCGCCAGATAACCAGACGGCACTTCTCGCTAGCGAAATGCCAGGGGGAAGAGGCATGAACTAGATAAAACGCGCCTCGCCAATAAATGAGGTCGGTGTTGGAGTTATGAGCTCCGTCGCTTATAGTGGACCACTGCTCTATCTGCAGGGCATCCACAACCAGAGCACGGTTGGGGCGAAAATACCAGTATCCCAGCAAGAGCCCCAGCAGGACAAACAATACCCCCAAAATTCCAGCGAAACAGCGCAGAATTTTCATCGGTTAGCGCCTCCTGAGTCATGTAGGCAGCAATTTTGCTGCATTATACCACAATTTGCTTCCTCCGCTCAAAATTTAGCCATTTTCCCAGAAGAAAGTCAGAGTGAATGTGCATCTAAGAGTTAGGGAGTTCCAGGTACTCCCCAACCAGTAGCAGGGCAGGGGATTATTTTACATAAATTACACAACTGAACCGGGGTGAAAAGCCTTGTCCCGGAATGGGCTGGGGGTTTCCATTTAGCCGGAGAGAATAGTTTTCAAGGCTCTGGGCTGCAGGGGATTTACCATGGGATGAGAGTTTGGCTCCATTACGAGGGGCTATCAGTAGGGGCAGAAATTGCGGCACGAGGGCTTGCAAGGCTTTCTGGTGAATTTAAGATAATGTACCTTAGCTTAAATACATCGCGCACCCCCTTTTTGCCCCACTTTCAAGAAGCTTACCCCCTAAGGACTGTTCCCTTTTGTGCCCTGTTCTTAACCTATCCCGGTGCACTATTTACCCCGGGAATGAAGCCACTGTAAAATCGGCCAGATTGGTTTTTTATGTAAAGTAATCGCCTCTCATGGAAGCCACGGTGGTTTCTTGACGAGGAAACCATCAATAATGACTGGATGGGAAGGATTGGCATAAACTTTTACCCTCACACTGTGCTCACGGTAAGAAAATTCCTGGAAAATCGGGATTAACTCCTGCCACTTTTCCTGCGCAGCCTTCAGGCTGTATTTGGTAACCTTTCCCTCTACTTCAACCTCAAGCGAGCCCATACCTGGCCCTTTTGTTACTACAAGGTAAAGAGCTGAGCCTTTAACTCTGAACTCAATTTCCCCATAGTCTGTTGATTTTATGTAAAGTCCCAGGGCGGCTCGCTCATCTCTTCCCTCTTCCCATTTTCCGCGGTAGGTCACGGTCCAGTGATTTTCCTGGTGGAAGCCTGGATACATGATTCTGGCTCTGGAAATGTAATCTTTGAGGGCATAGTAAACAGGCAAGAGGGTAAAGTCCGGCTCCGCCATCCGGAAGAAATACTCAGGTTTGTTCTCCCTAAGCCACTGATCAGAGGGCCGCTTGAAGAACCAGAAGTTTACTACCCCAACCCATGGCCATTCCTCCTGAGCCCTCTGATAGGCCATGACTGCATAACGGGCTTGTTGCTCAAGGGTAACCCTCCCGTAAGGAGCTGGCAAGCCCTCGGGGACGGCGTTCCAGTTCATCTCCGAAATCCAAATGGGTTTGTGGGCGTCCCCATTTTTAACCATTATGTCCCTTATAAAAAGGACACGGGAGTAGTTGATAACTCTCGGGTTCATCCGGCGGTCATATGGGCCCGACCACAATCCATAGCCTTGCATGGCCATTATGTCAAAGTAATCTCTGGCCCCGGCATCATACATCCGCTGCAGGAAAATAAAGTCGTTCAGATCTCTGGGCCCGAGTTCAATGGTGGAGGCCAGAGCCCCACAGATTATGACAACGTTTGGGTCTGCCTGTTTGGCCCGGGTATAAGCAATCTGAAGGAGGCGGGTATATTCCTCCGGGTTAACAGGCTGCTCACCCCACTCTGGGTAAATGTTAGGCTCGTTCCAAATTTGATAGTAACGGATTCGGCCCCGGTAACGGCTCACCACTGTATAGACGAAATCACCAAAGTCTTCAAAGTTATCTGGGGGAGCAAAGGTCCCACGTTTATCTCCGTCGGCTCTGGACCAGGCCGGAGGATTTGAAAGGCGAACTATTAGTTCCAGACCGTACTTTTCAGCCAGGGATACTATGTGGTCATATTTTTCCCAGGCTGAGCGGTAGGGGGTATGCCTCCGATCCTGAAAATCCCCTTTTCCGTGGATCTCTATGTCTTCCCAGGGAAATTCCTGACGTATCCAGTGAAAACCGGCCTCAGCAATGAGCTTTACGGTCTGTTCCCGCTTCTCGGGTTCCACCTCTTGCTCTAAAAAGGTGTTTATTCCAAAGGGGTTTACCCCTGCATAAGCTACGGGGCTATAGAAATCAACCTGCAGGGGTGGGCGGAGGTGAGAGGAAAGAAGCTGAGTCATGGCACTTATTTGAACAAAGGTGTTTTCTTCTCCAGTCAGGTAAAAAAGCGCGTTTGATTTGAAGGCCAACAGGGAAACCAAAAGTAAAAAAGCCAGAACAAAAGCTACTCTGAGTCGCATATTAGTTCTTCTTCGGGCAATGACGCTAAGAATTCGGAAACCTCCCGGCGAGCTTGTTCAAAGAGTTTAAGGAGAACCTCGTCGTTTTCCTTGAAACCAGCCACCGCTCGTTTGGCACAGGTTACGCATCCCAAGGAGGCCTTGTAGCTGCCCAGGTTGCAGTTGAGACAATTACATAGCCTGATTATAAGCAGGGAAAAAGCAAGGCTTTCTTCGTGGGTCTCGGGCAGTGTGGCAATTTTTTCCACCAGCTTCTGCCACTTGCGACCCCTCAAATTTTTGAGGGTATGAACGTTGCGGTGCGGGAAAAGGATTTCGCTTTTAGGATACATTTACTGCCCCCCGCAAGTTTCTTTCCCGATGGTAACACAATAGCTGGGCTCTTGTCAAGGGGTCATGCTCGTTCGCAAATTAAAATTGGCGCTACGAAAGTTCTTAGGGCCAGCAGAAAGAGCGGCAAGGGATTAGCGTAAATTGTGGGCAAGCGATGAAGCATGATTCCAACCTGCAACGGGAGATTATGGAGCAACCGGAAGTGCTGCAGCGGTTGCTGAAGATGGAGCGACCAGCCATTGAGCGGGTGGCTGCCGCCTTCAAGGAACGTACCCCCCGATTTATGGTCATAGCTGCCCGCGGCAGTTCGGATAACGCTGCCCGCTACGGTCAGTACCTTTTTGGTGCAGCCAACGGATTGCCTGTAGCTTTAGCTACTCCTCCCCGCCAAAGTTGGATGGGGCAGCAATCCTTGCTATATCCCAATCGGGTCAGTCACCGGACATTTTAGCTGTAGTGGAGGAAGGAAGACGCCAGGGTGCGCTAACTGTGGCCATAACCAATGGACCCCATTCGCCCCTGGCCAAGGCGGCTAAATACATTGTCTTACTCCACGCCGGTGAGGAGCAAAGCATCGCTGCCACCAAGACCTATACTGCCTCTCTCCTGGCTCTGGCAATGCTGAGCGCAGCCCTTGCCGAAGACACTGCGCGGTTCAGAGCCCTTGAAATCCTGCCAGATGTGGTGGCTGAGGTTTTGAAATCGGCTTCAATCATACTCGGAGCAGCTGAAAGATACCGCTACATGGAGGCCTGTGTAGTTATCAGCCGCGGTTACAACTACGCTACGGCCTTTGAAATTGCTCTTAAGCTCAAAGAACTCTTCAGCCGATTTTTGGCATGGTCCGATAGCCCTCGTAGAACACGGTTTCCCCGTTCTGGCCGTTGTGCCGGAGGGCTGTGCTGCAAGGGAACTGATGGAGCTTCTGAGGCAACTGAAAGACCGGGAAGCAGAGCTGGTAATCATCTCAGACAGGGACGATGCCCTGGCCCTGGCTCAGACTCCCCTGCCTTTACCTAAAGGCGTGCCGGAGTGGCTCTCGCCTCTGGTGACGGTGGTGCCGGGGCAAATCTTCGCTCTGGGCCTCACTCTGGCTAAGGGGTTTGATCCCGATCACCCACGGGGCCTGCGGAAGGTAACTTTCATCCCCCTTGTCTTTACCTCCAGCGATACCCTTCGCACTGTCACCGTGGCAATTGACATGTTCGTCATAAGGCCTGATGAGTGCTGCTGGGGTGCTGGCCAGCCTGCCCCCGTTCTATTGGCTGTCTTTTTCCAGCGTTATCTCCCAAGGCTACGAAGGGGTGAGAAAATGAGCCATCAGTTGAGCATAGGCTTGCACCGCCCAATTTACCTCTGGGCTGGGCCAGGAACCATCCGGATGAACCGGCTCAAATTCATGGGAGCGCCAGTGGATGAAGCAGTCCACCTGGAGGCCTATACTGACCTGGGAGCCCGCCGGGTAGCTGAAGAAGCAGCGTGTAACTGGGGCTTTCCCCCCGAACAGGAGCAGGAAGACTGGGAGGCCTTTCGCCGGGCTGTGGAAATCTACCATCGCCACGGTATCCGGACCTTCGGCTATGTCCAGACCTCCAATTATGTCTACAGCGGGTCGTATCGCGAGAAGGACTGGTATGCCCAGGACCCGCAGGGGCGCCCGTTTTACTACTACACCGGCCGCTACATGGCCTGCTGGTTACATCCAGAATGGCGGACCCATCTCCGGGAAATGGTTCGGCTGGTGGTGGAGGCGGGGGCCGATGGTGTTTTCTTTGACAATCCCTGGATGGGCGCTGGAACCTTCTTATTAGGAGGGGTTTGGCTGGGGGCCGCTGGATGCTACTGCCCCCGCTGCCGCGAGGCCTTCCGCCGGGCCACCGGCCTGGAGATTCCGACGTATATAGACCCCCTTCGGGAAGATGTCCAGGCCTACCTGCACTGGCGAGCCGGGGTGGTAAACTGGCTGAATATGCCCGCTCCCTCAAGCCAGACACAGTCATTAGCGCCAACGACTTTGACGCTGTTATGCGCCCCAGTTACCTCATCCTGGGGATTGACCTCCCAGCCCTGGAGGACTACGGCCTGCCTCGCTGGGAAGCGAAGGAGGGCCTTCTGGTTAACAATGCCCTGACGTTGCGCGTCGCCCGGGCCCTGGCTAAGGGAACGCCGGTAAGCACCATATCCTATGACCGGGGGATCGGCTTTGATGGGGTCTATCCACCCCGACGGTTCCGGCAGGCGATGGCCGAGGCTGCTGCTTGTGGTGCGATCCCGGTGATAAAGGGGACAGAATACGTGGAGCGCGGGGTCTTTACGCTCCTGACCGCTGCGGAATATGCTCCCCAGAGGGAGGCTATCGGTCATTATCACCGCTGGCTGGAGAGCCATGCAGAACTTTACCGGGAATGGGAACCCGCCGCCTTTGTTGGGCTACTGTATCCGGGCGACACACTGTGGCAGCAGTGGCCCACCGTAGCTCCCATCTTCTTCGGGGCTGCCCAGACGCTAACCGCAGCCGGTATCCCATGGCGCGTGATTCAGGATACCGACGATTGCTCAGGATTGGACCTCATTCTGGATGCCCGACCCGGAGCAAAATCGCAGCCGGGAGGATTTCCCCGTCGGGTGGGCAGACCCTCATCGGAGCCCGCCCTCTGGGCACGAAGCCCCTGGTTGCGCAACCGGGTGCAAGCGACCATCCTCAGGCTTTACCGGGCTTACTTTGAAAGCCCCTTCGCCCGCCGCTGGTTTGACCGCATGGGCATGGTCCGCTTCTTCACCCAGTCCCCCTATTTCAGGTTGCCCCCAGAGCCCTGGCAACAGGCTCTCCTGCGCATGTTGGAGCCACTATCAGGACCGCGGGTGGAGGCAAAAAACCCAGTCCTGCTGGAAGTTTGGCAGAACTTCCGGAAAGGGACAAAGGCGCTCCACCTGGTTAACTACGCGGATGTCCCCCAGGAGGTGCGGGTGAAGGTTGGAGAGAAAGCACGGGCGCGACTGCTCACGCCCGATGGGGAAGGTAAAGAGCTGGAGGGGCAAGAACTTTCTTTCACCCTGGACATTTACGCCGTTATCCTTTTATCCGGATAGGTGAAGACTTTCTGGAAATTAAAGAGCCGGATGCATCCACCCACTACGCCATGGGGAACCGGCGCTTGTTCGTGACACTGGATGGTCTCGGGGGTGTGAGCAGCGCCGTCAGTGCGGATGGGGTTTACCTTACACCACGCGGGCAGGCTATTCTGGCTCACACGCCCATGGGTCGCTTCGGACAACCAGAAGTCATATGGCTGGCCTCGCCAGCCAGCGCCTTCGTGACGGGCGCAGTCATCCCGGTAGATGGCGGCTTCAACGCTTATTCCGGAGTTTGAGGGAAACCCCGGAAGCGGCTCAACTCTTTCGGAAAAACCTAAACCGGACTCTTAAGGCCACTTCCCGTAAGAGGAATTACGAGGATTTTGCCCCGGAGGTGGAGGAGGTGATCCAGTGCGGCCACCGCTACCGCTGAAGTTGGCTCTACAAAAAATCCTTTACGGGCAAGTTCTTCCCTGCCCTTCAGGATTTCATCCTCTTCCACTGCCAGTATTTCCCCTCCTGTTTCCCTTACCGCCCGAAGTATTTCCTTAGCCCGGAGAGGCCTGGCTATACTTATGCCCTCAGCTATGGTGGGAACGGGATTGTATCCTGCAACCTCTTCCACCCCGAGGCGGAAAGCTTCAAAGAGTGGAGAGCAGTTCCTGGCCTGAACTCCGTACAGAACTGGCATGGAACTTGCAAGGCCAGCCTCTAAAAGGTCACGAAATCCTTGATAGAGGCCCAGGAGCAATGTCCCATGTCCAACCGGAAGCACCACAGCATCGGGAATTTTGCCAAGTTGCTCCCAAATTTCATAGGCCACTGTTTTCATGCCCTCTAAAATCAGAGGGTTGTAATAGTGGCTGGCGTAATAAAACCCTTTCTCAGCCTCTTCCCGGACGGCTTTAGCTGCCTCTTCCCTTGGCCCTTTAACCTCCATCAGCTCTGCGCCGTAAATGGCGATTTGGGCTTTCTTAGCCGGGGAAGCATGGGCCGGGACAAAAATGCGGGCTCTCATGCCGGCTCTGGCAGCATAAGCTGCCAAAGAAGCCCCAGCGTTCCCCGAGGAATCCTCCACCACCTCTCTGATCTCCATGCCCCTGAGAAAACTTACCAGCACTGTGGTTCCTCTATCCTTGAAAGAACCGGTGGGCGAAAGATATTCCAGCTTGAAATAAACAGGCATGCCTTTCCAATTAACCTTTACCAGAGGCGTTAACCCCTCCCCCATGGAGACGATTTCTCCGGTTTCAGGAAGCATTTCCCGGTATCGCCACAGGGAAAAATCTTCCCGGAGGATTTTGTGGGGAACAAATGGCTTCGGGTTATGAATATTAAAATATCCCCCGCAGGAACAATGCCAGAGCTCAGTGGTCAAAGGGTAGAAACGCCCACAGGCTGAACAAACGAACTCCACTTTTCCTCACCCTTCTTACAGGCCTCGGATTCGGCGCTAAGTTTTCAGATCTTCAGCTTTAATCTCATCATAAAGATGGGAAAGGCCGGCTTTAAAGAGGCTGCGCACCTCTTCATCCTGAGGATATGGGAAAAGGGGCAACAGATTGCCCACAAGCCTGGATACGTCCGGGCGCCCTTTCCCGGCCTGATAAAACTCCTTGACCGCATTTCTGACGATGGTCAAATACTCTATCATCTCATCAAAAGCTTCAGGCCCGCAGGGGTCCCCATATCCTGGAATAACGGTTTCCACCGGGAGAGCCTTAAGGCGTTTCAAGTTTGCAATCCATTTTCCCGAATGAGCCAATCTTAAATCAGGATGCATTCCCCTTACCACCATAGCCCCGGCAAAGAGGACCCTCTCGCGGGGCAAATAGACCACCAGGTTAGCAGGAGTTGGGCCGCTTACCGCAAGCAACTTAATGGTATCTCTGCCTCTGTGAAGGGTCATAACACCTCTGAATGCCAGGGTGGGCAAAAAAATCTCAAGGTTCTCAGGAGGTTCGCCGTCGTAATACTTTTGGTAACATTCTTTGAAAATCAGTTTGAAATAAGCCTTGGCACCGAGCAGCTCCTCCTGGAAGTTATGGTGAGCTATCCTGGGAACAGGAGGCTTCAATAATAGTCCCAACAGGCGTAAAGGGTGGCAATCGGTGACAACAAGGTAAAAGAAAGGCCCCACATTGAGGCTTTCAATTTCCCGGAGCCATTTCTCCACATCTGGGGGAGAAGGGGGAAGATCAACAAGGATAACCCCCTCACCAAATCTTATAAAACCAACATTGCCTTCATGGAAGCCCGTGCTCACAAAGATTTTCTCTTTTATCCCTATCATCTCTTCCTTCAGGCTAAAAAGGCATATATGAGCCAGGCACTGAGCGCCAAGAATATCAAAGCTGTAATCAATTTTACTGAAGCGGTATGACGGCTCAGGAAAATCCCAAGCTGTTCTGATGAAGCTCCCAGAAAGGCTAAAGTGAAAACCACAACCATGGGCAAAATAAAGGCCAGGTTGTAAAGGAAAAGATAAGCTAAAGCCCTGGCCCTCATCTCAGGCACACTGGTAACAAAAAGCAAGGTAGGCAGGTAAACCTGTCCGGTACAGGTGAATTCAATTAGAGCAATGACAAAGCCTATAGCCAGGGAAAGTGGGATAAGATAGCGAACTTTCATGCTTTCCCTTATGATTTTGTTGACAATACGGCGCAAATGGGTAGGCATCTTCAGGCTCATTTCTTCAAAAGCCCCACGCCTGGCTTTAAGATAATCCCTGAGGCTTCCAAAGGCCAGGCCCAGACACAGGACAGCCGTGAGTCCGTAGATAACTCTGGAGAATTCCCGGAACCACGGGAAACTCTGAAGACCTTTGAGGATACCAGCTCCTATGCCAAAATAGGCTCCGTAAACTCCCAGAGTAAAGGCTGAACCTACCGCTAAAATCTGAAATCTCTCACGCCCTGTAATGGTAAGGTAAGAAATGAGGAAAATCAGGGTGGCAAAAGCGCAAGGGTTAAGTCCATCCACAAGCCCAGCCGCCGTTACTGTAAGGGGGCCAAGGGAGCGAAACCGGTTTAAAATACTGTCCAACGCCTTTTCCTTCTCCCAGTTCTCCCAGAAAGGTTCCGCTCCCTCTTTGGAATACTTTTCAATTAATCTCTCCAGATTTAAGACTGTAACGTCTTTGCCGAGAAGGTAATCGTTCCCCAAAAAGATCGCTGGAGCTGTAAGCCTTTTATCGGGAGGAATTCCGAGCTTTTCTCCCAGCCACTCCCAAAGGGGGGCATCTTTCTGCACATCAAAAGCGTGAACCTGAAGGTAAGGGTAACGCTTCTTCAAGTACTCCAGGTCCAGGGAAACTCGCTCACATTCATGGCATCCCGAAAGGTAGAAGTAAGCAAGATGCACAGGCCTATTTTCTTGCTCCACTGGTTTAGGGGTAGGAGTCGGAACAACGAAGACTTCTTTGATTTTATCTGGGGGGATCAGGTAATCAACTCCTCCCTGCTTGAGGTATAAATCCACCACCTCTTCCATATGCTGCTGAATATCCAGTTCGCCGATCATGATATGGCGCCCAATGACCATGAAAGGAACGCCGCGATATTCCTGGGGAATCCTGGCCTGTTCTTCTATGGCTGTAAGGAAAAGATAATTTTCCGGCTCCTGGACATTAAGTAGGGTAATTTCCAGGGACTTTCCGTATTTTTCCTGGACTTTGGGCAAGAACTCTTCAATTATACGCCGGCAATGGGGGCAGGTTGGGCTATGGAACAGATAACCCTTTACTACCCCCTCTTGAGGGGTTGGTGTTTGAGCCAAGGCCCAGTGGATGAACAGAAAGAAAAGCGCCAGGGAAATTAAAACCCGTTTCATGCGACCGATTTCTGTGCGGCCTGCCTCCACACCTGTCCGAAAAGATGGGCCCAGACCAGGTAAGCCCAGAACCCTGTGAAGAGGACACCGATAGCGCAAAGGATCACACCGAAGCCAGCCACAAATGAAGCCACCAGTGAGAGAATCCAGGCCATGAGGTAGTTACCGATGTTAGCCAATATATACTGGAAAATTTCCCCAAAGCTGAACATGGCACTAAAGTTTTCCCTAAAGGCATAGAATGTAAGAGCTCCCGGGATCCAGAAGTTCAGGGCGAGGCCATAAATTATGTTCAGACAGTAGAGGAGTGTTGCGCACAAACCGAAGATGGCGGCCAAAGCTCCTTCTTCCCTGGCTCCGGCTATGGCTCCGAAAGCTGCGCTTAAGCCCATGATAATGAAAATGGGCAAGGCATAGATAAGAGCAGCCAGGAAAACCATCAAGCCTTTGGAGAAATAACCACCCCAGTTATCCCACTCAGGAAGGGGGCTTTCCCTTCCCTCAGCAATGTTGCGGAGAGCGGTCAAAGCATAGCCGATAGGGATGAAATTGATTATGGGGATGAAGGAGAGGATGCCACCGATGAGGATTTTAACAGGCCAGTTTTTATCCTCAAACATATAACTGAAAGCTTTTGCTATATCCATGAAAGCCTCCTAAGGGCTGAATCTTGCCTTATTATAATTGCGGGGAGCCCATAAGTCAACTTTAACTGTACCTGGCCAAGATTCAGTGAGGACAGGCTTACTTCATTTACTGAAGATTATTTCCGCTGTCCCACTCAAGGTGACGGTATCCTGGTCATAATGTAGAACCCGGACGTTTAATACCAGATAAACCTTTTCTTTAAGCTTTCCGGTATAAACCAGGGAATCCCCGGTTTTGCGATAGGGGTAACCTTCAAGACCCTCAAATTTTGCCCCTGCTGTGTCTTTCCCTCCGTATCTGATGGTCGTACCTGGGACCACTTCCCCCTTGTTAATCCGATACGCCACAGGAGCAGTAAATTTTATGGTTACTTCCTTCGGGGGAGGAGCCGGTACAGGCAGGGGTTTGCTGATATTTATGGTAAAGAAGCCAACACTGTTGAGAGCGCTGGAATTAAAATTTATAATCCTGGTCCTGACCTTGAGCTCAACTTCAGGTAATGGGAACCCCTCCCAGTCCAGGGAATCACCTTTTTGCTTTAAAGCTTTCTGCCCTGCTATAAGAACTTCAGCCCCCTGTGGTCCAACACCAAGGTAGGAAATTTCGGCGAAGGGCAGCTTTTCGCCCCTCTTAATGGTAAAATTTGCAGGACCGGAGTAAGAAATAGACGAATTTGCCTTTTGCCCTCCAGCGCACGAAACCAGAAGTAATAAAATGAGGCTAACGATAACTAAGTTCCTCCAAGCCATTTTTCAAAAAACCCCACTACTCTCTTCTGGTATTCTTCGGGGTAAAGTTCGTCGGCGTTTCTGTGGCCTGCATCCGGGATAAGCCAGAGTTCTTTTGGCTCACCCGCAGCCTGGTATAAAGCCATTATTCTGCGGGTGCTTATGAACACATCTTTTCCCCCATGGATCAATAAGAGGGGCCTCGGAGAAATTTCAGCAACCCACCTTATGGGGTCGGCAGAAGGAAGCCAGGCACCAAGCCTTATGGAAGCAAAGAGAATGGCGAGAGGACCAACTATGAAGCCTATTGGGCGCAAAGCTGGATTCACAACTCCTATCCCCCGGATAAGGACCTCCAGGAGATCGGCAAAGGCGCCATCGCAAGCCACAGCTTTTATGGAGGGTTCTATAGCCGCAGTGGTTATAGCCACAGCCCCACCCATGGAAAAACCCAGAACTCCAATGTTATCAATACCTCTATTCTTGAGGTAATCAACAGCTCCCAGAAGGTCAAAGCGCTCAAAATAGCCCATGGAAATTCTATCGCCTTCGCTTCGTCCATGCCCCCTGAAGTCAAACATCAAAACATTGAAACCCCTGGCGTTGAACCAGGGGACATATTTTAAATCTGGATCCATGCTTCCGGCATGGCCGTGACAAAATATAATCGTTCCCTTTGCCTCGGAGGCCGGTATGAACCATCCTCTCAGGGTTATGCCATCTCTGGACTTAAACTCCACCTCCTCAAATTGCAGGCCATAGCGGGCGGGAGAATCCGGTTTATCGGGCTGACGACGCTGAATTATATATTGGGATTCCCTCCACCCAGCTATTATCAAAAAGGCTACCAGGAGAGCTAAAATGAAACTGAGGGGCAACATCGTTTAACCTCCGTGAAGCAATCTTTCCAATTTTCTCTCCAGGATTTGCTCTTTTGAGAAGCCTTCAAGCTGCAGGTAATAGATGGCGGCATCCAGTAAAGCGTCCTCCGGGATCAGGCCTACTACTTCACTGGAGACAACATTAACTCCATATCGGGCCGCTTCGCGCCTTATCATTTCCATAACCCTGTGAATAGGGGTTTGACGGTAATCGGTTAAATTCATAGATACTTGAGCTTTCCCCTTCACAAGGAGACCAAGGGCTTTGACGTAGCGAAGCCCTCCGCTGGAGTGCCTCACGGCTTTGGCTATTTCCCGAGCTACCCTCACATCGTCGGTGCCAAGGTAGACGTTGAAGGCTATTAGAGGTGGCCTTGCTCCTATAACCGTTGCCCCAGCTTTCCCTAAAGCTTTCGGCCCGAAATCAGGAGCCCTATCGGGGTCTGTAGCAATGGCTTCCTTGAGGCCTTCGTATTCGCCACGGCGAATATAAGAAAGGTCCTGACGTTCGGGGCGGGTGGCTGCTTCCCCGTAAAGGTAGACGGGGATCCCAAGTTCGCTACCCACCCTTTCCCCAAGCCTTCGGGCCATGGCCACGCATTCTTCCATGGTAACTCCCTTCAAAGGGACAAAAGGCACCACATCGGTTGCACCGATACGGGGATGTTGTCCTCTGTGCTGGTCCATGTCTATAAGTTCCGCGGCTTTCTTTATTCCCCGAAAAGCCGCTTCTTCCACCGCCTCCGGTTCTCCCACAAAGGTAACCACTGAACGGTTATGGTCTTCGTCAGACTCCACATCCAGGATCCAGACCTTTCCCCCTTCGGCTATTGCCTGAACTATGGCTTCAATGACTTCTTTCCGGCGGCCTTCGCTAAAATTGGGGACACATTCTACCAATCGTTCCATGGTTAAACCTCCTCAAGGGCGTGGAGGTGGCGTTTTCTGGAAGATGAGAGCCAGAGTTTTCCCGGGGGAATGAAACCGGTAGTTGAAGCGAGGGGGTATTATGGTCAGGTCAGCCTGGCCAAGGGTTAAGGTTTCAGGGCCACTTTCCACTTTCAATGACCCCTCTACAACCATGATCAGCAGGGGGCGGGATGGTTTATTAAACCACAGGCTTGTGCCTTCGCAGAGAAACAGGCTCAGGGTGAAATCCTCAACCTGAGCGAGCTTCAGGCTCTGGTACGGTTCTGAGAGGGTCTGGCTTTTAAGGTAAAGGTTGGTTTTAGCCAGGCTTACATTTTCGGGGAAAGCCAGACGATGGCCGTTTTTACGATCAGGCAGGAATTTGGGGCTGAAGAGTAAGACCTCAGAGCGGATTTTGGAGGAGGAACGGTGGAAAATGCCTTTTGGAACAGTCAGCAGTTCTCCAGCTTCAAGTGTGAAAGAACCAAGCTCGGTATCCAGGTTTATGGTTCCGGAGTGCACAAGGAAAAGTTCGTCCTGATCGAGATGTTTGTGCCAGGCCAGAGCTCCCTGACAGAGGTAAATTGAGACGGAGAAATCCTCAATGTAGGCCAGCTCAATCATGGTAAAAGGTCTGGTGAGACGAGCTCCCTGCAGGGAAACGTTGACCTTGTGCATCAGAGGCCAACTCCATCAATGGTAGCTCCACAATTGTAACAGCGGCCATCAGTTACCCGATATTCAAGGATGTTGAAGCCAAACCGGCGGATAAGGAGGCGGCCGCAGTTGTAACAATAAGTGTTTTCCCCCTCGCTTCCCGGAACATTGCCTTCGTAGACATAGCGCAGGCCCGCTTTGAGGCCTATTTCCCTTGCTTTATGCAGGGTGGAAACAGGCGTCGGGGGGCGATCCAGCATCCTGTAATGAGGATAAAACCGGCTCACATGCCATGGGGTCTCAGGACCAAGTTCTCGGACAATGAATTCGGCGATGAAACGCAGTTCCTCCTCAGAGTCATTGAGCCCGGGAATTATAAGGGTGGTGACTTCAACCCATATGCCCATGGCTTTCATCTTCTTAAGGGTATCCAGCACAGGCTGAAGCCTTGCCCCACAATACTGGCGGTAAAATTCATCTTTTCCTGCTTTCAAGTCAACGTTAGCTGCGTCAAGATAAGGATGGAAAGCTTCCAGCATTTCCGGTGTCATATAGCCATTGGTCACGTAGACGTTGGCAATACCCTCTTTATGAGCAAGAACAGCTGTATCATAAGCGTATTCAAAGAAAATTGTGGGTTCAGTGTAGGTATAAGCAATGCTGCGGGAACCGTAACGCTTAGCATTACGGACTATGGTTTCAGGGAGCACGTTTCCCCCAACAATTCTCTTTTCCTCCCGTGGCATCTGGGATATTTCCCAGTTCTGGCAAAACTGACAGCGGAAGTTACATCCGACTGTAGCTATGGAGAAAGCCGTGGTTCCAGGGTAAAAGTGGAAAAGGGGCTTTTTCTCTACAGGGTCAACAGCCTGAGAGACGACTTTGCCATAAACGAGAGTGTAGAGGGTGCCATCGCGATTCTCCCTTACACCGCATATTCCAAGTTTCCCGGGGGCTATTCTGCATCGGTGAGCGCATAGATTGCACTGTACTTTACCATTTTCCAGTTTTTGGTAAAGCCTTGCCTCCACCATAAATCGCCTCCCATTGGAAAGTATAGCATTTTTCAATAAGGCAGGCAACTAAAATGCCAGGCCTTCTCCTCCGATTCCTGGTGTGGTATAATTAATCTGAAGGAGGTTAATGTGCAGCAATTCAATCAATTGACCGACCAGCAACGGTTAATGCTTTTGGCTTATCAGCGGGACGAACTTACGGAGCACCATATCTATATTCGGCTGGCACAGGCAATTCAAGAGCCTCAGAACCGAGCTGTCCTGGAGCGTATTGCTGCGGATGAGCTGCGCCATTCCCGCTATTGGGGAGGAATCACAGGAAAAGAGGTGCGCCCTGATTGGCTTAAAATTTGGTTCTACACACTGGTCGGGCGCATTCTGGGCATAACTTTTGCCATCAAATTGATGGAGCGAGGAGAGCTGGGAGCACAGGACAACTACGCCCGGATTGAAAGAGTCATTCCCGACGTCGCAGTTATTGCGCAGGAAGAGAAAGCCCATGAGGAAATCCTCCTGGCTATGCTGGATGAGGAAAGGTTGCGGTATACCGGCTCTATCGTCCTGGGGTTGAACGATGCATTAGTGGAGCTGACAGGAGCACTGGCAGGGCTGACTTTCGCATTCCAGAACTCCCACCTGGTAGCAATGACAGGCGCTATAACAGGCATCGCTGCTGCCTTATCCATGGGCGCATCAGAATACCTTTCCACGAAAGCTGAGGGGAATGGGCGAGACCCATTACGAGCATCCCTCTATACCGGCATTACTTACATTTTCACTGTCTTAGCCCTTATCTTACCCTATCTCCTTTTGAAGAACCCCTATATTTGTTTAGCGAGCGCGCTGATGGTGGCTGTCCTGATCATCGCTTCTTTCAACTATTACATTTCCGTTGCCCGTGACCTGCCTTTCCGGCGGCGGTTCGTGGAGATGACTGTATTAAGCCTGACGGTTGCAGCTATCAGTTTTGGCATCGGCTTTATAATGCGGACAGTGTTTGGGGTAGAAGTATAGGAACCTGCCAGATTTGACAAAAAGGCCTAAGATGTTATAATTAACCTGCACAGCTGAATATTCAAGGTCGCTGGGGGAGCTCGGGAGAGCCGGGCTGAGAGGGCGGACAACCCGAAAGGGCCTCCGCCGACCCCGGAACCTGATCTGGGTAATGCCAGCGTAGGGAAGCGACGGTTCGGAAAGGGCCGCAAGCCCCCAAGGCTGGCGGTCCTTTTTGATTTCCCTTAAAGGAGGTGCAAAATGTCACCTATCAAAATCCAGAGGCCCCCAGAATGGGGAATAGAGCCCGTCCCCCAGACTCACAGGATAATGGGTTTCATTGACTATTTTGCCCTCTGGTCAAGCCTGGGCGTCGGGCTTCTTGTGTTCTTAGCAGGCTCGCTCCTGGTTCCAGGCCTGGGATTGAAACAGGCCATGCTGGCCATCATCCTCGGGACTATTATAGGCAATGCTCTTCTCGCTCTGGCTGGCTATATCGGAAGCAGGGAAGCCGTCCCTACCATGGTTCTGTTCAGGCCTGTCCTGGGTATAAGGGGCTCCTACTTGCCTACCCTCCTTAACATCTTGCAGCTCATTGGTTGGGGTGCCTTTGAGGTTATAATAATGGCCGAGGCTGCTTCCCAGATCACTCAAAAGCTTTTAGGATTCTCCGCTTTCGTGCCCTGGGTTGCTTTCTTCTCTATATGGTGCACCCTTATGGCTATAGGTGGCCCCCTTATGGTGGTCAGGGATTGGATTGAGAAGTTTGCTATCTGGCTTGTCTACGGGATAACTATTTACCTGACCTGGTATCTTCTCAGCCATTATGATATTTCGGCTCTGTGGCGGAAACCCGGGACCGGGGAATTGCCATTCCTTATCGGGCTTGACCTGGTAGTGGCAATGCCTGTGTCGTGGATGCCCCTTGTGGCCGATTACAACCGTTTTGCTCGGAGGGCCGGAAGCGCCTTCTGGGGGACTTATCTGGGCTATTTTGTGGCCAACGTCTGGTTTTACGCCCTGGGAGCCCTCTTTATTCTGGCCCTGAAAGCAGAGGAATTGATCCCCGCTATCCTCAGCCTTGCCGGCGGAGCTATCGCCCTCGTCCTTATCCTGGTAGATGAAACCGATAATGCCTTTGCCGACATTTACAGCACAGCTGTTTCAGCTCAAAACATTCTGCCCAGGGTTCCACAGTGGGTATTGGTGGTAATAACGGGGCTTATATGTTTCATTCTGGGGATAACTGTGCCCATAGCTCAGTATGAAAATTTCCTGCTCCTAATAGGCTCGGTTTTTGTCCCACTCTTTGGAGTCCTGGCAGCCCACTACTTTTTCGTGGAGAAAGGGGGTTACAGGACTGAAGAGCTTTACCGAGCTGCAGGAAGTTACTGGTTTTTCAACGGTTTCAACCGGAAAGGGATTGTAGCCTGGATTTTGGGTATCGCCACTTATCAGGCTATAATCCGGCTTGTTCCATGGCTCGGGGCTTCAATCCCAAGTTTTGTGGTAGCTTTCCTGGTTCATTTGGTATTAAACTTTAAGGAGGTGAGACGATGAGCGAAGCGAGGAAAGTTGCTTATGCTGTAGTCCTCACAGCCCTGGCGGTAGCTCTCTCCCCCTTCTTTATTCCCGTGGGTATAACCAAAATTTATCCGGTTCAGCACATGGTCAATGTCATTAGCGGGGTTATCTTGGGACCATGGTATGCGCTGGCGATAGCCACTGCTACAGCTATAATCCGCAATGCTCTAAATTTGGGCACTATATTTGCTTTCCCCGGGGGGATGATAGGGGCTTTTCTGGCCGGGTGGGCTTACAGGCTTAGCCGGAATATTTACCTTGCAGCCTTAGCGGAGGTGATAGGGACAGGGCTTATAGCCTCAACTCTGAGCGCACTGGTCATTGGTCCCATCTTCCTGAAAAAGACCATGGCTCTGGGAACCTTCGTCTTAGCCTTTTCGGCCAGCACCATTGCTGGCTCCATCCTGGGAGTGTTAATACTCCTGGGGATAAGGAGAGCCGGATTCCGCTGGTAACAGGCTTTGGACGCTTTATGCCCAAGTTACTGGGTAAGCCGCCGAAGGCCTGAGGCGTGAGACCAGCGGCCAGCCTCTTTTGGAGAGAGTCAGATGAGAAACTTGAATGAGCGGATTGCCGAGGCTCTGACCCGCATTCGCCAGGAGAGGCCCCTTATTCACCACATAACCAATTACGTGGTGATGAACGATACGGCCAACCTTACCCTGCACCTTGGAGCCCTCCCGGTCATGGCCCACGCTCCTGAGGAAGTTATGGAAATGACCTCCAAAGCCTCAGCTCTGGTGCTCAACATTGGCACCCTGACTATTCCCAGAGTTGAAGCTATGGTGAAGGCAGGCAAAAGGGCATCAGAGCTTGGCATCCCAATTGTGTTGGACCCGGTTGGAGCGGGGGCTACAAAGTTGCGGACGGAATCAGCCTTGCGGCTTTTAAGGGAATTAAGGGTGAGCATCATAAGGGGAAATTCTGGGGAGATCGGGGCCCTCCTCGGACTTGAGGCTGAAGTAAAGGGTGTAGAAAGCGTCAAAGGGGTTAAGGATCCTGCAGAGGCTTCCCGCCAGGCTGCCCGCCTATGGAAAACCGTGGTGGCCATCACCGGAAAGAGGGATTTCGTCTCAGACGGTGGAAGGGTCCTGGGGGTGGACAATGGCCACCCCCTTCTGACCACCATTACTGGTTCCGGCTGCATGGCCACCACGGCTATAGCAGCCTTTGCAGCAGTGGAAGAAGATTACCTTGTGGCCGCCGCAGGGGGATTGGCCTGTTTCGGCCTGGCAGCGGAGCTGGCGGCCAGGAAAGCTTCAGGACCTGCCAGCTTCAAAGTCCACCTCTTTGATGAATTATACAACCTCACCCCGGAATTGCTTGCGGAGGGGGCAAAAATTGTGGAAATAACTTAGGGGCAAGGTGTTGCCTTGATAGAATTCAAAGATTTTTCCTTTTCCTACGAAGGAGGTAACGAGGCTGTTAAAAAAGTAAACCTGCGGATAGAAGCGGGCGAATTCGTCCTTC
Source organism: uncultured Anaerolineae bacterium (assembly GCA_964655275.1). GTDB lineage: Bacteria > Chloroflexota > Anaerolineae > SpSt-600 > SpSt-600 > SpSt-600. Next base: position 45,848 of record CAZZMI010000001.1, on the reverse strand, counting down.
TCTGCGGTCCGAGCGGGGGAGGCAAATCCACCATCTTAAGAGCCCTCAACGGCCTCATCCCCCATTACTTTCGGGGGAAAATGGCAGGCAAGGTAATTGTTGACGGACTTGACACCTCTTCTCACCCCGTCCACGAACTCTTCTCCAGGGTTGGGATGGTTTTCCAGAACCCGGATTCTCAGCTTTTCACCGGGACCGTGGAGAGGGAGATGGCTTTCGGCCTGGAAAGCCTTGGACTCCCTCGCCATGAGATCGCCGAAAGGGTGGTTTGGGCAGCGGAGGTCCTGGGAATAAAGCACCTTCTTTCCCGCCCCCCGCGACTGCTCTCAGGAGGAGAAAAGCAGCTGGTAGCCATCGGGGCTATGCTGGCTTTGAAGCCTTCAGTACTGGCCCTGGATGAGCCTCTCGCTCACCTGGACCCTGCAGGTGCAAGGAGAGTAACCGAAGCTTTGCAGGAAGTGAACCGCCTCGGCACCACTGTAATAGTAGCCGAACACAGGATCCGCTGCTTTCTTCCTTACGTCACCAGAATGATCGTGGTGGCGGATGGGGAAATCCGGCTGGATGGCCCACCCCGCCAGGTCCTCAAGGAGCCTGTAGAGGAATTCGGATTAAACTTACCAGCCCCGGTCAGGCTTTCCCGAAAGCTCGGCCTCCCGGAAGTTCTCCTTACAGTGGAGGAAGCATTGCCCTATGCTCAGGCCAGCTTCAAGCCTTCTCCTCCCGAGCCCGGTCCGGATGCATTTTCTGTAGTGGTAAAATGCCAGGACCTTGACCAGGTTCTGGATGGTCGCGCAGTGCTGGAAAGGGTTAACCTTGAAATTAAGGGAGGAAAGATAATAGCCATTGTTGGAGCTAACGGGGCAGGAAAAACCACCCTCATTAAGCACTTTAACGCCCTGCTTAAGCCCTTTTCGGGGGTTGTAGAAGTGCTGGGAGTGGATACCCGCAGGGCAAAAGTTTCGGAACTGGCTTCAAGGGTGGGTATAGCCTTTCAAAACCCTGAGGAGCAACTTTTCACCAGTTCGGTTCGGGAGGAGATTTTGGTGGCCCCCCGCTTCCTCAAAAGGCTTGACGAAGGCTGGATCCGGGAACTTGGGGAACTCTTTGGCCTGACCAAGCTCATAGACAGACCACCCCTTTCCCTGAGCGAAGGAGAGAAAAGAAGGGTAGCCTTCGCTTCAATCCTGGCCTCAAAGCCTGAAATTGTGGTTCTGGATGAACCCACCGCTGGTCAGGATGAAATTTTCCGCCGGCATCTTGTGGAACTCCTGAGAACAATGAAAGAAAAAGGGCACACCACAGTGCTGGTCACCCACGATCTGGAATTCGCCCAGGCAGTAGCAGAAGAATGGGTGGTAATGGCCCGGGGGCAAATACTGGGGAAAGGTCACCCTTATCAACTTATGACCGACAGCCAACTGATGGAAAATGCCTCGCTTTTCCCTACTGAGAGCTTCCTGTTAGGGCTGATGTGAGGGTTGAACCCACGAAATCTCTGTAGCCCCTTGCAAATTCTTCGGGGGACATGCGGCTTTTGCCCTCAAGCTGGATCTCTTTAAGGAGCAAGCTGCCCATGCCGCACGCTACCTTTATCCCTTCCTCATCCCTGAAAACAATCCCGGGAACATTTTCAGCCCTGGGGGCAGCGGGAACAGCTCTCCAGATCTTGAGGAGTTTGCCTTTCCAGTAGGTGAAAGCGCCGGGCCAGGGGTTAAAAGCCCTTACTTTCCTGGCCAGGATTTCTGCCGGAAGTTCCCAGTTTATTAAGCCCTCTTCTTTCCTTAAGGGTTTCGTGTACGAAGCCTCGCCCTCCTGAGGCAATGGTTTAATTTTCCCTTCAACCCAGGCCGGTAATACTTCTAACAATAGCTCAGCCCCAAGGCGTGATAGTTTCCTCTCAAGGGAACCAGCAGTATCGTCAGGAGCTATGGGGATAGCTTTCCGGGCAATTATCGGACCCGTGTCAAGCCCTTCATCCATGAGGATTATGGTGACACCTGTTTCCTGGTCCCCATTGAGGATGGCAGCCTGAACAGGGGTTGCCCCTCTGTAGGAGGGAAGCAAAGAAGCATGGACATTCAGGCAACCGTGCTGAGGAATCTTGAGCACTGCCGGAGGGAGTATCTGCCCGAAGGCTGCTACAACAATGACCTCCGGCTCTTTTCCTTTTATCCAGGCGATAGCCTCCTCTCGCTTCAGGCTTTCAGGCTGAAGGACTGGAATGCCGTAAGCCATAGCCAGTTCTTTGACGGGCGGAGGCTTGAGCTTAAGCCCGCGGCCCGCAGGCTTATCGGGCTGAGTGACAACGCCCACCACATGGTGATGGGTCAGCAACCCCTCCAGTATTGGGATGGCAAATTCGGGCGAACCCATGAAAAGGACCTTTACTTTCACAGGTAATTCTCCGCTCCAGAGAACTTCCACCTAAGCTGCTCCCTGTATGATGAATGGGGACGGAAAAAGCGCCGGACTTCCTCAGGTGTAACGTTACCAACAACCTTTATTTTAGAGATATCGCCCACGCCCAGGTTTCCCACCTTGCAGTAATAAAGGTAACCGATCTCGTCCGGGTCAAACCCCATAAGGTAAGCAGTCAGGGAATCCACAGCCAGCGGGTCTGTGCCCGCCAGGGCTATGCGCCAGGGAACTGGGCTTCCAGAAGTTGGGCCATCCCCCTCCATCCCCTCAAATCCATCTATGATCGCAAGATGAGGCCAGACAAGCCTGGCTAAACGGTACAGGTTGAGATTTATGGCTTCATACCCCTGGTGGATGGCAGCTTTATCGTTCCGGAAAAATGTTGTGGAGACCCGCGCTTTTAGCCCCTGGGCCAGAGGGGAAGAGGAAAGCCATGAAGGGGTGAAGCGTTTGAGCAAGTCTACCAGTGTGGAAGTGCCCATCTGGTCCCGGATCAAACTGCCCACAATTATGTTTTTGAGAGAAAGGGTGACCACCACGGTATCATGAGTTTTGGGAGGAGTTATGCTTATGCGAAAATCGCTTTCCAGCACAGTCCTGGCCACCCGCACTTTGATGGGACGCAGGTGGTAATCCAGGATCTCCACTTCCTCCCAATCGTCAGCGTTTAAATCCATGAGCATCGCATCGTATTGAGAAGCGAGAGGAAGGTAGCCATAATTCCTGAAGCCATCGGCGGTAGGAGCCATAGCGGCCCCCTCAGCTATTATGAGGGGGCCCGAATAGCGGGCCCGGATAAAATCTAGGACAGCTCTCGTGGCTTCCACGTGGGTCGCTGAAAGCTGATTTGTGGTGGAGACAAAGTTCACTTTCACCAGGACAAGTTTCTTGCCTTCAAAGCTTACCTGATCCTTCAAAAGTGCGAGCGCAGAGGCAACATTCTGGTATCGGTCCTGCCCTTTAACAAGAGCAACTGTAGTCAGCTCGGGCAAATTTCCTCCTTTCACCTCAAGTTGGGTGGTTAACTACTTAACACAAAGATTAAAGCCTGTCAAGGGCTTGTTCTGGGTGGAAGAAATCGGTATATTATCCACAAAAAGGAGGCAATCATGATTTATGGAGAACGTGTCCGCCTGCGAGCCATAGAGCGATCTGATATACCCGCCTTTGTTCGCTGGTTCAATGACCCGGAAGTGCGCCAGTATTTAGCGATGTATCTTCCCCTATCAATAGCCCAGGAGGAGCAATGGTTTGAAGAGATGCTCCAGCGCCAGCAACAGGGAAAAGACTTCATCTTTGCTGTGGAAGCCAAAGTCGGGGAAGAGTGGGTTCTTATAGGGAACGTCGGTCTGCACAGGATTGACTGGAAGAACCGTTTCGCCTTTTTCGGTATTGTCCTGGGGGAAAAATCCTACTGGAACCAGGGATACGGCACCGATGCAACTCGCACAATGCTCCGGTTTGCTTTTGAGGAACTGAACCTCCATCGGGTGGAACTGGAAGTTTTTGGGGAAAACGCACGAGCCCGCCGCTGCTATGAGAAAGCCGGCTTCCGTTATGAAGGGATACGCCGACAGGCCTTTTTCTCCAGAGGAACTTACCATGATTCCTATCTGATGGCCATCCTGCGGGAGGAGTTTTCATAGCCTCCAGGCTTTGCCTTTTAATAAGTTTAAAGCTATAATTACCTGCCGAAATCCTTAAAGGGGGGTAATCTATGGAACTCAGAACATTGGCCGAGAAGGTAGCCCAAAAGTTCCCTGTAAGGGAACGGGATTTCAGGCGCACCTTTGAGGCCCTTCTCAAAACCGATGACATGTGGGAAGTGCTGAATATCATTGATGTGCCCATCATGGCTTTCTGTGAGATGTGGAAAGTTATGGCTCAGGAAGGGCTTGTGGAGGTCAAAGATTCCTCCCTCAAACTCACCTCTAAAGGGCATGAACTGGTTGCCTCCCTAAACATCGCCCCATCCCGGGAGTTCACCTGCCCCCATTGCAAAGGCACAGGTATATCTGTAGAACTCCTCAAAGATGTGTTTGAAAAATTCCAGGCCATCGCCCACAACCGTCCGAGCGCTATAAAAGACTACGACCAGGGCTATGTGCTGGAATACGTAACGGTGGCAAGGGTAGCCCTGATGTGGCAGAAGGGGGATTTGGCTGGCCTTGAGCTTCTGGTTTTAGGAGATGATGACCTGGTAAGCATTGCCGCTGCCCTTACCGGGGTGCCCAAAAGGGTCGCGGTTCTGGACATAGATGAAAGGCTTCTGGATTTCATCCAGAAGGTTTCAGACCAGGAAGGGCTTGGCATACAAGTCATAAAGCATGACCTCCGTTACCCCCTCCCTGAAACCCTTCAGGGAGCCTTTGACACTTTTATCACCGATCCGACCGAATCCCTGAAGGGGATGAAAGCCTTCCTCAGCCGAAGCCTTTCTTGCTTGAAAGGTCCCGGCAGTGCCGGATATTTCGGTTTTACCCGGAGGGAAGCTTCCTTGAAGAAGTGGAGGATAATCCAGAGCTTCCTGCTGGAAAAGGGCGCAGTCATAACCGATATCATTGATGATTTCAACGTTTACGCCAACTGGCCTTACATAGAATCAATGCGAGCCTGGAAACATCTCCCGGCGCAAATCCCACCCCGCAAGGAGTGGTATAAGTCAGCCCATTATCGTATAGAGCTTCTGGAGAAACCAGGCCTGGATACAGAAGTTTTTCCGCTTGACCTTTATGACGAAGAAACCGCAACAGTATAGGAGGGGGCTATGTTTGAACCAAAGTTTGCTTGCCTGGTGAGCGGAGCTTCGGAGGGGGAAACGGAGCTTAATGCCTTTGATAATGCCTTGCTTGAGGCAGGAATTGGGGATATAAATCTGGTGAAAGTTTCCAGCATAATGCCTCCGGGTATAAAAGTGGTGGAAAAATTAAACCCCTTGCCCAGGGGAGCTTTCCTTCCCGTGGTATATGTCTCTGTTTCCTCCTCCAACCCCGGTGAAGTGATCTCAGCCGCAGTGGGGTTTGGGCGATGTGAGGATGGTTTCGGCGTAATAATGGAAGCAGGAGGGGTGGGGAAAAGCGAGGAAGAGGTACGAAAAGAAGTTGAAGATAAGGTCAAATTTGCCTTGGCGCGCAGAGGGCTTGAGCTTAAGGAACTTCGTACAGTCTCAGTTTCCTGGAAAGTGAAGAAGTGCGCGGCTGTAGTGGCAGCTTGTATTTTTTACTGAGGGGGGCAGGTATGAACATAAAGCTGGTAGCCGGTATTATCTTAGTTATAGGGGTTTTGCTTTACTTCGTACTCTCAAATCTCGGTGGCTCCTCAGTTTACTACATAACCGTGGGAGAATTGAAGGCTATGGGGCCATCAGCTTACGAAAAAACTGTGCGGGTAGCCGGAAGGGTGGTAGAAGGTTCCATCCATTGGGACCCTCAAACTTTAACCCTTGCCTTTGAGATAGCTGATGAAAGCGGCAAGCTTCCGGTGGTTTACCACGGTCCGCGCCCTGACCTCCTCCAGGACGGTGCAGAAGCTGTAGTGGAGGGGAGATATACCCCGGAAGGGGTTTTTAAAGTTAACCCCAAAGGCCTCCTCCTCAAATGCCCCTCCAAGTATCTGGAGAAAGGCCGGTGAGGGGTAAAAATGGCTACAATCGGTTATGCTTCCTTACAGCTAACTCTGGTTGTGAGCTTATATGCTGTCCTGGCCTCTTTAGTGGCTCAGGTTAAAGGCTTTAAAGAGCTGGCCGAAAGTGCCAGAAGGTCAATCCAGGCGGTCGCGTTTCTGACTACGGTGGCCTTTGTATCCCTTGCCTACCTTTTGATAAAGCGCGATTTCACGATTTTATACGTGGTTCGCCACACCAGCACTGCCCTCTCCCCCCTTTACGCTTTCTCGGCCTTCTGGGCCGGGCAAGAAGGTTCTCTCCTGTTGTGGCTATGGCTCCTTGCCCTCTTCACCCTGCTGGTTTCAGCCAAGCAAAATTATGTTCTGGCAGTGCTGGCGGCAGTAGAGGCTTTTTTTGCTTTGATCGTAACCTTCCTTAGCAACCCCTTTACTCCGGCCCCCCACCCTTTCGCCGAAGGGATGGGCCTTAACCCCCTCCTGGAAAACTTCAGCATGGTGATCCATCCGCCCACCGTTTTTGCCGGGTATGCTGGCCTGACGATTCCTTTTTCCTATGCCATCGCCTACCTGCTATCCGGAAAACCTTTTGAAGAGATGGTGCGGAGGGTAAGGATCTGGACCATTGTAGCCTGGGCTTTCCTCGGAGCCGGGATAATCATTGGCGGGTGGTGGGCCTACATTGAGCTCGGCTGGGGAGGATACTGGGCCTGGGATCCCGTGGAGAATTCCTCACTTATCCCCTGGCTCACAACCACCGCCTTCTTGCATTCAGCAGTCGTGACGGAAAGGAGGCATTATTTTAAGGGTTGGAGCCTTTTCTTCATCATTCTTTCATTCCTCTCGTGCCTCTTTGCCACTTTTGTAACTCGCTCCGGGTTCATCCAATCAGTACACGCCTTCGCAGAATCGCCTCTGGGCTCTTACTTCCTCGCTTTCATTGCTTTCTGGGCTTTTTTGGCCGGCTTACTGGCTTTAAAACGTAGGGTAACCCTTTCCGGCAATGGGTCGGGAAGTCAATTGCTATCCAGGGATACGGCTTTTTACCTTCTGAACTGGCTTTTCCTGGGAGAAGCGGTAATGCTCTTTCTGGGGATAATTTTCCCGGCCTTCAGCCATCTCTTTTACGGGCGTGAAGCGGAAGTGGGCATTTCATTTTACCACCGAACTTTTATGCCCTTGGCAGCCTTGATAATCCTTCTTATGGGGTTGTGCACCGGACTGAGCTGGCGGACCACACCTTTGGGGCCATGGCTTCGTCGGCTTATTTTCCCCGCTGCTGGCGGTTTCCTGGGGATTTCCATACCTCTCCTGGCAGGCGAAAGGAGCATACTTCCGCTCTTGAGCTGGGGGGTAGTGGGCTTTGCCGGAGCAGGGATTATTCGGGAGCTGGTTAGAGGGCTCCGTGAATTCTGGCGAAGGCGCCGCATTATACCACGCCCTTATGGTGGTTACCTTGTCCATGCTGGAGTAGCCCTGCTGGCTCTGGGAGTAGTGGGCTCATCTTTCTACAAAACCGATGTCCTTGTCTCTTTGAAACCAGGAGAAACGGTGGACATCGGCCATTACACTTTAAAATATGTGGGCTACCACCAGGAAAGTTCCCCCACGAAAGAGCGTTTCAGGGCTGAAGTGGAAGTCTACGAGGGCAATCGCCTGCTGGGAAAGATTTATCCGGAAAAGAACTTTTATTATAACGTGGAACAATGGGTCAGCGAGATCGGCTTGAGAAGCACTCCAGCTGAAGACCTGTACCTGATCCTGGCCGGCCTTGAGCAGGATGGCACGGCAACTTTTCAGTTGGAAATAAACCCAATGGTTCTGTGGATATGGGTTGGGGGAGGATTGCTGGTTTTAGGGGCTGTCCTTTCCCTCTGGCCCGGGGGAGGTTAAGGTGGAAAATTTACTGGTTATCGTAATGGCCTTAACTGTCCTGGCATGGGTAGCATGGCCTCTAATCAAGGGGCTTAAGGGAGAGGAGAGTCTTTGCCCTTCGTGTGGAAAACCCTATAAGCCCGGAGACAAATTTTGCTCCCATTGCGGCCAAAAGCTTCAGAAAGAGGTTAAGAGATGAAAAAACTATCCCTGGTTCTTTTCCTGATGGCCCTTCTCATAACGCCTTTCGCTCTGGCTCAGGGCTTCGGCACAATAGAGGGCGATGTTACCAATGGCTCCCTCGGAAATGAACCGGTTCCCGGAATAACCGTTACCCTCCATATCTTTGACTCAAAGGGTGTGGAAAAAGCTTCCCTGGCTACTCTAACTGACCAGGAGGGCCGCTTTGTTTTCAAAGGGGTGGAGATTGATAGGAGTCTGCTCTACGTAGCTGTGGTGAATTTTGGAGGGATTATCTACCGGAGCCCTGCTCTCTCCTTCATGGAGGGAAAGGAAAACCTTTACCTGCCCGTTATCGTTTACGAGGCCACTGAAAGTGATGAAAACATTCTGGTGAACAGGGCCCATTTTATCTTCAACGTGGACCCAGCTGCGAAGCTTGTCTCGGTTATGGAGATGTATTCTGTGGTCAACAATGGCCAGAAAACTCTGGTGGGCAGCGATGGGGTAAGCCTTCGCTTCTCCTTGCCGCACCAGGCCCAGAACTTCAACTCTGAATCCCTTACCATGAGAGGGGGTGAGGCCATTTATCTTTTGCCCGTCCTCCCCGGCCCGATGCCTCAACCCTTTATCCTGGAATACTCCTTGCCCGTTCAGGGTGATTCCCTTGAACTGCGACGCTCTACCTATTACCCTGTGCAAAATTACAACATCTTTGTGTCTGATGTTGGCCTATCAGTAGAAGTACCGGGAACCGGGAAAGCCGGAAAAATTAGCCGGGGGGAGAAGGTTTTCTTGAATTACATGGGGGAAAACCTCCCGAAAAATGGGGAAATCATGGTTAAGCTCGCAGGGTTTACGAAGATAGGGACAGGACGAATGAGGGATTTTAAATGGGCTACCGGCATAGCAGTATTGGCGGCTTTGACACTTCTTGGGTTCCTCCTGGCATATTCTTTCTTACGCAGGAGGTGAAAGATGCGCTTGCAGAAACTCAGGGAGTTCATGGCTTCCAAAGGTCTTGACGGTTTCCTGGTAATTCAGCCCGAGAACCGCCGTTATCTTTCAGGCTTCACCGGCTCCTTCGGAGTCCTCCTTATAACCCAAGATTCGGCCTTCATCGCCACCGATTTCCGTTACTACGAGCAGGTGGAACGGGAATGCCCAGGTTTTACCCTAGTCAAGGTGGAAAAACAGCTCACCGATGTCCTGCCGAAGATGATGGAGGAAGCTGGGGTGAAAACCCTTGGCTTTGAAAGCTTCTACCTCACCGTAGACGAATACAGGAAATGGAAAAGGCTAACCCGCGGTGTTAAATGGGTGCCATGCGAAGACGTCGTGGGTAAAATCCGCAGTGTAAAATCCCCGGAAGAACTGCAGGCTATCCGCCAGGCCATTTCCCTGGCCGACGAAGCCTTTCAGCACTTCTGTCAAATCGTCCGCCCCGGAATGAGCGAGAAGGAAGCAGCCTGGGAGATTGAAACTTTCATGCGGACCCATGGAGCTGATAAAGTGGCTTTTGACCTTATCGTGGCCTCAGGGCCTAATGGTGCCCTCCCCCATGCCCGCGCTTCCGAACGAATAATCAGAGAAGGGGAACCTATCGTGGTAGACATCGGTTGCGTAGTGAATGGCTATTGTTCAGACCTTACCAGAACCGTTATTCTGGGCAAAGCTGATGATCGCTTTCGTGAGATTTATTCCATTGTTCTTAAAGCGCAGGAGAAGGCTGAGAAAGCCATAAAACCTGGAATGCGAGCCTGCCGGGCCGATTCAATAGCGCGCAAAGTGATTGAAAAAGCCGGATATGGGCCTCAGTTCGGGCACGGCCTCGGCCACGGAATAGGGTTAGCCGTCCATGAATTGCCACGGGTGGGGAAAGTTTCCAGAGATACCCTTCAGGCAGGAAACGTTATAACCGTGGAGCCCGGAATATACATTTCCGGCTGGGGAGGAATCCGCCTTGAAGACGTGGTTCTTATAAAAGAGGACGGGGCAGAAGTCCTGACCCGTGCCCCCAAAGGACTTAAGTTTGCGGTTCTGTGATGGAAGAAGAGAGGTCTAAACAACTGGAAAGGCTTCTGGAAATAAGCCTTGAGCTCAGTTCAACCCTCAATTTGAAGGATCTTCTGGGCAAAATCGTTCGCCTGGCAGCTGAGCTAACGGATACAGAAGCCAGTTCAATATTGCTCCTGGACCGCAGGACCAAAACTTTATACTTTGAGGCAGCCACAGGAGTGAAAGCGGATTCCCTCCTGGGTATACCGGTGCCTCTTGAAGGGAGCATTGCCGGCAAGGTGGTCCAGGAAGGCAAGCCAGTAATCGTGGAGGAAGTAAGGGCTGAGCCTCAATTTTACAGCCTTGTGGATACCCTTACCCGTTTTCAGACCCGCTCCATTCTGGGGGTGCCACTGAAAGTTAAAGATACGGTGATAGGGGTGCTGGAAGTTCTGAACAAAAGGAAAGGTGAACCTTTCAACGAAGAAGATGTAAAACTCCTGGAAATCCTGGCTGCTCAGGCTGCGGTAGCTATAGAAAATGCCCGTCTCTTCCAGCAGAGCGACTTTATATCCGACCTGATCCACGAACTTCGTACTCCCTTGACTTCCATAATAGGCTATAGCAAGCTTATGCTGGACCACGAATTTGACCCTGCCACTAAAAGGCGCTTTCTGGAGACCATAAACCGGGAAGCGACGAGGCTTTCAGGCCTTGTAAATGATTTCCTGGACCTGGTGAGGCTGGAATCCGGACGTGCTAAAATAAACAAAAAACCCGTCCAGCTGCGGCAGCTCCTTGAAGAATGCGTGGCCATAATGCGTCCTCAGGCCGATTCTCGTAAAATCAAAATAAAACTTACCATCCCTCCCCTGCTCCCCCTGGTTCCGGCTGATGAGGATAGGCTTCGGAGAGTTGTCCTCAACCTTTTAAGCAACGCTATCAAGTTCAACCGGGACGAAGGGCAGGTAGAGATAAAGGTAGAATTAGCCGAGGTATGGGTAAAAGTCTCCGTTTCTGACACCGGAATAGGCATTTTGCCGGAAGAAATCCCCCACATTTTTGAGAAATTCTACCGCGGACACGCTGAGGGAGAAGTTCCCGGTTCAGGGCTTGGCCTCAGCATAGCCAGGCAGATAGTGGAAGCCCACGGCGGAAAAATATGGGTTGAAAGCACCCCCGGTCAGGGAAGCACTTTTACCTTCACCATACCACTTAAGGAGAGCCCCCAATGAAAAAGTTTATCCTCTGGGCCGTTTTGATCCTGAGTGTGGCGGGTTGCTCCCCCGGGATACCTACCCCTACCTTACCTCCAACCGCGCCCCCAACTCCAACACCAACACCGGAACCGCTGGAGCTTGTAGTCCTCCACACCAACGATACCTGGGGTTACGTTTTTCCCTGCGGCTGAAGGCCTCCGATAGGTGGGCTGGCTCGTAGGGCCTCCCTTGTAAAAGAAATACGCAGAAATTATGGAAACGTCCTGCTTCTGGATGCCGGAAATTCCCTCTGGAGCGATATCCCTCTTACCCGCAAAACTGGAAGCCTTATCGTAGTTGAGGCTATGAACCTGATGGGCTATTCGGCAGCGGTGCTGGGGGAAAAAGATTTAACTATGGGGCAAGAAGCCCTCGGTAAACTTATCTCCACCGCTAAGTTCCCCATCCTCTCAGCCAACGTCCTTAAAAGCGATAGAAAGCCTTTAGCCCTTCCCTCAACTCTTCTGGAAATCAAAGGACACCGTATAGCTATTCTCGGCCTTACAGGAATGCCACTTCAACCCGTTCCGGGTTTCATGGTCCTTGACCCTCTGGAAATGGGTAAAAGTTATGTAAAGGAATTGAAAAGGCAAGCAGATGTAATCATAATCCTTGCCCATACGGGGGAAGAGATAGCTAAAAAACTTGGGGAAGAAGAGGGGGTTGATCTTGTGGTTGGGGGAGGGGTTGCAGGCCAGAATCCCAGCCCCTTCTGGAATGAAGCCAATTCTTCTCTTACGGTAATTGCAGAAGTGCCCACCCCTGGCCATGCAGGGCGAATGGTAGGTTTTGCCAGGCTGCTCATAAATTCAAAGGGTGTGATAACCCAGTACGAATGGCAGTCCATTGCTCTTACACCCTCCTTCCCGGACGACCCTGCCATCCTTGAGCTTATCCGCCGCTACAGTCCCTGAGAGCTTGCCCCGGCCTACCCGCTATGCTAAAATTTATTTGAAGCCTCTTGAACTTTATTTCAGGAGAAGCGAGATGGAAGAGGTTAAAATTGTTATTTTAGCTGCTGGGCTTGGCAAGAGGATGAAATCAAAGACCCCAAAAGTCCTGCATCCCCTCTGCGGTAAGCCTATGCTGGAATATGTCCTTGAAGTAGCCACTGCCTTGACCTCCCACAAACCCGTCGTGGTAATAGGCCATGGAGGAGAAGAAGTAATCAAACTACTGGGCGAGAGGGCAATCCCGGTCCATCAAGGTGAACTCCTGGGCACAGGCCACGCGGTCCTTAAAGCTCTGGAAGCCTTCACATCCTGGCCACCGGTAACCCTTGTGCTTTACGGTGATATGCCCCTTTTAAGGAAGGAAACCGTTGAAGAACTCATAAAGACCCACCTTAAGGCGAAGCCGGTTATAACATTCCTTACCGTTAACTCATCCGAATCCATGGGCTTCGGGAGAGTAGTGCGGGATGGAAGCGGGAACGTGGTCAAAGTGGTAGAAGAGGCTGAAGCCACGCTGGAGGAGAAGGCCATAACAGAGCTTAATGTTGGAGTTTACTGCTTTAAAACCCAGTGGCTGAAAGAACATCTCCCTCTTCTCAAACCCCATGCAAACGGGGAATATTACCTTACTGATCTCATAGGCATCGCTATTGAAAGAAAAGACCCGGTGCAGACGGTGGCCATTAAAGATCCTCAGGAAGCCCTTGGGGTGAACACCAGAGTCCATCTGGCCCTTGCTGAAGCTGCCATAAGACGAAGGATAAACCACTACTGGATGGAAAACGGGGTGACCTTTATAAACCCCGAAGCCACTTATGTAGAAGCAGGAGTGAAAATTGGCAGAGATACCATCATATACCCGAACACTTTCCTTCTGGGCACGACGGAAATTGGGGAAGACTGCGTGATAGGGCCTGGCACTATCATCCGGGATTCCAGGATTGGAAATAAATGCACTGTGGAGGCTTCGGTGGTGGAGGGCTCAATTTTAGAGGAAGAAATCAAGGTGGGCCCCTTTTCCCACCTTAGACCAGGAACCTACCTGGCTCGTGGGGTTGTAATCGGAAACTTCGCTGAGGTAAAAAATAGCCGCATAGGACCAGGAAGTAAAGTCCATCACTTCAGCTATTTAGGAGATGCTACAATAGGAGCAAAGGTAAACATAGGGGCAGGGACGATTACCTGCAATTTTGATGGCCAAACCAAACATCCCACCGTGATAGAAGACGAAGCCTTCATCGGGAGCGACACCATGCTGGTAGCGCCGGTTAAAGTAGGCAAGAAAGCCAGAACCGGAGCTGGCTCTGTAGTGACAAGAGATGTCCCTCCCGGAGCACTGGTCTACGGGGTCCCGGCGAAGGAGAAGAAATGAGTTATGCCCTTCTCTGGCTTTTAGGCCTGACTGTTTTTGGGGTAAGCTTTGCTCTAAAAAGACTGTGGTTAAGTAAGCACAAACCCGATGAAAAGGGCGCAATTTCTTTTGAACTTTTTGCTGGAATTTCCCTGATTCTGGCCGGCATTGGTCTGTTCAAAGCCACTGAGCCTTTTCTCCCTCTTGGCCTGAATTTTCTGCTGGCGATCATCTTCACCATTCTCCCGGGCTTTATTCTCCAGCCCATCGGCGAAAGAGTCAGCCGTCACCTCACCCCTTTTGAAGGATTTGCCGAATTCCTTGTTTTAATCCTTAAACCCCTGGTTATCCCTTGCATTAAGCTTAGAGGAACTTTCGGCCCCGAAGAGCGAGGAAGTGAGAAAATTGTGGTGCTGGAGGGGGAAAAGCATGAAATTGTGGAAGGAGCATTGGACCTGGAAGAGACAATAGTAAGGGAAATAATGGTGCCGAGGATTGACCTGGTAGCAGTAAAGGCTGAGGCCACCGTAGCGGAGGCGATAAAAATAGCCATTGAAAGCGGCCACTCTCGCTTTCCAGCTTATGAGGAATCCCTGGACAATATAGTTGGAGTAATTCACGTTAAGGAGCTGCTTCGCAAAGCATGGGAGGGGAAATGGGATGACCCGGTTAAAACTATCCTCCGTCCCCCGTATTTTGTCCCCGAAACCAAAAATGCTGCCGAGCTTCTGAGAGAAATGCAGCGCCAGCGTATCCATATGGCCATAGTAGTGGATGAATATGGCGGAACTGCAGGAATAATCACCCTGGAGGATCTGTTAGAGGAAATCTTTGGCGAAATACAGGATGAATACGACCGGGAAGAACCCCTTATTCGGGAGGTTGGGGAAGGGGAATACATCCTGGATGGCAGGCTCAGTTTGGAGGAATTGGAAGAGATAATCGGGAAAGAGCTGGATTTAGAAGGTATTGACACCTTAGGAGGGTTAGTGTATAGTAGATTTGGAAAGGTGCCCGAAAGAGGGGCTCATTTTCAATTAGAGGGTTTTGACTTTGAGGTCTTATCCTTAGTCGGAAGACGAATAGGAAAAATACGGCTTCGGAAAATCACGGGGGAGAGGGAAGAATATGCAGGTAGAAAAAGTGAAGCAGTGGAGCAAAATGGATAAAATCCGATTATTGAACGCTATATCCGAGAGCGATGAATACAATGAAGAGCACCTCAAAGTGCTGGACATCCTTCTGGAAGACGAGGACCCGGATGTCAGGGTGAATGCAGTAACGGCTATCTGGAACTATCCGGAAGTTCATTTCATTGATAAACTCTTTGATCTGGCCCTTAACGATCCGGTCCAGGGGGTCCGCTCGCAGGCTATTAAAACCCTGGGGCGATACATATACGAAGGCTCCGTAAACGAATACGAAATTTTCTCCACCGATCCCATGGCTGAGCTCCTGGCTCCCGAACTTCCCCTGGAAGATTTCCTCCGTGTGAAGAATTTCCTCATCAATATTTTCCACAATGATGATCTGCCCCTGGAATCAAGGCGATATGCCGTGGAAGCACTGGGTTTTCTTACTGACCCGGAAGTCCTGGAAATCATTGAGCAAGCCTATAATTACCCCGATATCCAGATGAAAGTAAGCGCAATCTTTGCCATGGGCAGGAACAGCCATCACCGGTGGAATCCCATTATTTTGAAGGAAATCAAGAGTGAGATTTACGATATCCGCTATGAAGCAGTAAAAGCAGCAGGGGAAGCAGGGGTAGAAGAAGCGGTCCCAAGCCTTATAGAAATAGCCACTTCTGATGAAGACAAAGACCTGCGCCTTGAAGCCATATGGTCTCTTGGGCTTATCGGGGGGGAAAAAGCAAAAGGCGCGCTTTACGAACTTTGCATGGACCCCGATCCTGACATCCGGGAAGTGGCTGGAGCAGCCCTGGAAGAATGCAGGCTCTATGAAGAATCTGAAGAGTGGCTTGAAGATTTGTTTGGGGAAGAAAAGTAAAGGCTCTCCTTAGCCAGGAGATAAGCTCCTAAGAGCCCTGCCTCATCCCCAAGGGCAGCGGGTACTATTTGGAAACCCTCTAAAAATTCTTTCATAGCAAGCCTTTTTACCGTTTCCTCCGCTGGCTCCAAAAGCAATCTACCTACCTTGGCCACCCCTCCCCCTACTATTATCCTGGAGGGGTTAAAAACGTGGATCAGGCTTACGAAGCCGATCCCTAAATAATAGCCGGCTTCTCTAAAAAGTTCCTGGGCCAGAGGATCCCCTTCCAGAGCAGCCATTGCGACTTCTTTTGCGCTCAGGCTATCAAGAGTGCCTTTCACAAACTTGGGGATGGAAGAATTTGCCCCTTCCTTTAAACGCCTCAAGGCTTCCCTCGCAATGGCTGGTCCTGAAGCCAGGGCCTCTAAACATCCCACCCCACCACAACCGCACGGAGGTCCATCAGGCTTTACCACTATATGCCCAACTTCTCCTGCAAGTCCTTTAGCCCCCAGGAGCAGAGAGCCATCAACAATAACTCCTCCTCCTATGCCTGTGCTCACGGTAACGTAAATGATGTTGGCGAATCCCTTCCCCGCTCCAAGCCTGTGCTCGGCTAAGGCAGCTACATTGGCATCATTATTGACAAAAGCAGGTACACCGAAACGTTCTGAGAGGATATCAGCCAGGGGAATATTTTCCCACCCGGGCAAGTTAGGAGCGGAAAATATCACCCCTTTCCAGGGGTCCAGAGGCCCCGGTGCCCCCACACCTATGGCGATAGGTTTTTCTTTGCCTTTTATCACCGTTTCAACGGCTTTAAAAATACGGTTTAGAGTAGCTTCTAAACCTTCGTGCGCAAGAGTAGGAAGAACATAATGAGCCAGTAATTTCCCCTCTTCGGAGTAAAGCGCTGCCCTTATACTGGTCCCCCCAAGATCAATAGCCACTATACTCCCCATAGGGCCTCCTTTCCGAGGACCAATATACTTCTTCCAGCGAATTTGTCAAGAAAGAAAAGAAATCCAGGGGCCTGGAGGATACACTTCCGAAAGGAGGCAAACCCCCAGCCTTAGCTCCTTCCCGGATATTCCCTGCCCTCAAGGCGGGCTATGAATTTTTCAGCCTCCATGGCGGCAATAGCCCCGGAAGCTGCGGCCGTCACCACCTGAGCCAGAACTTTCTCCTGAACATCTCCGGCGGCAAAGACTCCTGGCACACTGGTATGCATTGCCCTATCCGTCACAATGTAACCCTGCTCATCAAGCTCTATCTGACCTTTAAACAAGGAAGTGTTAGGGGTATTGCCGATGTAGATGAAAACCCCATCCACTCTTAAAAAGGACTCATCGCCGGTCTTAAGGTTACGAATCCTGACCCCTTCTACCTTCTCCTTCCCAACTATTTCGGTTACAACGGAATTCAGGATAAACTCAATGCGCTCATTCTGACGCGCTCTTGCTTGAATTATAGCCTCGGCTCGCAGCTGGTCTCTTCTATGGATTATGTATACTTTGCGGGCAAAGCGGGTAAGATAAAGGGCTTCCTTAACTGCACTGTCTCCACCGCCAACCACTGCCACTTCCTGATCTTTGTAGAAAAAGCCATCGCATGTCGCACAGAAGGAAACCCCCCGACCTATAAATTCTTCCTCGCCAGGGACACCAAGTTTTCTGGGAGAAACTCCGGTAGCAATAATAAGGGCTTTGCATCGGTAGTCCCCAGAGTAAGTGGTAATAGTGAAGGGGTGGTCTTTGAGGTTTACGGAGATTACCTCATCCATCTGAATTTCGGCTCCGAACTTTTTAGCCTGCTCCTGCATCAAGCGGGTCAATTCCATCCCGGAGATGCCTTCTGGAAAACCTGGATAGTTTTCAATCTCAGCGGTGAGGGCAGCCTGCCCCCCTATGGCTCTTCCGGTTATAATCAAAGTTCTGAGGGCAGATCTGGCAGAGTAAATGCCCGCACTTAACCCTGCAGGCCCTGAACCAATGATTATGACATCATAGAGCTCCACGGCTTAATCCCTCCCCTCCAGATTTTCTATCGCATTTATTATAGCTTTCTGGTCCGGAATGCCAACTTGATGGTATATCAGATTCCCCCTGCCATCAAAGATCAGGAAAGAGGGGACAGCTCTTATTCCGTATTTAGAAGCCAAAGCTCGGCCTAGGTTTCCCCATACATCCAGCTTCACAAAAGAGGCTTTGTCTGCGAGTTTCTTTTCAAGCCCATCCACGATGGGCTTTGAAAGCAAACAGGCACTTCAAGTGTTGGAGAAAAATTCCACCACAACCGGCCTGCCACCCGCTATTAGGGCATTGAATTCCTCAAGAGAGTTTAGCTGGCTGGGGCGATTTCGGAGCAGGAAGTAAGCCGCCACCAATATAAAAACGACCACTATGAGGGATAAATTTTCCTTAACAAATTGGCCCATTGTTTCCTCCTCAAGGCACAATAATTGCCCCAAAAGGACATCTTGTCACACAAAGGTAGCATCCGTAACAGCGGGCAAAATCCACAAATGGAGCCTCCCCTGGATCTACCTGAGTCAGAGCCCCGCTTTTGCAAACGCTTCTGGCTATACATTTCTTGCAAGCCCTGCACAAAGCAGGATCCACATAAGGTGTCTTCATAAATTGAGCCCTGATGTCCCCCATCTCCCCTTGCGCCCATTTCAGGAAAGAGTTAAAATACCCCCCGGGGGTATATTTTATCCAAGGAGGAGGAAAATGTCAAAAGAAAGCCTTGAGGTTAAGCTTAAAGAATTGGAGAAGAGACTTTCTGATTTAAAAGCCCGCTGGCCCAGGCATTCCGTTCCGGCGAGCATGGCTATGGAGTTTGAGGAACTGGAAGAGGAGATTGAGAGGATTCGGAAAGAGCTTTCTTCTTCCAGAGAGCGAGAGCACGGCGGTTAGTCTCAAAAGCTATATCTCCGGGAAGTTCTTCAGGGGAGAAAAAACCTATCTCACAGGCATCATCGCCGGGTTTTAAGTTTCCGCCTATCCTTCGTGCCCTGTAAATGATGATGATGCCCGGCCCCCGAAAATCGTCTGTATAATGAAATATTCCGAAAAGCCCTTCAATTTCTACTTCTAACCCTGTTTCTTCAAAGCACTCCCGTTTAGCCGTCTCCTCAGGGGTTTCATCCCATTCCATGAAGCCGGCAGGCAAACCCCACTTTCCCCTTTCCGGCGGAACTGCCCTTTTGACCAGCAAAACTTTGCCCCCTTCTTCCACCAGAACTCCTGCCCCAACTTTCGGGTCCTGGAAAATAACATTTCCACAGGCAGGACAGTAAAGCCTTTCCCGACCAAATAGTTCCCTTCTTTCAAGCGAGCCCGCACAATATGGGCAATATCGCCAGAGATGCACAGGTTTTATGTTTATAACCTCATTCATGCTTTCCTCCTCCGGAGGGGAATTATACCTTTACCACCCCCGTTTAGCAAAAAGACTCCGCGCCAGGCTGTAAAAACACAGGCCCATTTTAAATTGCCCCGCAAGTATAAGGGACTTTTGTCACTGCTCCAGAGTTGCTTTTAATTTATACTGAAGACCGAGGAGATGGGTTGTTACAGGCGGTTTAAGGGGAGGTGCAGGGGGTTGAAGGGGCCTCCGGCAAATAGCAATGAAGCTCCCATCGCAAGCCGGGGGCCCTGTTTTGTTAAAATAAACAAAGCATGATAAAATCCTTTCAGGAGGAAACACCGTGGCTCGCATACCGCCAGGCCAGAAAGTGATAACCAGACTTCCGGTCTTGCACGTCGGACCTATCCCTCCCTTTGACCCCGAAAAGTGGAACTTGAGGATTTTTGGGCGCGTTGAGGAAGAAGTTTCATTTACCTACCAGGATATCCTACAAATGCCTGTGACCCGCGTGGTGGCAGATGTGCATTGCGTAACCGGCTGGAGCGTTCTGGACACAGTTTGGGAAGGGGTCTGGCCCGGAGAACTTCTCAAGAGGGTGAAATTGCTTCCTGATGCCCGCTTTGTGCTGGTCCATTCCGAATATGGTTATACTACAAACCTGCCTTTAGAAGTCTTTTTGGACAACGATGTAGTCCTCGCCTACCGTTTGAATGGAGCTCCCTTGCCACCCGAGCACGGCTACCCTTTGAGGCTTGTGGTCCCTAAGCGATATTTCTGGAAAAGCGCCAAGTGGGTGCGGGCCCTGGAATTCTTGGCCGAAGATAAACCCGGATATTGGGAGCAAAGAGGTTATCACAATAATGCTGACCCTTGGCAGGAAGAGCGATTTGGACCTTGAGGGGGTAAGCCATGATGGGCTTAAAAGATTTATTGTTAGCAGCTCTGAAAGCGGAAATTGATAGTAAAACCTTTTACGAAGGGCTCTCCAGCAGGGTCAAAAATTTTCTGCTTAAAGATAGGCTTAGATTTTTAGCCGGGGAAGAAGAAAAGCACCGGCGCTACTTTCAGAGCCTGCTGGAGGAAAAGTTCCCTGGGGAGGAAATAGTTCCCCCGCCCTCAACTCCTGTGCCGTTACCGAGCCTGGAACTTCCCAGCGAGGAGGTGCCTTTAAGTGAAGTCCTCTGGCAAGCTATGCAGGCCGAGAAAGCTGCTGAAGAATTTTATACCCAGCTTGCAGAGCAATTTGCTCCGGAAAGTCAGGAAAAGAAAATGCTCATTTACATCGCTGCCATGGAGCGGGGACATTACCGGCTTTTAGACCAGGAGCGAGAGATTGCCCTCCGTTTTGAAGAAGCCGATTTTGCCTGGCCTATGACCCACCTTGGACCTTAGGATAACTGGAGGGATTAAAATGCGATTGAAGTGGAACGAGGAGCTCAGCACAGGCATCCCCCAGATGGATGAACAGCACCGCAAGCTTATAGACATCCTTAACCAATTCTATGAAGCCATAGAAAAGGGTGAAAAGGTGCAAGGTATTGAAGCCCTGCTTCGTGGGGCAGAGGAGTATACTATTTATCATTTCAGTTCTGAAGAAAAGTTCATGGAAGAGATAGGTTATCCCGAGCTTGAAGCTCACCGAAAAGCCCACCAGAACCTCATTAACGAAGTTCGTTCGGCAAAGGAAAAGCATGAGCAAGGGGATGAAAAGGCTATACGAGAACTTGCAGCTTTCTTGCTTTCCTGGCTTTACACTCATATTGCTAAAACAGATCGCAAATACGGCGAATTTTACCGACTAAAGGGGGTTTAAAATGGCATTAATAAAAGTAGACGTGCGCGGGCAAACCTGCCCGGTACCATTGGTGGAGACTCGCAAAGCCCTGCGCAAAGCCGAGGCCGGAGATGTAATTGAAATCATCGGAACCCATCCTCCTTCCAAGAAAGAAATCCCGATGGCTGTTGAGGCTTTAGGGCTAAAGGTTTTAAGCATAGAGGGTACTGATAACGATTGGATTATTCGCATCCAAAAGTAAACTTTTTCTTCCGGAGGGGTTAAAATGGCAAGGGTTACCATCAAACAGGAAGAATGCATAAGCTGCGGAACTTGCTGGTCCGAATGCCCAGAATTTTTTGAGGAGAACGACAATCGGGTAAGCCAGGTAGTAGAGAAATACCGCATAGGTGGCAACCCTGCCGAAGGGGAGGTTCCTCCCGAGCTGGAAAAATGCGTAAAGTCAGCAGCCGAAGGTTGCCCGGTAGAAGCCATCAAGGTGGAATAAACCATCATCAACTTTTTAGGGTCTAAAAATGGCGAAAAGTTTAATTTTGCCCATTTCAGGAATGACATGTGCTTCTTGCGTGACCCACGTAGAAGAAGCCCTTAAAGGTGTTCCAGGTGTGATCCAGGCCTCAGTAAATCTGGCCACCGAACGCGCCTCCGTAACTTATAATCCTGATGATACAGAAGTCGCTGAACTCGTTAAAGCCGTAAGAGATGCCGGATACGATGTGCCCGTAGAGAAAGTTAGCTTTCCTATCATTGGAATGACCTGTGCTTCCTGCGTGGCTCACGTGGAAAATGCTCTCAAAGGTGTAGAAGGGGTGCTTTCAGCTTCGGTCAACCTGGCAACGGAACGCGCTACGGTGGAATATATCCCTGCTATTGCTTCTTTCGCTGACCTGGTGGCTGCAGTGAAAAGCGTGGGTTATGAAGTGGCCTTTGTGGAAGAAGGCATTGCCCCGGAGGCTGAAAGCGAAGAAGAACGCAAGATGCATATCGCTCGCCGTCGGATGCTAATAGCCTGGGGTTTCACTATCCCCCTCATCCTCTGGATGGTTCCGGAAATGTTCTGGGGCATAACATGGCCTACCCATACCCTTTACCATGCGGGTATGATATTGCTGGCTCTGCCAGTACTTCTGGTAGCGGGGCACTCCACCTATCGCTCAGCCTGGAGTTCGGTGCGCCATGGTTTTGCCAATATGGATGTCCTTATCTCCTTAGGCACCATTACTTCCTTCCTTACAGGCCCCCTGAGCTTTGTAATCCCCATCGCCAACTATGCGGGCGTAGCCGCCATGATTATGGCCTTTCACCTTACAGGCCGTTATGTAGAGGCTCTGGCTAAAGGGCGTGCTTCCCAGGCCATCCGGAGGCTGCTGGAACTGGGGGCTAAGAGGGCGCGTGTTCTGGTAAATGGACAAGAAGTGGAAATCCCCATAGAAAAAGTTCAGGTGGGCGACATCCTCATTGTGCGGCCCGGGGAGAAAATCCCCACCGATGGGGTTGTGGTTGAGGGGGAAAGCAGCGTAGATGAATCCATTGCAACTGGTGAATCCATGCCTGTGAATAAGCGCCCTGGCGATGAGGTAATTGGAGCCACCGTTAACCAGGATGGCTTCCTCAAGATCCGGGCCACCCGGGTGGGCAAAGATACGTTCTTGGCTCAAGTTATAAAGTTAGTGGAAGAAGCTCAAAGCTCCAAGGTTCCTGTCCAGGAATTTGCTGATAAAGTCACGGCCGTTTTTGTGCCGTTCGTATTGGGGATCGCAGCGGCAACTTTCCTCCTCTGGTTCCTTTTCCCCGAAGCTTTGAAACCTGTTGCGGTATGGGCCTCGCACTTTCTCCCCTGGGTAAACCCCGAAGCCGGCCGGCTTACCTTAGCCATTGTAGCTTTCGTTTCGGTGGTAGTTATTGCTTGCCCATGTGCTCTTGGCCTGGCAACTCCTACTGCCCTGATGGTGGGAAGCGGCCTTGGCGCTCAAAATGGCATCTTCATCCGTTCCGGGGAAGCAATCCAAACCTTAAAAAATGTTAAAGTTATAGCTTTTGACAAGACAGGCACCCTCACCAAAGGCAAGCCAGAAGTAACTGGAGTTGTAGTCAAAGGGGAAACCACTGAGAAAGAATTGATATTCTGGGCCGCTTCTGCCGAACTTGGTAGCGAACATCCTCTGGGCAGGGCGATAAGGGAGAAAGCCCGGGAAATGGGGTTGGAACTGGTGGATCCCCAGGAATTTGAAGCCATACGGGGCCAGGGGGTCAAAGCTCTGGTAAACGGGAAACGTGTATTAGTGGGCAGCCGTCGTTTCCTTGAAACCCACGGCGTTGACCCATCCCCGCTGGAAAAGGAAATGCAACAGCACGAAATGGAAGGGCAAACGGTAATGCTGGTAGCGGTAAATGGCCAGTTGCTCGGCTTTATCGCTGTGGCTGATACTCTAAAGGAAGATGCTATTACCGCCATCCGGGAACTTGAAGCTATGGGGATCCGAACAGCGATGCTGACCGGTGATAATCACCGCACTGCTCAGGCTATAGCTCGCAAGCTTGGCATTTCTCACGTTTTGGCTGAAGTTCTCCCCGGGGAAAAACTGGATGAGATACGTCGGCTTCAGGATAGATATGGCTTTGTAGCCTTCGTAGGGGATGGCATAAACGATGCTCCGGCCCTTAAACAGGCCAATGTCGGCATCGCTATAGGCACTGGCACCGATATTGCTATTGAGTCCGCCGATGTTACCCTGGTTAAAGGTGAACTTATGGGAGTGGTTAAGGCTGTGAAAATTTCCAAGGCCACTTTTTCTAAAATAAGGCAGAACCTTTTCTGGGCCTTTTTCTACAATGTGATCATGATACCCCTGGCAGTGATAGGGATGATGCACCCCCTTCTGGCGGAGATAGCCATGGCTACAAGCTCCGTCACTGTGGTCAGCAATGCTAACCTTCTGCGTCGTGTTAGACTTTGAAAGGAGGTTAAATGGCCAAAGTAAAAGATATAGTCTGCGGAATGTGGGTGGATACTGAAACAGCTCCGGCTAAAACTGAGTATAAGGGGAAAACCTATTATTTTTGCGCTCCTGGATGCAAAGCGGCTTTTGAGAAGGATCCGGAAAAATATCTGAAGGCCGAAGCTGAGGAAGAAAGCCATTCCCAGCACCACTGTTGTTGAAAGGCTGAGAAGGACTTCCTGCCACCTTTTTGAGTCTTTGCGGGCCTTTCAGGAAAGCCGGCCGGGTTTAAACGGGCCACTTTTCCATCCGCCAGGCCATATCCCAGAACATCCACTCGTAACGGCTGGTGGTTATGAAGTGGTTTTTCATAATTTCTTTAAGCGCCGGGCTTGCCCATTGCGAAACCGTCTCTACGATCCGCAGTAGCTCTTCTACTATTGCCCAGAATTCTTCGGAGGCGTAAGTATCAATCCACCGTTTGTAAAGGGGGTTAGGGGAACCCTTTTTCTCCAATTCCCTCCCCACCATGACGTAGATCCAGTCGCACGGGAGAAGGGAAGCCACTGCTTCTTCAAAGGAGCCCAGGTATGCTACTCTTAGCAGGTACGATGTATAAGCAAGGTTAGTAGGGGCCATAGGGGTTGAATAAATTTGTTCAGGGGCAAGCCCCCAATCCTTAAAGAAACTGTCATGCAGAGCTCGCTCGGCTACAAGGGTTTCCCGAGCATGGCGAGATAGAAATTCAGTCCAATCATCTCTGGGAGAACGAGAGGCAGCTGCGGCCAGAGCCCTGGCGAAATCTCTCAGGTAAAGGGCGTCCTGGATGACGTAAAAACGGAACTTTTCTTCCGGGAGGGAGCCGTCAGCTAAACCTTTGAGGAAGGGGTGGGAGAGGATAGCCATGTAGATAGATTCAATGCTTGCCCAGAGTTCCTGCGTGAAGGTGGCCATTTTTTAGCCTCCTCAGCATGTTCCTTTTAAAGCAGGAGACGGTAAGGGTTCTCCAGGAGTTCTTTAACTGTACGGAGAAATTCGGCAGCAGGCGCACCATCAACAATGCGGTGGTCAAAGGTTAGGCTGAGGCACATCATGGCCCTGGGGACGATTTGGCCCTGGTAGCAAGCAGGTTTCTCTACAATTCTACCCACTCCAAGGATGGCCACTTCTGGAGGGTTGATAATGGGGGTGAAAGTATCAACTCCATACATTCCGAGGTTGGTGACGGTAAAAGTGCTTCCGGTTACTTCATCCACAGTCAGGGTGCCAGCCCTCGCCCCCTCCGCAAGCCTCCGGGTTTCAGCTGCTATCTCTTTCAAAGATTTTTTGTCAGCATTCCTTACCACTGGAACTATGAGCCCGCCTTCCAGGGCCACTGCCACCCCTATGTGGATTTCGTCCAGCAGGTGAATTTCTTCTCCTATGAGGGTAGAATTGAGGAGCGGATGCTTCTTAAGGGCCATAGCCGCAGCTTTGACCACCATGTCGGTGTAAGTGAGCTCAAATTCCCCTTTAAGCTGTTCCCTCATCCGAACAAGCTCAGTGGCATCAATTTCAGTGGTTATAGTTACCTGAGCCATGGTCTGAAGGCTCTGGGTCATCCTTTCGGCTATTGCCTGGCGCATCCCGATAAAGGGTATGACTTTGGCAGGCGGACGAGGGGGAGGCGGCGGGGCTTTACGGGCTTCTATAAAAGCCATTACGTCCTTTTCCGTGATCCGGCCCCCCGGTCCAGTACCGGTGATTTGGGACAGGTCAATACCATGCTCTTTGGCTAGCCTTTTGGCCGCTGGGGTAGCTAAAATTTCCTTCGCTGGGGGGGCAGGAACTTCTGCCACCGGGGGAGCCGCAGGAACCTTCTCCAGTTCGGGGATCACTTCGCCGGGTTCGGCTATGTAACCTATAACTTCTCCCACAGCTTTCACTTCCTTCTCAGCGGCGGCATGGCGCAGTATTCCCGAAGCAGGGGCTTCAACTTCATAGGTAATCTTTTTGCTCATAACTACAGCTATGCGCTCACCCTTCTCCACTCTGGCCCCGTCGGGTTTGAGCCACTTTACTACAGTGCCCTCGGTCATGGCCATTCCGAGCTTGGGCATTATAACCTTTACTGCCATTTTATCCCTCCTCGCTGTTACACATTTATCCAGACTGTTACGGCCGCATTGGCCACCAATATTTCATCAGATTTGTCCCCAAGTTCGGGCTGATATATCCCCCTGGCTATCATTCCCCCTTCTTTGACCTCAATCCTCTTCTGACCGAAGGGGATAACTTCCAGAACTTCTTCTGTTCTGACCTTCTCCGGGTAGGGACAAGCTATGAGCACTTCCACTTCTATCTGGTTCAAGTCTTTAAGGCCCAGTATCTCCACAAGGCCGCAGAGGCAGCTTCTTGATATAGCATCGGCGACGGCCTTGCGGGCAGCTCTGGTGGGGTCTTGCCCGTGCTGATCAATGCCCTGACCAATTTCCACAATGAATTTTTTCAGGGCCATCCTTTCCCTCCAGTGAAAAAACCTCCTCTGGCAGCTTCTTCCAGAGCCCGTGGTATGTCAACCACCTTGGGCCCATTGCCCGTAAGGCGAACCCATAAGCTGGTATTGTGTCCCACTTCCACTTCCCTTTCCCCATCCAGTGCCAGGATTGAAGGTTTCCAGCGTATTTCCACGGCTTCCCCCAGGTTAAGGAGAGAGCATCTTTCCACTTGGACTTCTTCTATTAAACCAGGAGCAATAGGGGCGAGAACTCTTTTACCTGGCCCTATCTTTATGTAAACACCATGTCCCTCGTCCAAGGCGTTGGGGTAAAGGCATCCCCCCACGGAAGATAGACCTATATTCCCGGGAGAAGCTCTGGCTAAGATTATTTCCCGCACTTTGGACATATCCCAGATAGCCCTGGAGGCGATAAAGAGATCATCGTAGACCACCACGTCCACAAGGGCTATATCCACTAACTCGCCATTTTCTCTTTCCACCTCAAGCCTTTTGGACGGCCTGATCACTTTCCCCGGGTCAACAGCATTGACAGCTACAACCCCCGCTGCTAACCCGGCTATGGTGCCTTCCACCATGAAAGGGAATACATTATTAGTCCCAGTGGAAATAGGGACAAGGGGAATGTCTCCGCAAGCTTTAGCTACGGCTCTGTTGGTACCATCGCCCCCCAGGGTGACTATGCATCTTACTCCCGCCTCAGCCATAAGGGAAGCAGCCAGGACGGAGTCCCTTTGGTCGGCATAAACTGGCATATCCAGGGGGCATACTTCCATAGATAACTTTACAGCACTAAGGGCTTTGGGCACAATTCCAAAGTAATCGGGCATGTAGAGAACTTTTTTCACCCCAGCTGCTTCCAGGCCTAAAAGAACCCTCCGAACAATGTTCACTTTCTCCTGGTTATCAAAGACAGACCCGTGTGCTACAAGCCTCCTTATATCTTTCCCCGAAGCCGGATTAGCGATAATGCCTACACTTACCTCGTCCAAGATCCCTCCTTTAAGATGCATATTGTTCTTTCACTACCTCCGCCAAGCCGATGGCAGCGAGCTTGCTCTCAGGAACGAGCATAGTTACCGTTACAACGCCGGGAAGCCTCCCTATCTCCACAGCTCCCGAGATGGTGACACGATTCATCACCTCTTCTCTGGACATGCCAAGCAATTTGGCCAGCCGGTTGATGGCGTTTTCAGTAGCCTCATTAAGGTTCGCTCCGGATCCCACCATTTGGATGGGCCAAGCCTCTTCTATATCCTCTTGTCCAAACCTTTTGGCCAATTCTCCTACAGCTTCCCTTTCCTCTTTGCTAAGGGGACGAGCCAATGGTGGGAGGTCTTCCCGAGGTGGGAGCAATATTGGGCCTTCATTGCCAAGGCCTTTTATAAGTTTAACTTCCAAAGTCACTTCAGCTGAGACATCCGTGGTGTGGCCGGCAAGTTCTCCGTCCCCTTGCATAGCGTGGACATCGCCCAGGTAAATACCTCCCCCATGGACTTTCACCGGGCAAATCAAGATGGCGCCCTCCCGGACTGAGTCAATGTCCATGTGGCCATCGGTCCGCGCATCTTCCAATT
>CAZZMI010000001.1:0-17918 GCA_964655275.1 uncultured Anaerolineae bacterium | reverse complement strand
TTTCCTGCCTCGCTTAGCCCAACAGCTCCTTCACTGCCTGGGCAATTCGGTCGGCGGAAGGGATTACGAAGTCCTCCAAAGTGTTGGAGTAAGGAATAGGGACATCAGGCACAGCCAAGCGCTTGGGAGGAGCATCCAAGTATTCCAGAGCGTTTTCTGCCACAATGGCCACTATCTCACCGCTCATCCCGTAGCTCAGGTAATCCTCATCCACCACCAGGAGGCGATGGGTTTTCTTGACGGAATTGATGATGGCTTCCTTATCCAGAGGAACAAGAGTGCGAAGGTCAATTACCTCAACGCTTATCCCCTCTTTCTCCAGTTGCTTGGCCGCCTCCAGGGCCCTGTGAACCATCATGGCCACGGCCACAATGGTCACATCCTTCCCCTCCCGTTTAATGTCGGCCACGCCAAAGGGGATGGTATAGGGTTCCTCAGGAACAGGTGCCCAGGTGGCTTCTATTATGGTCATCCAGGGAAGGCCCATCAAGCCTTTGTGGAAGAAATACATCACCGGGTTATCATCCCTTATGGCCTGGATCATCAAGCCCTTAGCATCGTAAGGTGTAGAGGGTATTACGATCTTAAGGCCGGGGAGGTGGGCAAAGAGGCCATAGAGGCACTGGGAGTGCTGAGCCGCATCGTTATAACCCCCACCTATGGCCGTCATCAGGACCACCGGGACTTTAAGTTGTCCCCCGGACATGTATTGGATCTTAGACATATGGTTTAGTATTTGGTCAAAGCATGCCCCGGTGAAGTCCACGAACATGACTTCCACGATGGGGCGCATTCCTTCCAGGGCGGCGCCTACCGCTGCTCCTACGAACCCCATTTCCGAAATAGGGGTATCTCTGACCCTTTCATCGCCAAACTTCTTCCAGAGGCCAGTGGTGGCACCAAAGATGCCTCCGTAGAACCCCACGTCCTCTCCCATTACAAAAACGCGGGGGTCCCTCTCCATTTCCTGAGCAATGGCTTCAGCTATGGCTTCATACATTGAAATAATTCGCTCGGCCATTTCTACTCCTCCTTATCAAAGGAAAACATGTTTGAGAGCCTCTTCCGGTTCAGGCCAGGGGCTTTCCCGGGCAAACTTTTCGGCCTCCGCCACAAGGGCGGCCACTTCTTCCTGGATTTTATTGGCCTCTTCTTCCGTGAGGATCCCTTCCTTTATGAGCTTAGCTCTGAAGTTGGGGATCGGGTCCTTCTTACGCCATTCTTCTTCTTCCCCTTCAGGCTTGTAAAGCTGAGGATCCCCCTCAAAGTGGCCGCGGTAGCGGTAACAGAGGCACTCAATCAGGGAAGGCCCTTCCCCTCTCCTGGCACGGGCGATGGCTTCGCCGGCTGCCTCGTAAACGGCCATCACATCCATGCCGTCCACAAGAACCCCGGGGATACCGTAAGCAGCAGCGCGCTCGGCATTGGATTTCACCGCAGTGGATTTGCTCTTGGGCACGGAAATCGCGTAGAGGTTGTCCTCCACCACAACGACCAGTGGGAGCTTCCAGATAGCGGCCAGGTTCAGGGACTCGTGGAAAGCTCCGATGTTGGCGGCCCCATCGCCGATGAAGCTAACGGCTACATTGTCCCTGCCCTGCATCTTGAAGGCCAGCGCCGCCCCAACAGCATGGGGTATTCCAGCCCCGATAATCCCACCACACCCGAAATGGAGGTTAGCATCAAATAGATGCATGTGACCTCCCTTGCCCTGGCAGAGCCCCGTCTTTTTACCGAAAAGCTCAGCCATGAGCTTCTTGAGGTCCCCTCCCTTGGCTATGTAATGGCCATGGGAGCGATGGGTTCCGGCCACCATATCATCGGGCCTGAGGTGGGCACAAACCCCGGTGGCTACTGCTTCCTCTCCGATGTAAAGGTGCATCTCTCCAGGAATAGGGTCAGCCGCAATGTTGAAGACGGGGGACTTGCCTTCCCAGTAGATTTCGGCCACCCTCTCCTCAAAGAGGCGAATCTTAAGCATGGTGCGGTAAAGTTCTATGAGCTTTTCTTTCTCTACGGGCATGGTTTATCCCTCCGCAAAAATTAAGGGGAGGGCCTCAAAGACCCTCCCCTATGCCTCTATTTCCCCAGGACTTCCTTGACGGCTGAGGTTATGTTTTCCTTGCTCGGGATGTAAGCGCTCTCCAAAACGGGGCTAAAGGGGACTGGAGTGAACGGAGCGGCTACACGCTTGATGGGGGCATCCAGGTAATCAAAGGCTTCTTCAGCGACCATAGCAGCGATCTCAGCCCCAGGCCCCGCCTGCTTCACCGCCTCATGGACAATCACCAGATGGTGGGTCTTCTTGACAGAGTTGATGATGGTTTCCTTGTCAAGAGGGGAAAGGGTACGGGGATCCACCACTTCAACTTCTATCCCTTCTTTAGCCAATTCATCAGCTGCTTCAAGGGCTTTGTGGACCATAGCCATGGTGGCCACTACTGTAACGTCTTTCCCCTCCCTCTTGACGTCGGCCACACCCAGGGGGATTGTGTACGGTTCTTCGGGGACATCGCCCTCAAGGCCATAGAGCATTTTGTGCTCAATGAAGAAAACGGGGTTATCGTCCCTTATGGATGAGATTAGGAGGCCTTTAGCATCGTAGGGGGTAGATGGGGCCACAACCTTCAAACCGGGGATGTGCATGAACCAAGCTTCAAGGCTCTGGGAATGCTGAGCGGCAGCACACATCCCCGCCCCACAGGTAGTCCGAACAACTATAGGGAGCTTAGCTTTTCCCCCGAACATGTATTTCATCTTAGCTGCCTGGTTAAAGAGCTGGTCCAGGGCAACCCCGATGAAGTCAATGAACATGATCTCCACCACCGGGCGCAAACCTGCCGCAGCAGCCCCCACAGCCGACCCTATAATAGCGCTTTCAGTGATAGGGGTATCCCTAACCCTCTCTTCCCCAAACTCTTCCAGGAGACCGGCTGTAACTCCGAAGATTCCTCCATATTTTCCAACGTCTTCTCCAGCCACATATATGGTGGGGTCACGCCTCATCTCCTGCCTGAGGGCCTCGTTCAAAGCCTGAGCGAAAGTAAGCTTCCTCATGCTGGCCTCCTTATCATTCCGTATAAACGTCCTGAAGGACTTCCGCCGGCTCCGGATAGGGGCTCTCTTCGGCAAAGCGGACAGCTTCCTCAACCTTGGCTTTGATTTCTTCCTGGATCCTGGTTATATCGGATGGGGTCAGGATGCCCATTTCCAGAAGCTTGGCTTCAAAGCGGGCTATGGGATCTTTCTTCATCCACTCTTCGGCTTCTTCCTTGGGCCGGTACACCATGGGGTCACCCTCAAAGTGGCCGCGGTGGCGATAGGTCTTGCACTCAATAAGGGTAGGCCCTTCCCCAGCCCTGGCCCTCTTAACAGCAGCCTCAGCCGCTTCATAGACGGCGATGACATCGTTCCCGTCCACTACCACGCCCGGGATATCGTAAGCCTTAGCCCTTTCGGCGATATCAGTAACATGCATATGTTTGTGCTGGTGGAGGGAAATAGCATAGTGGTTGTTCTCACACACGAAGATAACGGGTAAACTCCAGATGGAAGCCATGTTGAGGGCCTCGTGGAAAGTGCCCTGATTAGCAGCACCGTCTCCGAAGAAGCAAGCCACTACACGGTCAGTCCCCAGGTATTTAGCGGCCAGAGCTGCGCCGGTGGCTATAGGGAGGCCCCCGCCTACAATCCCATTAGCCCCCAGGATTCCCAGGTCAAGGTCAGCGATGTGCATAGAACCGCCTTTACCTTTGCAATAGCCAGTCTTCTTCCCAAATAGCTCGGCCATCATCAACTTGATATCGCCCCCCTTGGCGATAAGATGGCCGTGCCCGCGATGGGTGCTGGTGATGTAATCGTCATCCCTGAGGTTTGCGCACACACCCACAGCCACTGCTTCTTCCCCGATATAGAGGTGGACAAAGCCGGGGATCTTCCCAGCAGCAAAAAGCTCTGCCACCTTCTCCTCAAAAGCGCGGATGGTGCGCATCTTCTCATACATCCACAGCAGTTTTTCCTTTTCAATAGCCATTTTTGCCCCCTCCTTTGGGGTTTTAAGGGCTTTTTAAACCTTTTCCCCTCGAACTCTTTACCGGGAGAGTCCTTTGGCTGAGGAAAGAGAGGCAAAAAAGGGGATACCAGGTAGCCTAAAGGCTCCTGAGGGGCTTCAAATTCTTAAGCTTTTAAAGAGCCGCACCCTTTATTATATCTCAAAACAGAAGAAAGTCAAAAACGCTTATACTCCCGCAGCATGGTCATTTGGAAGCATGGCTTCCGGGCTCTATTTGACGGCCGCTTAAGCCGCAATTGGTCAAAATTCTCTCCCCTTCAGGGCCGATGGTTGTTTGCTCGGGCTTTATACCTTTATCAGCCAGGAGCCAGGCTTCATAATCAGCACAGGCCCCTTTAGCAAAAGTCAGGATTACCCCTTCAAGACCGCATATAAGGCAGGCCAGAGCAAAAGGGTGGAGGGAATAAGGGCAAACAAAGGCCAGGATCCGCCTTGGCCCCCTTTTCTCCAAAGCCGGGAGCAATAAATCCTGACCTATGCGCAATGCGCTTGTCATAACGTAAATCCTGGCTCCAAGCTTCAGGCCAGATACAATCAGGCTTTTGATAGAACAGGGCTCATGACATGGCAGAGGAAGGAGACAATCAGGACTGAAACGCCCCGCCGGGCAATTAAAAGGCTTCTGACAATATCCCGGTGCTATCGTCAGATTCCCGGGTTCCCTGAAAAATTTATCCTCACTGCTGGAGCCGATCACATTTACGGCACCACCCAAAAGGCCTTTTGCCACAAGCCTGCGATACTTAAAAAGACCTTTTACAGTGGCCAGAGGGTGGCGAAGGACAATGTTTTTCAAAAACCACAAGCCATAAGGCTGAAATAGGCTGCGGAAGGAAAACTCCCAGACCTTGAAGCCCAGAAAGGTCTGACTATCAAGGAAGCGAAAAAATTTAAGAAACAAGGTTTTCCTCGGGCTCAAGAGCAAGTTTGTAAATTTTCAGCGGTGATTCAAACCCTTTTATAATGAGAGGAGTTGGCATTGCCCGGATGGGAAACTGGCCTTTAACCCGCTCTGCGGTAGCCTCATCCATCAGGATTTCTCCTAAGGGCTTGCTGCGAGCTGAGAGGCGAGAGGCCAGGATCACGGGCGTGCCAGCTACAACGCTTTCAGACCATATGGTATCCGCAACAACATTGCCTGTGCTTATTCCTATGCCGAGCTTGTGATCCCGCAGCTCCGGATATCTTTCAAGCCAGCGTTCCACAAGGCGGGAGAAGGCTCTCTGCATTTTTGGCGCTATTCTCAAAGCCTCCTCCGGTTCTTTAAAGACTACCAGGATCTGGTCACCGGTGTACTGCTTTATAACTCCCTTTGTGCCCACTATTTCTGCCATTTCCAGGTAAAATTCCCTGAGGAACCTCAGGATTCCCCTGGGGCCAAGGATCATAGCCAGCCGGGTAGAAGCTTCAACATCGGCCACGAGGACTGTAAGGGTCTGTTCAAGCTCAATGAGGGGTCCTGCTTCAGGCTGGGCAACCATTTTTATGGAGGAATGTGCCGCTTGTTCCTCTAACACCTTGCTTATATCCCTCTGGAGGCGTTCATTCCTGGTCTGAACCAGCTTTTCCATTGCGTGCGGTATAGAAGCCATAACTTCGTCAAAACCCTCTTTTTCCAGAGCCCATCCTTTTACCGGGGTCAGAGCTACCACAAAGGCCGTTCGGACGGGGGTCTCTTCCAGGAGGGCAATTTCCCCGAAGTAGCTTCCGGGGCCAAGGATACCCAGGGTTACTTTACGGCCTTCCAGGCTTTGGAAATAAACTTCCACTTTGCCTTCCGAGATAAGGTATAAAGTGGAGCCAATCTCTCCTTGCCTGATGATTATTTCTCCGCTCTTGAACTCCACAGGCTTAAGGCGTTCAGCCAGGAGGAGAAGTTTTTCTAAGGGAACGTCTTTCAAGAAGTAAATTTGTTTGAGGAACGTCAGGATTGGGGTATTCAGAGCTTTTTCCACTACTTCTAACTGGACTCTGGCTTCTTCGTAATCGGGTTTAAGGGCAAAAGCTCGCCTGAAGGCCCCCGCTGCCCTTTCATATTCCCCGAGAGCTTTGTAGGCCAGGCCCAGATTGTAATAATGATGGGGATTTGCAGGCTCCAGTGAAGTAGCCTGAAGGAAATTGGCGATAGCTTTGGTGTATTGTTTTTCATCGTAGTAAATTATGCCAAGCAGGTTATAGGCGTCCACAAAGCCAGGATTAAGCTCCACAGCCTTCCTGAGGGCTTCAATAGCCAGGTTGTTCTGACCAAGAGCACGGCGTATCCAGCCCAGCTCATAATAGGCATAATATAAATCGGGATTTAAGTGCACCGATTCCCCCAGGTGCTCTATTGCACCTATGAAATCTCCCGTAAGCTCGTAAGCCATTCCCCAGGCCAGGTGGAAAAGGGCCTTATCCTCCCGCTGCTGGCCAATTTCGCTTGCAAGTTTTTCCATCTCTCCTTCGGAAAGGACGCCAGACAGGCAGGAAGCTACCAGCCATAGACGGTTGGGATCGGAGCCGTCCTGAATTATCTCCCGGTAGAGAGAAGCCCTGGAAGGGGAAAGGCCAAACATGCAGACAGCCACGCCTGACCAGTATGCAATCTCCTCGGGGCTCGTTAAATACCAGGAAATGGGTTCACCTCGCTTGAGGAGGCCCAGAGCAGCAAAGTATTCTCGCACCGAGTGGTGCATGAACTCCACCATGTTTCTATCCCTGGACAAACGCAAGAGACCGCTATAGAGAAGTCCCTCCAGCACATCCTGCGCTGAAGCCTTTACATTCATACCGAAAGTAGTCTCTCTTATCAGCCAGTAAACCCTTTCCCGGGGAAGAGCCTCAGCCTTCTCCCGCTGCATTGTAAGGCCAAGGTAAGCCAGAGCTTCCCAGCTTACCTCCGCCGCTACCTTCCCCTTAGCCCTTCCCAAGACAACCCACCACTCTGTTTCAGTGCGATGAAGGAGGTTCTCGGCAAATTTCTGGAAAAGGAGTCCCCTGTTGCGAGGGAACACTTCGTCTTTAGAGAGGGAAATTCTGGTGAGCATGGAAAGGGCCAGAGGATTAGAGGCCAGTTCCCTGAGCGCCGGGTCTGCTTTTATTATCTGCGCGAGCTTTCGGCCCCTATCCTCTCCCAGGTAAGTGATTATATAGTAATCAATGTCTTCATCTGTAAGTCCCTGAAGCAGGAAAGATGGGAAACGACCAGCCAGGGCCTCATCGTAAAACCGGCTCGTAAGGATAAAGCGGTGGTCTTTGTACCGGTGAAGGAACTGATCCAGGGCTGGCCTGGATTCCGGAGGCATCTCGTTTAACCCATCCAGGATGAAGAGAAAGCGAGCTTTCTTTCGTTCCACCAGTTCCAAAGCGTCGGAGGTTTGGCGGAGAAGCCCATCCAGGTCATTTAAATCTCTTATTTCTTTTAGCCCGTAGGAATGAAACTGGCTCAGGACAAGTTCTTCCACCTGATGAGCCTTGCGGAGCAAATGCAGGCGAAGGTAAACTGGAATCAGCAATGGCCGACGGGTTTCCTCATCATGGCGTTCCCAGGCTTTCCGGGCCAGAAGCCAGGCGAGGTATTTTACCACCGTGGTTTTTCCCGCTCCAGGTTCCCCCAGAAGTATGGCAGATTCGCCTTTTTCCAGAATGGGAATAATGTCCTGACTTTCCTGTACCGGCTTCCGACGAAGAAAAGCAGGCAGGCGAATTTTAGCTTCTTCTAAAGGCACTGCCTTAAGAGGGACATAGAGCTCATTCCAGATAGAGAAATCAGGGTCCTCCAGAATCCCCTGCAAGTAACGCTTGAGGGGCGGGAGTTTCGCCCTTTTTAAAACTCCGGTAGGCAGACTCTCAAACCGGAAGAGCATCCCTTTCCAGGTCCAGAAATCGGGGGCTTCGCGTGCCATTCTATCCACAAAATCGCTTGTGGCCCAGAGGATTATGGGCTGACGGATAATGGTCGTAGCATCCCGGAAGAGGTTAAGCCAGAGGAGAAATTTTTCCTGCTCTTCCTCTGTAAGTTTTTCCAGCCCATATACGAAGAAGACTATGTTCTCATATTTTCCCAGAAGCTCCAGCTCTTTGAACCCGGACCTGTCGGTCAAGTTCCTGAGGACACGAACCAGGTTCAGATCCTCTCCAGTTATTTCCACCGGGTACAAGTATATGTTTATTTCCCGGAAGCGCTTTTCAAAGTAGCGGAAGAGACGCTCCCTTAATTCCATGTCATCGCATTCGGCGGTGGCTATGCCTCCGAGCCTGCTCATCCGAACCATGGAGAGGAGGAGATTTATCTGCTCCGAATAGCGTTTCTCCAGTGCATCGCCGAAATTTTCTCTCAGCTCGCTCATATTAACCCCTTTTCTTTAAGCAAAAGTTCTACTACAGGGTGGACATCATACCAGTAACTTCCGTTGGAATATTCCAGAACGCACAAGGCCTGCAGATATTCCCAGGCGTTCTCCAAGCCCGGACATTCTTTAAGCTCATAAACTTTTTTAAGGTTGAGGTAATCGTCATGGGAAAGGCGCCGGGAGTAATCCTTCTTAAACTCATTTATAACCCAGTCCACCACTTTGTGGTTTATCCTGGGAACGTTGAAGGTTGCGCAGTAGAGGCAGCAATCCTGCACCATTTTCACCAGATGGCGAGCCACCCCCCCACTGGTCAATGCCAGGCGCCGTACAACTCCTTCCTCAAAAAGTTCGGGGTGAACTCTTCTGTAAACCATTTCTTCAAGCCTGGCCACACCATCCTCGTTAACCTGGCGGTCTTCTTTCTTGTAAACATTGAACATAGGGACAGGGTAAGTTTTGTACGGTTCCAGGGCTGGTGAATCTCCCAGCTCATACATAAGGGAAATGGGAGCAGTATAAATAGCCATGCAATCCAGAAGGGTAAGGAAAGGCCCTTCTTCCCGGAACACCTGGAGGGCCTCCATACGGGGCAGCTTATCCAGGTCATCAATAACTACCAGCAAATTTTTCCCGGTGATCTCTTTAACTTTTTTGACAATATTGTTGACCATATCAAGAAGTTCGGAAGCCCTTTTCCGAACCCTAAAGCGCGTCTCTTCAACCCTCTCCCTGCGTCCCTTTATGCTTATGCCAATTAGAGATATGAGGCTAAGGAGTTTGCCTAACCCTTCGCTTGTCCCGACATCCACCTCAGCTTGCAATGTTTTTCTGGTGAAGAGCTCAACTTCTTTGTTTATCCAGTCCGAAATTTTCTGGACTTCATCAGGGGGGAGAGCAATGTCCAGCTCCTGAAGCTTGTTGTAAAGGGCCACTATTATGGAAAAGGCGATGTCGGTGTAATCAATTCCTTGCAAGTCCAGGATT
This sequence comes from uncultured Anaerolineae bacterium, assembly GCA_964655275.1. GTDB lineage: Bacteria > Chloroflexota > Anaerolineae > SpSt-600 > SpSt-600 > SpSt-600. Next base: position 8,528 of record CAZZMI010000001.1, on the reverse strand, counting down.
TCGTTAATGGAATAGGAGACTACCATAAGGTTATGACGTGTGGCTTCTTCTCTCTCAAGATCCCTGGTCAAGCGATTTAACTCGGTGGATTTACCGCACCCTACATGACCTGAAAGGATGAATTTGGTAGGGAAACCCTTTTCAGCTCCCCACATTATTTCCTTTTTTAGAAGCTCAAGGCGTGAAGCCCCTCCCTCCCTGGGCACATAGAAACGGTCCAACTGTTGATTGTGGAGGGGCATACGGTAATCAGTGTTGGAGTAAGCGTCAAGGAAATTGCGTGCAGCAAAAGGATAGGGGTTTTCATTCATGTTTTCCTCCTATGCCGTGCTTTACAAAATTATAGCACAATTACCTTAAAACTTTCAAATTCTCTGCCCAGGCTTTGGCTTGCAGGCTTTCTTTTGGCAATGTATAATCCAGATAAACAAGAATGAGGAGTTAAAATATGCTGGAGGCTTTTATCGCCCCAAGAGCAGTAGCCGTTATAGGCGCTTCCAGAGATCCTTTAAAGCTCGGTTATGGGGTCCTATCTAACATCATAAAATCTGGCTTTAAGGGCAAAATTTTCCCCATAAACCCCAATGCTACCGAAATTTTGGGCCTTAAATGTTATCCTTCCATCCTGTCAGTGCCAGACGAAATTGACCTGGCAGTCATCGTAATACCAGCTCCTTTCGTGCTCCAGGCAGCAGAAGAATGCGGGAAAAAGGGGGTAAAAGGGCTTATCGTTATTTCAGCCGGGTTCAAAGAAGTGGGGAAAGAAGGATTAGAGAGGGAAAAAGAGCTTGTGGAGATTGCCCGGCGCTATGGGATGCGCATCCTTGGTCCTAACGTCTTGGGCCTTATAGATACCGTAATCCCCCTAAACGCATCTTTTGCTGCCTCTATGGCCCTGCCAGGCTCCATAGCTTTCATGTCCCAATCCGGTGCACTTTGCACCTCTGTGCTGGACATGTCTCTGACAGAAGGGATAGGGTTCTCCAGGTTCGTAAGCCTGGGTAACAAGGCTGACCTAAATGAAGTTGATTTTTTAGAGCTCTGGGAAGAGGACCCTAATACAAGGGTTATCGCTGCTTACCTTGAAGGTGTAGTCAATGGCCCCCGTTTTCTGGAAGTAGCCCGAAGGGTTACACGTTCCAAGCCCATAATTGCTATAAAAGCCGGAACCACGGGAGCAGGGGCAAAAGCTGTATCTTCTCACACTGGAACCTTAGCAGGTTCAGAAAAAGCCTATGAGGCGGCTTTCAAGCAAACCGGGATAATAAGGGCACGGTCAGTACAGGATTTATTTGACCTGGCGGTGGGGTTTGCCCGCCAGCCACTACTGGAAAAGAATGCCATTGTCATTATAACCAATGCAGGAGGACCTGGCATAATGGCTGTTGACGCTTGCGAGCGGTTAGGGCTTGGAGTTGCTTCCCTTTCCCATGAAACAATAGCTTTCTTAAAAGAACACTTGCCTCCCGCCGCCAGCGTCCTGAACCCGGTGGATGTTTTAGGAGATGCTCTGGCTGATCGATATGCCCTGGCACTGGAAGCGGTTCTCAAAGACCCAAACGTTGGTGGGGTGCTGGTTATCCTTACCCCTCAGGTTATGACTCAGATAGAAGAAACAGCGAAAGTAGTGGGGGAAATAGCCTCACGCTACTCCAAACCTGTCCTGGCTTCTTTTATGGGCCGCGCTACTGTTGAAAAGGGGGCTCGCATCCTAAGGGAATATCGCATCCCTAATTACGAAGTTCCTGAAAGAGCTGTGGCCGTCTTTAAAGCCATGTGGGAATACAGGGAATGGCTTGGGAGACCAATTCCAGAACCTCCAACCTTTGAATTTGATGTGGAGAAAATAAGGGAAACCATAGCCCAAGCCCGAGAAGAAAAACGCCTTCTTTTAGGGGATTCCGAGGCTAGAGCAATCCTGGAAGCTTGTGGGATAAAAGGCCCGCGCACAGCCCTTGCACGCACCCCGGAGGAAGCCGTTGCCATAGCCGAAGAGATCGGTTTCCCTGTGGCCATGAAGATCGCCTCCCCCGACATTATCCATAAGACAGATATAGGAGGAGTTAGGTTAAACATACAGAGCCCCTCTGAGGTCAGAGATGCCTTTGACCTTCTGATTTACAGAGCAACCCGCTATATGCCTGATGCCACTATATGGGGATGCCAGGTACAGCAGATGGTGAAAGGAGGTAAAGAAGTTATAGTGGGAATGAGCAGGGACCCACAGTTTGGCCCATTGGTTATGTTTGGCCTGGGGGGAATTTACGTGGAAATCCTCAAAGATGTGTCCTTCAGGATTGCTCCAATCTCCAGGAAAGAGGCAGAAGAAATGATAGAAGAGGTAAAGTCCATTCAGCTTCTCAAAGGGGTAAGGGGGGAACCGCCGCGGGACTTAAAAGCTGTTGTAGATGTAATCCTGAGGGTAGCTAAATTGGTTGTGGATTTCCCCGAAATTGTGGAGATGGACATAAACCCCCTCATGGTTTTAGAAGAAGGAAAAGGAGCTATGGCTGTGGATGTAAGGATAACCTTAAGCCCTTGATATTAAATGCAGGAGGAGGAAAATGGTTATACTTTACATCTCTTCGGTTGAAAGATTTTCAGGCAAGAGCTCTCTCTGCTTCGGCATAGGCAAAAAATTCCAGAAAGAAGGCTTATCAGTGGGCTATATAAAGCCTGTGAGCACTACAGCCCACCAGGAAAACGGAGAAATAGTGGACGAAGATGCTTCTTTCTTCAAACGCTATTTTCAGATGCCTCAACCCCTTTCGGAAATAGTCCCTATTGCCCTTACTCCTAACCTGGTAGAAGCTATCCTGACCGGCAAAATTTGCGAGAACTTTGAAGAAAAGCTGAAAAAAGCCTGTTCCAACTGCGCTAAAGATAAGGATTTAATCTTACTGGAAGGAGCCGGAACCTTGCGAGAAGGCCACATAGCTGGCCTATCGGCCCCTAAGGTTACCAAACTCCTCAACGCCCCTGCTCTGGTGATAATAAAGTATATCTCAGATCTTGGCGTGGTAGATGATGCCTTAACAGCCAAGGCTCGCCTGGAAGATAAGCTCCTGGGAGTAGTTATAAACATGGTACCAAGGCCCAAGATGCAATACGTGGAAGAAGTAATTTGCCCTTACCTTGAAGCGCAGGGGGTAAAGGTATTTGGGGTGCTTCCTCATGAAAGGATCCTGGCTTCTATAACGGTGAAAGAACTTATAGAAGTTCTGGATGGGGAGATCCTCTGTTGCCCGGAAAAAACGGATGAGCTGGTGGAATATGTAATGGTGGGGGCTATGAGTGTAGATCTGGCTCTTTCCTACTTTCGCCGCCGTCCTAACAAAGTTGTAATCACGGGAGGCGACAGGCCCGATATTCAGCTGGCTGCTCTGGAAACCTCCACTAAATGCGTGGTCCTTACCGGCAACATCCGCCCAAGCCCAATTATTCTGAGCAGGGCTGAGGAAGTAGGAGTGCCGATGATCGTGGTTCGCCATGATACTTTCACCAGCGTGGAATTGGTGGAGAATTATTTTGGCCGCAGTCGCTTTTATCAGGAGAAAAAGGTCGCGCGCTTTGAGGAACTTCTGAATGAACGCTTTAACTTTTCCCTCCTCCGGTCTTCCCTTGGGCTATGAAAGGGCTCAGGGAAAGCCTCCTGGAACATGAACTGGTAATGATAGAGACCATAGCTCAGCAATGGGGGCTGAGCCCGGGACAGGAAGGGCGACAGGAGCTGATCCATCACCTTGAAGCCTTGATGAAAGATGCGGCAACCTTCAACAAAATTCTCAGCCGCCTGTCTCTGGAAGAGAGGGAGGCCCTTGAAAATTTAATCCGCTGGGGAGGGAAAGTCCCTTATTCCTTCTTTACCCGTCGCTATGGCCCTATAAGGCCTTTCGGGCCAGCGAAATTGCTGAGGGAAAAGCCATGGGAAAATCCCGCAGGCCCAGCTGAAAGGCTCTGGTTCCTTGGCCTTGTCTTCAAAACTTTTGAATTGACCGAAGCAGGCCTTGTAGAAGTAATTTACACCCCCCAGGAAATTGCTAATCTTATCCCTGTTCCAGAAGGTGGCGAAAGCCCCAAAGCTCCAGCAACTATCGTCCCTACCCGCTTGCTGCCTGCTGACCATTACCTCTGCGAAGCTCTTTTCCTTTACCTGGTTTATTTGCAGAAGGAGCCTGCCCAGGTTACCTCCAGTGGTTCTCTCCCTCCTGGAACTTCCGAAACCATTATTAAGCTCATTAAAGAAAGAGAAGCCTGGCCTCCAACCGGAAATGGTAATTTTTTCGCCCTTGTGCAACACATGGCTATGGCTCTGGGCCTGATTACCCTGGAATCAGGCAAAATAAAGCCCTTTCCTGAAAATTTGCGCCCCTGGCTTAAATCCCCTTCCCATGAAAGGCTCATGGGTTTATGGCAAACATGGCTTGAAAGCATTACCTGGAACGAACTTCGCCTTCTTCCAAACCTTATCTGGGAAGAAACAGGGCAACGTAATGATCCCCGCCTGGCTCGCAGACGTATAATCTCCTTCCTGGCCCGTTGCCCTAAAGAGCAATGGGTAGAGCTGGATTCTTTCATCGGCCTCATAAAGGAAGAAGAACCTGATTTTCAGCGCCCCGATGGAAACTACAGCTCTTGGTATATCCGGGATCGAACCACCGGGGAATATTTGATGGGCTTTGAGCACTGGGACAAAGTGGAAGGTGCATTGATCCGCTTCCTCATCACTGGCCCTTTCTACTGGCTGGGAACTCTGGAGCTGGGAACGGATGAAGAGGGGAGAATAAACTCTTTCCGCCTCTCCCCGTGGGGAGAGGAAATCCTGAGCCAGGCTCCCGTCAAGCCCCGCCCTGAAGAGCCGATAATAGTCCGGCAAGATTTTACTATCCTGGTTCCCCGTCGGGCCAGTTTATACAATCGCTTTCAGGTAGAGAGATTTACCTCCTGGACTGGCACCACTGCGGAAGCTCACCTTTACCTTATGACTCGTTCCTCTCTTGAAGAAGCCTATAAAAGAGGCATAACGGTGGAAATGATCCTGAACTTCCTGAGAAAGGCAACTGGCGGCCGTGTTCCCTCCTCGGTGGTTCGCTCCCTAAAACGCTGGGCAATGCTCCAAAAAACTTTAACCCTGCGGTCAGTAACGCTTCTGGAAGCACCTGCCCCTTGGGTTATGGAGAAATTAAAAGACGAGCCGGGATTTAAGGAACTTATAAAGGACCTTATTTCTCCCACCATAGCGCTGGTAGATGAAGGCAATATTCCCAAGCTGGAAGAATTCTTACGACGTGCCGGCTATTCCCTCAGGAAAATTCTTTCCACCCGCAAACCTCCGCTGGAAAATGCCTCGCCTTAACCATTGCAAGTGTAACTTATTCTGCTGCAAACCGGTACCCCGTGCCACGCTCTGTAAGAATGTAACGAGGGCTCTTTGGTTCATCCTCCACCTTGGCCCGCACCCTGTGGATGTAAGTTTTAAGAAGGTTCACATTCCCCTCATTCCCCGGCCCCCATACTTCCCTTAAAAGTTCATCATGGGGAATAGTCCGACCCCGATGGCGGATGAGGTAAAAAAGAAGTCGCCTTTCTTCCTTGGTGAGGTGGATTTCTTTGCCCTTTTTGTAAACCTTACCGCCCATGAAGTCAGCCTTTAGTTCCCCTACTTCCACCATAGTTTCCTGAATTGCCGGAGAGCTTCTTTCCAGAAGCTTCTTCACCCTTAAGAGAAATTCTCGGGTGTTAAAAGGCTTGGTCAGGTAATCGTCGGCTCCAAGCTCAAGCCCTTTGATTTTATGTTCATCCCTGGACAGGCATGTCAGCATGAGGATGGGAACAGAAGAAAACTCCCTGACCTTAGCACAAATATCCCAGCCGGAAATCCCGGGCATCATTATATCCAGAACAATAAGGTCCGGATTTTCCCGGAAAGCAGCGGCCAGGGCCTGTTCGGGATTCGTTACCCCTGCGACTTCGTAATTGTTGAGTTTCAATATTTCGGCAAGGTATTCCAGATCCTTTGGGTCATCATCTATTATCAGGATTTTGGGCTTCATTGGTCACCTCCCGCACTTTAAGGCGCATCATTCCGAAACCCTGGGAATTTCTCTCCCCGAAGCCTGCCTCGTATCCCAATTTTATGAGTTCCGGGCTGCCTTTCACCTCAAAAACCCCTTCATAACAACGGATTTTTACGCCATAAATTGCAACTAGTTTGGAGCGGTATTCCAAAGGCTTCATTTCCACTTCCCCGCTGGGGACTCTTTCCCCAAAGAAAGCCTCTGCTTTACGTTGAAGGTTTTCGGTTATAATTCTGGAGTAATCCTGGTCCTCAGGGGAGAGGAAAACTTTGCGCATTTTATCCCCTTCCACTATTCCAGTAGAAACTACTATTGGCGAAAGAGTTTCTAAGACAACCCTATCCCTGGGATAAAAAGAGGGCTCTGTCCAGACCATGCCCACTACCACTTTCTGCTTTCCTAGGTTAATCTCGGGATAAGTTAAAAGGCCAGATGCGAAAGCTTCCATCACCGTAGCCAAGGGTGATGATACCCACCAATTGATGGGGGGTTCCAGCCAAAGGCCATTCTTTTCCTGAGTTGCTGAACGGGGAAAAAGCCACGAAAAAGTTATAAGCTTGTAACGCCGGCTTCCCACCACAAAGCCTTCGGAATGCAGGCGAGAGGCTAATTCTGGAGAAGTTTTGCCTATGGTCCTGTAAACAAGGCCCTGAAGCCACTCTGGATAATGCCATGGGACCCATATACAGTCATCGGCATGTAAAAGTATGCGGACTCTCATATGATAACCTCTATGAGAGCCTTCTCCTGACCTATTACCTCTTTACGCACAAACTTCTTATCGGGCAGGCGATAAATGTAGACGCTGTCTCTTTCCAAATCCAGGATTTCCTTCAACTTGAACCTAATAGCCTCTAATTGTGACTCACTTAATTCTCCCTCAAAGGCACTGTTCTGGACCCAGTGCAGAAAACGGCGGAGGAACTGGCAAACTTTTGCCACTCTCTCTTGTTCCACATCGTAAACGATTATGACATACATCACCACCAGATCCTAAAGGCTTTATAGGTTTCCATGCCCAAAAGGTGACGTATTAGTTTATAAGCCTCAAGCCTGATAAGTTGGCGGTAAGAGACGTGCCGGCCCAATTTTCTGTGCTTTATGGTCTCCCCCAGGGAGCTTTCAAACTCTTGTATGAACCTCTTCAAGGCTTTGTCTTTTAGATATACTCCTTTTGCTTCCCCAATCGCTTCAAAATCTTCCTCCCCGATTATCCCTTTATTTATAACCCGGAAAACTGTGCGGTCTACCACTAAAGGCTTAAAGACTTCGGACAAGTCAAGGGCAAGGGAAAAGCGCCTTTTGGATGGCTCGTGAAGGTAACTTACAGCGGGGTTGAGCTGGGTAACGTATATTTCTGAAAGAGTTGCCGTGTAAAGGAGGCTATTGCCCAAAGACAGTAAAGCGTTGACCATATTATCTGGTGGGCGCCTTACCCTTTTCTCAAAGGGCTGCTCCAGCTCTAAAATCTCATTGAAAGCTTTATAATAAGCTTCTCTCGCTTCCCCTTCTTCCCTCATAATTTCAGGCACACTTTGGCATTCTTCTAACCGCTCTATACTTATCTCCACAGCCTTTATGGCTTCACCAACCACCTTGCCCCGGGATCGGTAATAGTTTAAGTTGCGGCGGATATTATGTAAAGCGCCTGAAACAAACTCTTTAGCAATGGCTAAACGCCTTTTGGGGTCAAGGTAATATTCAACCTGGCGGACCAAAAGGTGGCCACTTACGTTAATTTCTCTGGGGTAGAAAGTACCAACGTAAAAGCCGTAGTAATTGAAGCAATGAACTGGGATTTCGTTCTGGGCAAGGAATGAAAGCAACTTCGTGTTAAGGTCAATTTCCCCGAAGAGGTATAGATCGCGGATGTTCTCAACAGGGATAGGGTGGCTATTTAATTTTCCGTCATCCCCTTCATATTCCAGGTAGATGTTATTTTGCTTTCGCCTTAATCTTCCACTGCGGAAGATATAATAAGACTGGGCCACAAAGCTTCACCCCCAGCACAATTCAGAGTAAGCACAAACACGGCAGATAGGCGTAAATTCAGCGGGAGGTGGAGTATGCAATTGCTCAATTTGTTTAATATCACGCAATGCTTCTGAGACTTTGGCTTCCAATTCAGGAGAGATACGCACCTCTTCCTTTCGGCGCTCTTTTGGGAAACGCAATTCCCCTACCAACTCTCCTGCTCCAAGCCATTTAAGGTATAAGAGGTAATAGCCTATTTGGAGCCTCGCTGCCTCCACAAGTCTGCTGGAATATTTTACCTCAAGCACCCTTTGCTCGTACTCCACAAAGTCCACTTTGATTAACTCATCAATAATTACCTCCCTCCGCGGTAGATCGGGGTAAGCACGCTCATGAAGCAACCTTCCTAAAGAAACTCTATCGGAAAGCGGCTCCATTCGCAACCCTTTGGAGTAAAGCCAAACCTTACGGTGGCAA